>NZ_JBHWIQ010000048.1:26410-36125 GCF_042732055.1 Streptomyces sp. NPDC059816
GGCGCCCACCCCCCCCCTGAGTGGTATTGGCCCCACCCCCTTCCGCCCCGGGGGGGGCCGGCGGCACCCGGCCCTCCGCCTCGGGGGCCCCGCGGCACCACCGCTGGGGCCTTCACCTGCCTTTCGTGCCGTACGGCGGGTGCGCCGGGGTGGTCGTTACTTCAGGCCCAGGCTGATGAAGTCGTACTGACCGCTGTAGGCGTCCGTGGTGTAGACGTTGGTCAGCTCGGAGGAGCGGAAGTTGATGAACTTCTCGAAGACGAAGGGCAGGTAGTACGCGCCCTCCATGACCTGGTGGTTGATCTCGGTCGCGATCTGCTCCTTCTTCGTGTCGTCCAGTTCGGTGACGAACTTGTCGAAGTTGGCGTCGATCGCCTTGTCCTTGATCAGGGCGAAGTTGTTGTTGCCGCTGTCGAGGATGTACTTGCTGTCCCACAGCGGCTGGCCGTAGCCCTGCACCGACGGGAAGTCGGGGCCCCAGCCCATGATGATGATCCCGTAGTTCTTGTCCTTGACGAGCTTCGGGTTGCCGATGATGCCGGAGGTCTGCGAACCGTCGTACTTGTCGATCTCGACGTTGACGCCGATCGCCTTCAGCGAGGTCTGGAGCGACTCGGCGGTGGCCACCTCGACCGGCTTGTTGTTGCGGACCGCGATGGTGGTGTCGAAGCCGTTCGGCTTGCCGCACTTCTTGAGTGCTTCCTTGGCCTTCGCCACGTCCGGCTTGCCGTCGTTCTTGGCGAGGCCGTAGGGGTCGTACTTCTGGCCCTCGGAACCGGGGACGGCCGGCGGGAGCATGTTGGTGCCGATGTCGCCACCGGCCATCGGGCCGCCGCGCGCGGTCTGGAGCGACTTGTGGTCGGCGCCGTAGATGACGGCCTTGCGGCACTCGATGTTGTCGAACGGGGCGACCGACTGCGGGAACGCCGCGTACCGGATGAATCCGGAGACCGGGTTGTCGAGGTTGCCCTTGTGGCTCTTGAGCGCCTTGATGCGGCCCTGCGGGGACAGACCGGTCTGGTTGAGGTCCAGGTGGTAGTCACCGGCGAGGATGCGGTTGTCCATCTCGTTGGCGTTCGAGAAGAAGTTCACCGTGATCTTGTCCGGCAGTGCCTTGCGCACCGGGTCGGAGGTCTGCTTCCACTCCGGGTTACGGACGAGCGTGATCTCCTTCTTCGGCGTGTACGAGGCGAACTTGTACGGGCCGGAGGAGAACGGCTTGAGGCCGTACTTGGACTTGGTGTCCTTGTCCTGGCGGACCGGCGAGGCCGAGGTGAGCGCGAGGATCTCCTCGAAGTCACTGTTCGCCGTGGGGAGCTTGAAGATGATGGTCTTGTCGTCGGGCGTCTCGATCGCCTTCAGACCGAGCTTGTCCGCGGACTTGTCCTTGTACGGGCCCGGGTACTCGCCCTTGGGGTCGAGGACGTCCTTCAGGTAGATCGGACCGCCGGCCAGCACGTCCTGCGCCCACACGCGCTCGATGCCGTACTTGACGTCCTTGGAGGTGATCGGCTTGCCGTCCTCCCAGGTGATCCCGTCCCGCAGCGTGTACTTGTACGTCTTGCCGTCGTCGCTGATCTCGGCGCGCGCGGTCGCGAGGTCCGGGGTCAGATCGGAGCCGGCCTTGCCGGGCTCGGTCTGACTGGTGACCAGCTGACGGCTGTAGTAGCGCATGAAGTTCCACGCGAAGCCGTAGTACGCCCGGGTGGTGTCCCACGAGTCGGCGTCCTGGGCAGCCGCGAACTTGAGCGTGCCGCCCTTCTTGGTGGCGGCGTTGGCGACCTTGTTGTTGGCCGCGTCGAAGCCAGCGGCCTTGCCGCCGCCCTTGCCATCGTTGTCGTCGCTGCCGCCGCCGCACGCCGCCGTGGCCAGCAGTGCCGCGACCACGGCCGTCGCCGCCGCGATCTGCTTGCGCCGTCCTCTGCTGTGGGTAGTCACGATGTCGGTTCCTCCGTGTGATCGTGGCCCGCCGGTGACGGGCCCTTGGGGGTACGGCAGTTCAGCGGGAACCCTTGGGGTCGAGCGCGTCGCGCACACCGTCGCCGAAGAGGTTGAACGCGAGGACCGTGATGAAGATCGCCAGGCCCGGAATGACCATGTACATCGGGTCGGACTCGTAGTAGTTCACGGCCAGGGAGAGCATGTCGCCCCAGGAGGAGGTGGGTGGCTTGACGCCGACACCCAGGAAGCTGAGGGCCGCCTCCGTGAGGATGTTGGTGGGGATCATCATCGTCATGTACACGATAATCGGAGCCACCAGATTGGGCAGCAGCTCCTTGAACAGGATGTAGAACCGTCCGGCCCCGAGGCTGCGGGCGGCCTCCACGTACTCGCGCTCGCGCAGCGAGAGGGTCTGCCCGCGGACCACCCGGCCCACGTAGGGCCAGCCGAAGAACCCGATCACCAGGATCATCACCAGCACCCGGACGCCGGTGCCGGTCAGTCCCAGCATCTCGTTCGGCATCACGGAGACCAGGGCGATGATGAACAGCAGCTGCGGGAAGGACAGCAGCAGGTCCATCGTCCGGCTGATCAGCGCGTCCAGCCAGCCGCCGAAGTACCCGGCGAGCACCCCGAGGACGGTGCCGATCGCCACCGCGACCAGCGCGGACGCGAAGCCGACCAGCAGGGAGATCCGCGCCCCGTGCACGATCCGGGCGAAGATGTCGCGACCGTTGACGGGCTCGACCCCGAACCAGTGGTCGCCGCTCATGCCGCCGAACGAACCCACCGGGGTCGACATCAGCGGGTCGATCAGATCTTCGTGGTAGGCGTTCGGGTCCTCGCCGTAGAGCTTGGTGATCAGCGGGGCGAACACCGCGACCAGGATCAGCATCACCACCACGGCGCCCCCGAACAGGGCGAGTTTGTCGCGTTTCAGACGCTCCCAGGCGATGCGCCCGAGCGAGCGCCCCTGCACCGCCTCCCCCTGGGCCGCGGCAACCTCCGCGGCGGCCGACCCAGCCGCCTCGGCGGTCGGCTCGTGCAATGGTGCCGTCATCGTGACAGAGACCCCTCTTCTCAACCGGCGGCGACCGGACCACAGTTGCCGGTGGCGACGTGCGGCGGTACGTCGTACTCGAGGGCTGGGCACCCCGTTCGACGGGGCGCGTGACCTCTGGTGCGGGAGTCTTCATCGCGGTTGCGATCCGTAGCCAGACCTCGCCCTGAATGGATGCGCAACCGTGATCCGGGTTGAGGGGTTCCGTTATCCGAACGGTCAATAACGCAGCCCGGACGGGGGACCGTTGGGGCTGAAGTGCGCACGCGCGTAGATGTGTGCGACGGGTGACCACAGATGCCCCACGGAGACCGAAAGGGAACAAGCAGCCCACAGCACCCGGGAGGCGACAGACCGGGAGGGAGGGTGCGTCAGCGGGGCGGGTAACCGTACCCGGTGGTAGGAGCGACCGGAGCGACGTGTGATTCGCGATCGTAGAACGGCCGGGCGTTCGCCCTCAGCCACATCGCTACGGGGTCGTACGCGTCGGCGAGGGCGACCGTGGACACCGCGAGCCCCTCGGGAACCGCACCGATCGACTGCTGCATCATCGTCCGCACCGCGTCGACGGACTGCGGACCGCTGTCGTACACGTCCAGCCCGATCGCCAGGTACGGGGCGCCCAGAGCCGGCTGTACCCAGGCGCGACGCAGGGTGCGCACCACCGAGGTGCGGTGTGCGTTCTGCCCCAACACGGCGTAGAACTGCGGGATTTCGATGGCCGGCTCGGAGATCCGGAGCGGCCCGGCGGGCTGGCGGTCCAGACCAGTGGCGATCCGCCGCAGGTCGAGCCACGGGATGCCGACGCCGCCGCCCGGGGTGTGCGGATTGAGCCAGAGGCCGTACCGGTCGGGGTAGAGCGCGCGCGCCACCTCGGCCACGGACACCACCTCGTACGAACGGTTCCAGCCGCTCGCGGACAGCTCCTGGGCGGAGGTCACACAGGGCGCGTAGCCGAGGCCGTCCAACTCCATGTTGCCGTACTGGGCGTCGGGCGAGCCCGGTCTGCCGTGCCACAACAGCATCCAGACCTGGCCGGAGGCGGGGTCGGCGAGGGCGCGCAGCAGCGCCTCGTACGCGTCGTAGCGCCCGGGGGTCACCTGGCGCAGCATGTGCTCGATCTGCCCGGCCGCAGCCGTGCCCGACGCACTCACCCTTGACCGCCCCTTCACGACACCTCGGAACAGCGCAGCACGGTTCCGAACCCGACACGTCCGCCACGGCCCGGCGGGTGCTTCGGCCCGGCCGGACCATGGAACCAGCTTAAGCGCCGCCGCCGGGACCGATTTGACCCGACGGTCCCAGGTCCGTCACAGGTGGCGACCGCTCCGCGGCCCGGGGATCACTGGCCCCGGACGTAGAACGGCCGCACCTGCTCGCGCATCCAGTCGGCCACCGGGTCCTGGGCGACGTCGAGGAGGATCAGGTTGACCCCCCAGGCGACGGGGGCCAGGCCGAGGGCCCGGCCGAGGGCGTCCAGCGGCAGTTCGCCGGCCGCCCCCTCCACCTGGTCGAGTTCGACGCCGATGAACAGTGCGGGGTCGCCGTCCTCCACGCTGGCCAGCGCGCGACGGGCGGTGGTGACCACGCCCACCGAGGCGAACTCGGCCGCCGCGGCGGTGAGGAAGTCCACCGGGTCCTCCTTCCAGTCGGGCTGGCGCAGCCGCACCCGGCCGCCGCGGCCGGGGCCGTCCAGGGCGGTGCGGCCGGCGCGGCAGAGCTCCGCGACGGCCGGGGGCGGCAGCGGGACGCCGACCGCTCCGCCGGGGTTGAGGACGATGCCGAGTTGCGGGGGCAGCCCCCGGGCGAACTCGACGGCCGGGGCGACCGTGCCGTCCGTCCGGTCCCCGACGACCTGCCGGAACTGTGCGGCGGAGGTGAACACCGGGACGTACGCCTGGCCGTCGATCTCCAGGGTGGGCAGGTCCAGGGTGGCGCTGGCGGGCCCGCCGCCGTTGGGGAGCGGCACCCATATCCGGCTGCGTCCCAGCACTTCCACGATCCGCGCGGCGGCGGACGGCACCCCGACGGACGCGGCGAGCACCCCCTCCAACTCGTTGGCCGGCCATGCGTCCCCGGACGAGCCGTCGGTCGTGAGGGGGGCCGGGGGGTCGTACGCCCCGGAGGGCGAGGGGTGGGGGGCCTGGGCCGGAATCTCCATCGTCAACCACCTGATCGGTACCGCGCTGCGTCTGCGCCAGGCACCCTAACGCGAAGCCGCGGGCCCGGGGCGCGGAGGCGGCCCCGGAGGGACGGGCGGTGGGGTGGCGAGCCCCGGGGTGACGGGTGGCGGGGGCGAGCCCCGGGGTGACGGGTAGTGGGGGGCGAGCCTCAGGGTGGCGGGGTGGCGTTACCCGTCGAACCGGATGGACCGCAGCGCTCCGCCCGCCGGCCGGTCCAACAGCACCGCGGAGGTGCAACCGGACGGCAGGCTCCCGCGCTCCGCGTCCCGCACCAGGCGCCCGACCGCCCGCCGGTGCCGCGCGAAGGCGTACCGCGACACTCCGCGGCCCCGTTCGCGCTGCCCGTTGAGCGCGGTGTCCGGCGCGACGTCGAGTAGCAGCAGGTGCAGCGTCGTCCCCCGGAGCCGGGCCTCGCGGGCGAGCCACCGGCGCACCCACGCCTGGGTGCCGCAGTCGTGCACCACCACGCTCGCCCCGGACCGCAGCGCCCGCCGCAGCGCCGTGAAGTGCGCGAGCCGCACCAGCGGCCGGTACAGGCCGTAGGGCAGCACCCCGGGCATCCGGCGGGCCCAGCGGTCGCGGGTGTCCTGGGAGTCGATGCGGACGGCGGCGGGGACGTCGTCCGCGCGGACCGTCCGGGACATCAGGGTCGACTTGCCGCTGCCCGGGAGCCCGGACACCACGACGAGGTCACCGGGGGCGAAGCGCAGCGCGTGCGGCCCCCGGCCCGCCCGCTCCCGCAGATCACGGACGACCCCCGCGGCCCGCCCCCCGCACACCTGGGCGGCAGGTGCTCCCGACTGTTTGGGCAGCGCGACGCCCGAAGCGCTCACGTACCCCCTGGTCCTGTTCACCGTGATCGTCCCCTCCAGTCGGTCACGTGAGCCTTCCCCGTAGAGTGTAAAGAGCGGGTAATTTCGGATGCTCGTGATTTTCGTCCGGATACGGTCACAACGGCATGACGGCCCGCGGTCGCACGGACACCCTCCGCTCCGCGGGGGCGCGGCTCCACCCCGACGGTCACCGCTGGTGGCCGGTGCCGCGGCGAAAGGGGGCCGCCGCCCTGCCCAGCGCGGCGAATGCGTGCAATGATGTGGCCGCCAACTGCATACCGGCCGCTTGAATCCGCGCGGGAGAGCCCTCGGTCCGACCGGGGCGCCGAAGGAGCAAGTCCCTCCCTTGAATCTCTCAGGCCCAGTTACCGCGCGGGCGAGGCACATCTGAAAAGCGGATCGCAGCGCCGTGGAGCGCGCGGTCCCACCCAAGGTGCAAACCGGGCCGCCGTCCGCGGCGTGGCTCCCGGCGAACCTCTCAGGTCCGATGACAGATGGGGAGGATCACCTCGCCGTCATGCCCTGGGAGCACTATCCATGAGCACCGTCCCCCGCCGTACCGCGCTCGACGCGCTGCACCGTTCGCTAGGCGCGACCATGACCGACTTCGCCGGCTGGGACATGCCCCTGCGCTACGGCAGCGAGCGCGACGAGCACCAGGCCGTGCGCACCCGGGCCGGCCTGTTCGACCTCTCCCACATGGGCGAGATCACCGTCACCGGGCCGCAGGCCGCCCAGCTGCTGAACCACGCGCTGGTCGGCAACATCGCCACCGTCGGCACCGGCCGCGCCCGGTACACGATGATCTGTCGCGCGGACGGCGGCATCCTGGACGACCTGATCGTCTACCGCACCGGGGCCACCGAGTACCTGGTCGTCGCCAACGCGGGCAATGCGCAGACCGTCCTCGACGCACTGCGCGAGCGGGCGTCCGGCTTCGACGCCGAGGTCCGCGACGACCGGGACGCCTACGCGCTGATCGCCGTGCAGGGCCCCGAGTCGCCCGGCATCCTGGCGGCGGTGACCGATGCGGACCTGGACGGCCTGAAGTACTACGCCGGCCTCCCGGGCACCGTCGCGGGCGTTCCCGCACTGATTGCCCGTACCGGCTACACCGGCGAGGACGGCTTCGAACTGTTCGTCGCGCCGGAGCACGCCGAGCGGATCTGGCAGGCGCTGACCGAGGCGGGGGCGGCGGCCGGACTGGTGCCCTGCGGACTGTCCTGCCGGGACACCCTGCGCCTGGAGGCGGGCATGCCGCTGTACGGGCACGAGCTGACCGAAGCGCTGACCCCCTTCGACGCCGGGCTCGGCCGGGTGGTGAAGTTCGAGAAGGAGGGCGACTTCGTCGGCCGCGCCGCCCTGGAGGCCGCCGCCGAGAAGGCCGCGGCGAACCCGCCGCGCAAGCTGGTCGGGCTGGTCGCCGAGGGGCGGCGGGTGCCGCGCGCCGGGTTCGCGGTGGTCGCGGACGGCACGGTGATCGGCGAGGTCACCTCGGGAGCCCCCTCCCCCACCCTGGGCCGGCCGATCGCCATGGCGTACGTCGACGCCGCGCACGCCGAGCCGGGCACGGCCGGGGTGGCCGTCGACATCCGGGGCACCCACGAGCCGTACCGGGTCGTGGCGCTGCCGTTCTACAAGCGCCAGAAGTAGCGGCGCCCGTCCACCGGGCGCCCGGTACCGGACGCAAGCGGTACCGGCAGGCGCCAGCCGGTGGCGGCACCGTCCAGGAGGCGCCAGAAGTAGGGGCGCCGCCGTCACCGGACCCGTCCGGCAGGACCACCGCCGGGCGCCGCCCGGGCAGGCCTCCCGCGGGCGCGTCCGGCGCCCGTCTCGCATACCAAGACATCCCGTTCCCCAGCACTCCCCCGCGTACAGGAGAATTCCCACCATGAGCAACCCCCAGCAGCTTCGCTACAGCAAGGAGCACGAGTGGCTGTCGGCCCCCGACGGCGACGGCGTGGCGACGATCGGCATCACCGAGTTCGCGGCAGGCGCGCTCGGCGACGTGGTCTTCGCCCAGTTGCCCGAGGTGGGCCAGCAGGTGATCGCGGGCGAGTCCTGCGGTGAGCTGGAGTCGACGAAGTCGGTCAGCGACCTGTACTCCCCCGTGAGCGGCGAGGTCACGGAGTCCAACCAGGACGTCGTGGACGACCCTTCCCTGGTGAACTCCGCGCCCTTCGAGGGCGGCTGGTTGTTCAAGGTGCGCGTCACGGCCGAACCGGACGACCTGCTCACCGCCGATGAATACACCACCTTCTCCGCGGGCTGACCCGAGACTAGGGATCATCTGATGTCGCTTCTGAACACTCCCCTGCACGAGCTGGACCCGGACGTCGCCGCCGCCGTCGACGCCGAGCTGCGCCGCCAGCAGTCGACCCTGGAAATGATCGCGTCGGAGAACTTCGCCCCGGTCGCCGTCATGGAGGCCCAGGGCTCGGTGCTCACCAACAAGTACGCGGAGGGCTACCCGGGCCGCCGCTACTACGGCGGCTGTGAGCACGTCGACGTGGTCGAGCAGATCGCCATCGACCGGATCAAGGAACTGTTCGGCGCCGAGCACGCCAACGTACAGCCGCACTCCGGGGCCCAGGCCAACGCGGCAGCAATGTTCGCGCTGCTCAAGCCGGGCGACACCATCATGGGTCTGAACCTCGCGCACGGCGGGCACCTGACCCACGGCATGAAGATCAACTTCTCCGGCAAGCTCTACAACGTCGTCGCCTACCACGTGGACGAGACGACCGGCCAGGTCGACATGGCCGAGGTGGAGCGCCTCGCCAAGGAGTCCAAGCCGAAGCTGATCGTCGCGGGCTGGTCCGCGTACCCGCGTCAGCTGGACTTCGCCGCCTTCCGCCGGATCGCGGACGAGGTCGGCGCCTACCTGATGGTGGACATGGCCCACTTCGCGGGCCTCGTCGCGGCCGGGCTGCACCCCAACCCGGTGCCGCACGCCCATGTCGTCACCACCACCACGCACAAGACGCTCGGCGGCCCGCGCGGCGGCGTCATCCTGTCCACGCAGGAACTGGCGAAGAAGATCAACTCGGCGGTCTTCCCCGGCCAGCAGGGCGGTCCCCTGGAGCACGTGATCGCCGCCAAGGCCGTCTCCTTCAAGGTCGCCGCCTCCGAGGAGTTCAAGGAGCGCCAGCAGCGCACCCTGGACGGCGCCCGCATCCTGGCCGAGCGCCTGGTGCAGGACGACGCCCGCGCGGTCGGGGTCAACGTCCTGTCCGGCGGCACCGACGTGCACCTGGTCCTGGTCGACCTGCGCGAGTCCGAGCTGGACGGGCAGCAGGCCGAGGACCGGCTGCACGAGGTCGGCATCACCGTGAACCGCAACGCGGTCCCGAACGACCCTCGGCCCCCGATGGTCACCTCGGGCCTGCGCATCGGCACCCCGGCGCTCGCCACCCGCGGCTTCACCGCCGAGGACTTCCGCGAGGTCGCCGACGTGATCGCCGAGGCGCTGAAGCCGTCGTTCGACGAGACGGTGGCGGCGGGCCTGAGGGCCCGGGTCACGGCCCTCGCCGACAAGCACCCGCTGTACCCGGGGCTGTAGTCCCGACGGGGTGGGGGGGGCCCCCCCGGGCGGGCCCCCCCCCCCCCGGGGGGGGGGCGGGTGTGAGGTTGGGGGGGGGGCCGGCCCCCCACCCCCCGCGCTCGGTGTAACAAAAAACACACCCCCCGCACCCTTT
>NZ_JBHWIQ010000049.1:0-35740 GCF_042732055.1 Streptomyces sp. NPDC059816
CAAAGGAACCTCATCACCAAACCGTACGGTCCAGTGACGGGGTATCAACATATCTGGCGTTGACTTTTGGCACGCTGTTGAGTTCTCAAGGAACGAACGCTTCCTTTGTACTCACTCCAGCCATTCGGCTGAGGCTTTCCTCCGGGCGCTTCCCTTCGGTGTTTCCGACTCTATCAGATCTTTTCTGACCCGATTCCCGGCCGGCGGGATTTCCTACTGTTTGCCTTTTGGCCTTGCGGCCTTTCGACATTCACTACGTTAACCGATTCCCTCGGGGACTCATAATCGAGTACCCATGGGCACGAATTTCGGCACGCGAAATTCACGCCCTTTGAGGGGCTGTTGTAGGTAGTGGTTGGCCGCTTCGGGCTACTGGCTGAACGCCGTACCCGGTTCAAGCGGCTCGGGCTACGTTACGGATCGGCCAGGGGGGAGTCAAGTTTGGCGCGTGCGCGGCACACGGGCGCGGTAGGGGCTGACCGTGGGGTCGCCGTCGATCCGGAAACGCCGGGGATGAACCCCTCCTTGGCCGGACACTCCCGTAAGGGGTCCGTTCCTCACCTGGTCGGGAGGGGGTGGGGTACCCCCGAACACGGAAAGCGGGCGTTCCGGCTCGCGCGGGCGTCCATACCGTGGAGGGCCCGGTCGATGTCCAGCGCAGTGGCGAGCCGGGCCGGCTCTTTGGCCAGTTCCTTGTCGTTTCGGGCCGAGAACCTACGGGTGCGGGCCGCTCGCGGAACTCTCGGGACGGCACACCCACAAGCCGCGAGCAGGGCGCACAGCGGCTCAGGATCCGGCGGTCGGCTTGGCTCTCGGGCTCAATCGGTACGCCGAGACCGTCGGATCACCTGCGAGGTAGAACCGGTGTTGCCAGTCGTGGGCCTTGCTCACGCCCACCCGAGGACCGACCTGGATGAGCGCGGCAGGTACCGACTCGCCCTCCGACCACACGACCGAGGTACCGGTCAGCAGGTCTACGCCGTTGTGCTCTGCCGTGATGCCGAGTGCCTGGCAGAAGTTCCCCGGACCTCGGGCAAGCCGTGGGTTCTCGACCCTGTCCCCTCGTCGCTCGCGGGCCAGGTCTTCCCCCGCGATGACCCTGCCGGCCCGGATGAGGACGGCCGAGGCGATGCCGTCCGTCCCGGTGACGATGTTGGCGCACCAGTGGAGGCCGTGGGACCGGTAGACGTACAGGTGTCCTGCGGGTCCGAACATGACGGCGTTACGGGGTGTCCGGCCCCGGTAGGCATGGGACGCCGGGTCATCCGCACCGGAGTACGCCTCGGTCTCCGTGATCACGATGCTCACGGTTCCCTCAGGGGTCTCGAAGGTGAGGACGCTCCCGAGCAGCTTGGGGGCGACCTCTTCCGCAGGGTGGGTGAGGAAGTCCCGGGGCGACGGCCTACGGTCGGGGGGCGGCTCGGTCATGCGCTCCGAGCGTAGTGCACGGGGTGTCCGGTAGAACGGGTCGGTGACCGGGCAGGGACGCGGTTCGGAACCGCTCGTGGCCGGTACGCGTTGGTATGGGTCGAGGATCAATCGTCACAGGCGCTGAGCCTGGGAAGGAGAGTCATGGGGTTCAAGAAGCTGCTCGCGAGTCTGGGCGCCGGTGGTGCTTCGGTCGAGACCGTGCTCACCGAGGTCAATGTGGTGCCCGGCGGAGTGGTGCAGGGTGAGGTCCGCATCCAGGGCGGCTCGGTGAACCAGAAGATCGAGGCGCTCTCGGTCGGCCTCCAGGCCCGGGTCGAGGTGGAGAGCAACGACCAGGAGTACAAGCAGGACATCGAGTTCACCAAGCAGCGGTTGGGCGGGGCCTTCGAGCTCCAGGCCGGTGCGGTGCACGCGGTGCAGTTCGGGTTGGAGATCCCCTGGGAGACCCCGATCACCCACTTCGGGGGCCAGCACCTGCACGGCATGAACATCGGGGTGACCACCGAGCTGGAGATCGCCCGGGCCGTGGACTCCGGCGACCTCGACCCGATCCATGTGCACCCGCTGCCCGCGCAGCAGGCGATCCTGGACGCGTTCGCGCAGCTCGGGTTCCGTTTCAAGAGCGCCGACATGGAGCGGGGCACCATCCGGGGGACGCGGCAGCAGCTCCCCTTCTACCAGGAGATCGAGTTCCTGCCGCCGCAGCAGTACCGCGGGCTGAACCAGGTCGAGCTGAGCTTCGTCACGGACCGCTCGGGGATCGACGTCGTCCTGGAGATGGACAAGAAGCCGGGTCTGTTCGTGGAGAGCAGCGACAGCTTCCGCTCCTTCAAGGTGGCGCTGGACGACTATCAGGGGACGGACTGGGCGGAGTACCTCAACCGCTGGCTGTCGGAGGTCGGCGGCAAGCGCAACTGGTTCTAGGCTCGACGCCGGACGTGTTGCCGTACGCAGAGATCCAGGAGGTACCGAGGTGACCGAGCCCCAGAGGCCGCCGCTCCCGCACGACTTCCACCCGGTCGTGCCCTCGTTCACGGTGGTGAGCGAGGACGTCGTACCGGGCGGAGCACTGAAGGACGCTCAGGTGTACGCGGCCGGGAACAGTTCGCCGCACCTGCGGTGGGAGGGGTTCCCGGCGGACACCCGGAGTTTCGCGGTGACCTGCTTCGACCCGGATGCGCCGACCGGCAGCGGTTTCTGGCACTGGACGGTGTTCGACATCCCCGCTTCGGTGACCGAACTGCCGGCCGGCGCCGGGAGCGGCTCCTTCGCGGGGTTGCCCGCGGGGGCCGTGCAGGTGCGCAACGACTACGGGACGAAGGACTTCGGGGGTGCCGCGCCGCCGCCCGGGGACGGGGCGCACCGGTACGTGTTCACCGTGTACGCGGTGGACCAGGAGACGTTGGGGCCGGACGGGGACGCCTCCCCCGCGGTGGTCGGCTTCCATCTGCGGTTCCACGCCCTGGCGCGGGCGCAGTTGATCGGTGAGTACGCCGACCCCGCGGTGGACTGAGGTCCGCCGGACGGCCCGTTGAAGTCAGGGTTCACGTGACGTTTGCCCGCCTCTGGTCTTGGAAGTGATCAGGGGCGGGCATTTTCGTGTCGTGGGCCGAGGGGTTCGCGGTCGTGCCGCTGGAGTCAGCAGTCCCGGGTACCCGCGGATATTGCGTTGTCCATCTCGTCGGGCCCGGCCAGAGTTGATCCCAGCCCGCCAGGGGGGTGGGCCGGTCCGTACGGGAGGTGGGCGGAGTGCGTGACACGCTGGTCCTCAATGCGAGTTTCGAACCGCTGTCGACGGTGACGCTGCACCGCGCGGTCGTCCTGGTGCTCCAGGACAAGGCGGTCGTGGAGCAGTCCCACCCCGAACTGCGCATGCGTGCGGCGGCCGTGGAGCTTCCGGCGCCGCAGGTGATCCGGCTGTGCAGGTACGTGCGGGTGCCCTTCCGAAGACGGGCTCCGTGGTCACGGCGGGGAGTGCTGGTGCGGGACCGGCACCGGTGCGCGTACTGCGGGCGCAGGGCGACGACCGTGGACCACGTGGTGCCCCGGTCGCGGGGCGGGGCGGACTCCTGGTTGAACACGGTGGCCTCGTGTGCGGAGGACAATCACCGCAAGGCCGACCGCACGCCCGAGCAGGCGGGGATGCCCTTGTTGCGGGAGCCGTTCGAGCCGAGTCCGGCGGACGCGATGTTGTTGGCGTTGGGCCTCGACGAGGAGGTCCTGCCGGCGTGGCTCACGGGGGCTTCCCGGAGTTCGGGCCCGGTGCGGGCCTCCGCCGCGTAGGGCGTGCGGCCGGGGGCGCAGGTGGCGCCCCCGGGGCCGGTTGCTTCGAGGTCAGTCGAGCGAGGGGTTCTCGCGGCGCTCGGTCGGGGTCGCGGGGCTCGGGATGTTCGGGGTCGGGATGCCGCCGCCCAGGTTGCCGAAGGCGCCGGAGAGTCCCTTGAGCGCGTCGCCGATCTCGCTGGGGACGATCCAGAGCTTGTTGGCGTCGCCTTCGGCGATCTTCGGGAGCATCTGGAGGTACTGGTAGGAGAGCAGCTTCTGGTCGGGGTCACCGGCGTGGATGGACTCGAAGACGGTGCGGATGGCCTGGGCCTCGCCCTCCGCGCGCAGGGCCGCGGCCTTGGATTCGCCTTCCGCGCGCAGGATCGCGGACTGCTTCTCGCCTTCGGCGGTGAGGATCTGGGACTGGCGGATGCCCTCGGCGGTGAGGATGGCTGCGCGCTTGTCGCGGTCGGCGCGCATCTGCTTCTCCATCGAGTCCTGGATGGAGGTGGGCGGCTCGATCGCCTTCAGTTCGACGCGGTTGACGCGGATGCCCCACTTGCCGGTGGCGTCGTCGAGGACGCCGCGCAGTGCGGCGTTGATGTCCTCGCGGGAGGTGAGGGTCCGCTCCAGGTCCATGCCGCCGATGATGTTGCGGAGCGTGGTGACGGTGAGCTGCTCGATCGCCTGGATGTAGCTGGCGACCTCGTAGGTGGCGGCGCGGGCGTCGGTGACCTGGTAGTAGATGACCGTGTCGATGTTGACGACCAGGTTGTCCTGGGTGATCACCGGCTGCGGCGGGAACGGCACGACCTGTTCGCGGAGGTCGACCCGGTTGCGGATCGAGTCGATGAACGGGACGACGATGTTGAGACCCGCGTTCAGGGTGCGGGTGTAGCGACCGAACCGCTCGACGATGGCGGCGCTCGCTTGTGGAATGACCTGGATGGTCTTGATCAGGGCGATGAAGACCAGCACCACCAGAATGATCAGGACGATGACGATCGGTCCCATCGTGGCTCCCCGTACCCTTCTTGCCTCGGCGTGTGTGGACGATCGGAGGATTGTCCGGCTACTTGAAGATCTTTCCGGTCGAGTCTGTCAGACGGTCGGCCGGTCCGTGGGGCGTTCCGGCCACCCGGTGGGCCGGTCCGACGGGTCGGCCTGCCGGTTCGCGGGGTTCGTCGGTCCCCCGTTCGTGGGGCGGCCTCGTGGGGCGTCAGATGACGACAGCCGTGGCGCCATCGATCTCCACCACGTCGACCTGTTCCCCCACCGCGTAGGACTGTTCGGCGTGGAGGGAGCGGGCCGACCAGATCTCCCCGGCGAGTTTGATCCGGCCGCCGTTGCCGTCGACCGGTTCCGTCACGACGGCCTGACGTCCCCTCAGGGCGTCGATCCCCGTGGCGGATCCGGACACCTGGGAGCGGTGCCGCGCCGCGATGGGCCGCACCACGGCGAGGAGGGCGACGGAGACGGCGACGAACAGGATGACCTGGAGGACGATGCCTCCGCCGAGTGCCGCCGTCACGGCGCCGGCGACGGCTCCGACCGCGAACATGCCGAACTCCGGCATCGCCGTCATCACGAGCGGAATCCCCAGCGCCACCGCGCCGATCAGCCACCACACCCACGCATCGATGTCCACAGGGTCATGGTAGGACCGCGGGGAGCGTTGCGGCAGGGCTCTTAACCGGGCAGATCGGGCGCTTGTCGGCGTGGCGCGGGGGTTCGGGGCCGTCCCGGGCGCCCCGACCGGTGAACGAGGGTGACGCAGGTGGCCGGTGGGGCGTCCGGGACGGATCGGGGGATCAGGAGAGGGGCAGCCCGTGGGCGGTCCAGCGGTCGCCGCGCTGCTCGACGACGAGCGGAAGGCCGAAACACAGCGACAGGTTGCGGGAGGTGAGTTCGAGTTCGAGCGGGCCGGCGGCCAGCACCTCCCCCTGACGGATCATCAGCACGTGGGTGAAGCCGGGGGCGATCTCCTCGACGTGGTGCGTGACCATGATCATGGACGGGGCGATGGGGTCACGGGCGAGGCGGCCGAGGCGGCGCACCAGGTCCTCGCGACCGCCGAGGTCGAGTCCGGCGGCGGGCTCGTCCAGCAGGAGCAGTTCGGGGTCGGTCATCAGGGCGCGGGCGATCATGGTGCGCTTGCGCTCGCCCTCGGACAGGGTGCCGAACTTGCGCTCGAGGTAGTCGCTCATGCCGAGCCGGTCGAGGAAGGCGCGGGCGCGCTGCTCGTCGACCTCCTCGTAGTCCTCGTGCCAGCCCGCGGTCATGCCGTACGCGGCGGTGAGGACGGTCTGGAGGACCGTCTGGTTCTTGGGGAGCTTCTCCGCCATCGCGATGCCCGCCATGCCGATGCGGGGGCGCAGGTCGAAGACGTCGACCCGGCCGAGTCGATCGCCGAGGATGGTGGCCGTGCCCTTGCTCGGGAAGAGGTAGCTGGACGCGACGTTGAGGAGGGTGGTCTTGCCGGCGCCGTTGGGGCCCAGGATGACCCAACGCTCCCCTTCCTTGACCGACCAGGAGACCTGGTCCACCAGTGCCCGGCCCTCGCGGACCACTGATACGTCCACCAGTTCCAGTACATCGCTCATGAGCGCGTTGTCTCCCATGCAGTTCGGCTGTCGCGTGCGTCGGTGGACGCAGCCCCCGGATAAAACCTACGCCACCTGTCGGGCACGCCGTGCTCGTGGTCGGTCCTTAGGGTGGTCGCATGTTTGCAGAACCACGTTCCGGACGGTTGACGTCCTGGGGAAATGCCTTGTTGGCCGGGTTTGTCGCACCGGATGACGCGGTGGAGGCGGTGGTGGGTGAGGACACCGCGCACCGGGTCGAAGGGATTCCCGGGGAGGTCGGACCCGTCGGGCTGACCTTGGCGCTGGGTCGGTTGCGGGTGCTCGGGGTGACCGGGCTCCGGGTGGCGCTACCGGCGCCCGGTCACCCCTTGGGACTCAGTGGCCCGCCGGAGTTCAACGAGGCCGCGCTGGACGCCGGGGAGGCGGTGATCTGTCGGGGCGCGGCGCTGGGGTTCGTGCCGGAGGTGTTCGAGGCGGGGCCCGCGGGGGACGTCCGGGTCGACGTGCTCTGGCGGTGCCGGCCGGTCCGGGAGGCGCCGCCGGCGGACGTGCCCTCGCTGGGGGAGGCGGAGCGGGAGCTCGCGGAGGCCCTGCGCGAGGCCACCGGGGCGCTGTCGCGGCTCGACGTGGCCGGCGCGGGTCCGGTGGCGGAGGCGGCCGTGGACGCGTACCGGGCGCGGGCCGAACGGGGGCGCGAGCTGTTGGCGCCGGGGTACCCGCCGCGCGCGGTACGGGTGTTGGAGCTGGCGCAGCGGGTGGGTCTGCTGGTGTCCGTGGCCGAGGAGCACGCCCACGAGCACCGGACCGGAGGCGCGGTCAGCGCGTCCGAACTGGCTGCGCGGGACGCGGTGTTGCGTCCGGTGGAGCGGACGGCCCGGCGGGCGCAAGTGGCGGCGTACAACGCGTACGTGGAGGCTCGGGAGAGCGGCTGAGGCCGCGCGCCCCGGCGACCGGGTCGGCGGGGCCGTACGGGTGACGGCGGCGGCCTCCGAAACCACCACGGGTCTCGGAGGCCGCCGTCAGCCGTGCGTGACCTCAGGTCACTGGTTCACGCCGGTGTTGCCGAACGCCGGGTTCAGCAGGCCGATCACGTTGATGGTGTTGCCGACGACGTTCACGGGAACGTTGACGGGCACCTGGATGACGTTGCCCGAGGCGACGCCCGGGGAGTGGGCGGCGACGGCTCCGGCACCCGCGTCGGCGACGGCTGCGCCGGCCGAGGCGCCGGCGGCCATGCCGGCGGCGGCGACGGCCAGGACGGCCTTCTTCGCGATCTTCATGAATGTTCCTCCTGGGTGAGCGTGGCGACCCGGCCGCGGGTCGCACGCTGAGAACGTGCGCCCCCCGACGACGACACGGGGTGCCACGGCGTTCGGCCCGATCGGAGTAATAGGCAGATGTACGGACCGTCGGACTGCGGGTCGGCGGGGACGGAGCCGGCCACCGGGGTTCCGCGGTCCGGCGTGCGACCGGCCCCCGTCACGCCGGGACCGATCGCACGGGGGACGGGCCGACTCAGTGGTTGATGCCGGTGTTGCCGAAGGCGGGGTTCAGCAGGCCGATGACGTTCACGGTGTTGCCGACGACGTTCACCGGAACGTGGATCGGGGCCTGCACGACGTTGCCGGAGCCGACGCCCGGGGAGTGCACGGCCTGGCCGCTCGCGTGCGCACCACCGGTGGCGGAGGCGATGCCCGTACCGGCGGCGACCAATCCACCAGCCACCATCGTCACGGCCGCGACACGCTTCAGGTTCTTCACTTCTCGCTCCTCCTTGGTCCGCCGCGACCGATCGTCGCGACACACCCGGATGAACGGGACGCACCGCACGGGGGATACGCCGTTCGAGTGACATCCACCCGACAGTATGAATCTCATTCCGGAAGGGAACCGGTCATGGGCGCGCCCCGTGGCGAGCGCCGGGGTGCGCCCCCTGGTCGGGTGAAGCAGGGCGCCGCTGGTCAGGGCGGGTGCGGGGCGGGCCGCCCCTCAGGCCAGCTCGTGCCGCACGGCCCAGAGGGCGGCCTGGGTGCGGTCGGCGAGGTCGAGCTTCATGAGGATGTTCGACACATGGGTCTTCACCGTCTTCTCGGAGAGGACGAGGGCCCGGGCGATCTCACGGTTGGAACGGCCGTCGGCGATCAGGGAGAGCACCTCCCGCTCCCGTTCGGTCAGGGAACCCGCGCGGCCCTGGCCGCCGCCGGTGCCCTCCTGGGTGAGCAGCGCGTCGGCGACCTCCGGTTGGAGGAGCACGTGGCCGGCGTGGACCGAGCGGATGGCGCCGGCGAGGGCGTCCGGGTCGACGTCCTTGTAGACGTACCCCGCGGCACCGGCCCTGAGGGCGGGCACGACCGTGCGCTGCTCGGTGAAGCTCGTGACGACGAGCACCCGCGCGGGGTTGGCCAGCTCGCGCAGCCGGCGCAGGGCCTCCACCCCGTCCATGCCGGGCATCTTGACGTCCATCAGGATGACGTCGGGCCCCAGCTCCTCGGCCCGGGCGACGCCCTCGGCACCGTCGGCGGCCTCGCCGACCACCTCGATGTCCCCCTGGACCTCCAGGAAGGTGCGCAGGCCCCGGCGGACGACCTGGTGGTCGTCCACGAGGAGCACGCGGATGCTCTTGTCAGCCACCGGGGACCTCCATCTTGATCGTCGTGCCCTTGCCGGGCTCCGATGCCACGGTCAGCGTTCCACCGACGCCGTCGGTGCGGTCCCGCATGGACACCAGCCCGAGGTGGCGCCCGGCCCGGCGGACGGCCCGTGGGTCGAAGCCCACGCCGTCGTCGACGACGAGGAGGACGGCGCCCCGCTCGTGCGGGTCGAGCCGGACGTCCACCCGCTGCGCGCCGGAGTGGCGCAGGGCGTTGTGCAGGGCCTCCTGCGCGACCCGCAGCACCGCTTCCTCCTGGGAGGCGGGCAGGGCCCGCGGGAGGTGGCCGTGGTAGGTGACGCGGGCGGAGTGGGCACGGTCGAGTACCTGGGTGTGGGTGCGCAGGGTGGCCACCAGGCCGTCCTCGTCCAGCGCGGCGGGGCGCAGCTCGACGACGGCGGCCCGCAGCTCCTCGGCGGCCTCGGCGGCGAGGGCCGCGACCTGCGTCAGCTCGTCCTTGGCCCGCACGGGATCGCGGTCGACGAGGGCGGTGGCGGCCTGGGCGGTCAGCCGCAGCGAGAACAGCTTCTGGCTGACCGCGTCGTGCAGCTCGTGCGCGAGGCGGGAGCGTTCCTCGGCGATGGTCAGTTCCCGGCTGCGCTCGTAGAGGCGGGCGTTGGTGAGGGCGATCGCGGCGTGCTGGGCGAGCATCGTGAGGAGGTCCTCGTCGTCCTGGGTGAAGCCGCAGCTGCCCTGGGGCGCGGGATGGTTCTTGTTGGCGAGGAACAGCGCGCCCATGATCTCGTCGCCGTCCCGGATCGGCATGCCCAGGAAGTCGGACATGTCGGGGTGGGTGACCGGCCAGCCCTCGAAGCGGGGGTCCTTGCGGACGTCGGCGAGGCGCTCGGTGCCGGCGTCCCTGAGCATGGCCGCGAGGATGCCGTGCTGGCGGGGCAGCGGGCCGATGGCGCGCCACTGCTCGTCGCTGACGCCGTCGACCACGAACTGGGCGAACCCGCCGTGGTCGTCGGGGACGCCCAGGGCGGCGTACTGGGCGTCCAGCAGTTCGCGGGCGGAGGCCACGATGGTCTTGAGGACGTCGCGCACCTCAAGATGCCTGCTCATGGCCAGCAACGCGGAGCTGACCGCGTAGAGGCCGGATCGTGGGCCGTGACTCATGTGTTCACCGTACCGGCGGGGGGCGTGGGCGGTATCCGACGGCCGGTGGCGAAGGGGTAGGGCAGGGGTCCTAGGCCCAAGGGACCCGGGTCTTGCGCCCGACGTCCGAGGCGGACCGGGCGGTGGGGTTCCTACGGTGGACCGCGCGGGTGCGAGCAGTGGGGCGCACCGGCGGACGACAGTGGACCAGAGCGGGGAGCCGACCGGCATGGCAGTGGCGATCATCACGGGGGCGTCGAAGGGCCTGGGGCGGGCCTTGGCGTTGGCACTGGCCCGGCGGGGCTGGGACCTGGTGCTGAACGCCCGGACGCCACAGGTCCTGGAACGGACCGCCCAGGACGTGCGCACGCACGGCAGGCGGGTGACGGCGCTGCCCGGCGACGTGACGGACGCCGCCCACCGGAGGGACCTGGTGGCTGCGGCCGGGGCGCTGGGCGGACTGGACCTGCTGGTGAACAACGCGAGCGTGCTGGGGGCCCAGCCGCTGGTGCGGCTGGACGCCCACCCGCTGGCGGGGCTGCGGCACGCGCTGGAGGTGAACGTGGTGGCCGCGCTGGGGCTGGTGCAGGAGGCGCTGCCGCTGTTGCGTCAGGCGCCGGCGGGCACGGTGATCGCCCTGAGTTCCGAGGCGGCGGCCGAGCCGTTCGAGACGTGGGGCGGGTACGGGGCGTCCAAGGCGGCGCTGGACCAGCTGGCGGCCGTGCTGGCGGTGGAGGAGCCGGGGCTGCGGGTGTGGGCCGTGGATCCGGGGGACATGCGGACCGACCTGTACCGCTCGGCGGCGCCCGAGGAGGACGAGGAGGGGCGCCCGCTGCCGGAGCAGGTGGTGCCGGCCTTCCTGCGTCTGTTGGACGGCCGGGCGCCCAGTGGGCGGTACGGCGCCCCGGCGCTGCTGGAGCAGCGGTGACGCCCTGCGGAGGGTGACGGCCCGGGTTGCGGGACGGGCGGAACCGGGGCATCGCGCGTGCGCGAGGTGTAAGAGGAGCGAGCGGGCGTGGAGGAGCGGGAGGGGCGAGGGGGCAAGGGGGTGAGGGGGTCGCGGAGCAGTGGATCGGCCCGGGGAACGAAGGCGGGGACGGTCGGCTTCTCCTGGGGGACGAAGTACCTCACGGTGAGGATTGCTTCCGCAACAATCAGTGAGATGGCGGGGGGCGGGGTGTGAGCCCCGGCATAGGACGCACATCACGTACGAACGCGCCTAGTGGTTCACCCTCAGGCTCTTGAACGGGGATGACTCCCGATTCGGGCGACTCGTCCACCCCCCTGATCCACTATCCGGCTTCGTACGTCACATGATTGCCAGCGAATTTTGCGGGAGCTAAGAATGGCTGCCGTCGCTCGGCGCCGCGGGAGTTTGCCCGCGGCGTTTGTGTCGGAAACACCCTGTCCCCTGCCGGGCCACGAGCGACCTCCGCTACTCGAAGAGGTCCCACCATGCCGAAGAACAGCTCTGCCTCCGGTGAACGGCGTACGACGCTGACCCGGATCCACAAGTTCTCCATCGCCGGTGTCGCGACCCTCGGTGCTGCGGCCCTCGCTCTCACCCTGGTCCCGGCCGACGCCTCCGACGCCCCCGTGACCGAGGCCGCCCCCGCGGCCTTCCAGAACAAGCAGAAGATCGAGGACGTCCGGGCCGACGTCACCGACCAGCGGGCTGCGGCCGACCAGAAGGTCAAGGCCGCCGCCGACCGTCTGAAGGCCCAGCGCGACGCCGAGGCGAAGAAGGCCGTCGACGCGGCGAAGGCCGACCGGGCCGCCGGGTCCAAGGCCGCGGCGGAGCAGTCGCGCGAGCAGTCGACGGCCGCGAGCCGCACCTCCGCCCGGACCGTGCTCTACGCGAACAACCTCGACGGCTGGATCCGCGAGTCGCTCGACGTCATGAAGAAGAACAGCATCCCGGGTTCGTACAACGGTCTGTACCGCAACATCATCCGGGAGTCGAGCGGCAACCCGCGCGCCATCAACCTGTGGGACATCAACGCCCGCAACGGCATCCCGTCGAAGGGCCTGCTCCAGGTCATCCCGCCGACCTTCAACGCGTACCACGTGTCGGGCACGCCGTACGACATCTACCACCCGGTCTCGAACATCACCGCCGCCGCCAACTACGCGGCCGACCGGTACGGCTCGATCGACAACGTCTTCGGCGCCTACTGATCCCCCGGGGACCCCACGGCCCCCGGCCGTGACGACGCCGAGGGCGGCACCCGCACTGGTGCCGCCCTCGGCGTCGTCGTGTTTCGGTGCCCGTCGGGGCACCGGGTCACTTGCGCATGACCTCCGGCTCGTGGCGCCGCAGGAAGCGGGCCACCAGAACGCCGCAGAGGGCGCCGAGGGCGAGCAGGGCGCCCATGTCGAGCAGCCAGGTGCCCCCGTCGTGGTCCCACAGCGGGTCGGTGCTGCCGGGGTCGTCGGTGTTCGGGTTGACCCGGTTGAAGTCGAGGCTGGCCCCGGCCGCGGCGACCGCCCAGCGCGAGGGCATCAGGTAGGAGAGTTCGTTGACGCCCACGGTGCCGTGCAGGGTGAACAGACAACCCGTGAACACGATCTGGATGATCGCAAACATCACGAGCAGGGGCATGGTCTTCTCGGCGGTCTTGACCAGCGCGGAGATGATCAGGCCGAACATCATCGAGGCGAAGCCGAGCGCCATGATCGGCAGCGACAGTTCGAGCAGGACGAGTCCGCCCAGGACGACGCCCTCCTCGGGGACGTCACGCAGGGTGAAGCCGATGCCTCCGACGATCGCGCCCTGGAGCACGGTGATCATGCCGAGCACGATGACCTTGGACATCAGGTACGCGGAGCGTGACAGTCCGGTCGCACGCTCCCGTTCGTAGATGACGCGTTCCTTGATCAGCTCGCGGACCGAGTTCGCGGCGCCCGCCAGGCAGGCGCCGACGGCGAGGATCAGCAGGACCGTCGCCGCGGTGCCGTTGGGCACCGGCCGGCCGTCCGCGGCGGGCGGGTTCGGCAGCAGGTCCTGGTCGGCGTTGATGAGCAGGCTCACCGCGCCGAGGACGGCCGGAAGGACCAGCATCAGGGCCATGAAACCCTTGTCGGAGGCGATCACCGACAGGTACCTGCGGATCAGGGTGAGCAGCTGTGAGCCCCAGCTCTGCGGCTTCGGCGGGCGCACCACCTGGCGGGACGGGGGCTGCGCCGACTGGGGTGCGACGGCGTCGATGTCCGCCGCGTACATCTGGTAGTGCTGGGAGCCCTTCCAGCGGCCCGCCCAGTCGTAGTCGCGGTAGTTCTCGAAGGCGGAGAACACATCGGCCCAGGTGTCGTAGCCGAAGAAGTTCAGGGCCTCCTCGGGCGGGCCGAAGTAGGCGACGGAACCGCCGGGTGCCATCACGAGCAGCTTGTCGCAGAGGGCGAGCTCCGCCACCGAGTGGGTCACCACGAGCACGGTCCGGCCGTCGTCGGCGAGTCCGCGCAGCAACTGCATGACGTCGCGGTCCATGCCGGGGTCGAGCCCGGAGGTCGGCTCGTCCAGGAAGATCAGCGAGGGCTTGGTCAACAGTTCCAGGGCCACCGAGACCCGCTTGCGCTGACCGCCGGAGAGGGAGGTGATCCTCTTGTTCTTGTGGAGGTCGAGCTTCAGCTCGCGCAGCACCTCGCCGATGCGCTGTTCGCGTTCCTGTTCGCTGGTGTCGGCGGGGAACCGCAGCTTCGCCGCGTAGCGGAGCGCCTTCCGGACGGTCAGTTCCTTGTGCAGGATGTCGTCCTGCGGGACCAGACCGATGCGCTGGCGCAGCTCGGCGAACTGCTTGTAGAGGTTCCGGTGGTCGTAGAGGACGTCGCCCCGGTCGGCGGGCCGGTAGCCGGTGAGTGCCTTGAGCAGGGTCGACTTGCCGGAACCCGACGGTCCGATGACGGCGATCAGCGACTTCTCCGGAACCCCGAAGGACACGTCCTTGAGGATCTGCTTGCCGCCGTCGACGGTGACCGTCAGATGGCGGGCCGAGAAGGACACCTCGCCGGTGTCGACGAACTCCTCCAGCCGGTCCCCGACCAGCCGGAACGTGGAGTGGCCGACGCCGATGATGTCGGTGGGGCCGAGCAGGGCGCGTCCGCCCTTGGCTATCGGCATGCCGTTGAGGTAGGTGCCGTTGTGCGAGCCGAGGTCACGGATCTCGAACCGGCCGTCGGGCGTGGCGTGGAACTCCGCGTGGTTCCGGGAGACCTGGAGGTCGGAGACGACCAGTTCGTTCTCCAGTGCACGACCGATGCGCATGACCCGGCCGAGGGCGAACTGGTGGAACGAGGTGGGGCTGCGGTCGCCGTGGGCCGGGGGGGCTCCCGCGGCCCCGCCCGCGCCCGGTCCCTGCTGCTGCGGCACCCCGTGCCCGGGCGGCTGCTGTGCCGGCTGTTGGTGGGCCGGCTGCTGCTGGGGCGGCTGCTGCTGCCAACCGTGCTCGGGTCCGCCCTGGGGCTGGTGGGCGGACGGTTGCTGCTGGTCGGCCCACCCCTGGTGTGCGGGCGCGGTGCCCTGGGCCTGCCGCGGCACGGCGGCGGCGTCCCTCAGGTCGACCCGGGGACCGTCGGTCCCGTTGCCGAGGTGCACGGCCGAGCCGGGGCCGATCTCCATCTGGTGGACGCGGTGTCCCTGCACGAAGGTGCCGTTGGTGCTGCCGTGGTCCTCGACGACCCAGGTCCGACCGTTCCAGCTGATCGTTGCGTGCCGCCAGGAGACCCTGGCGTCATCGAGCACGATGTCCCCCTGCGGATCACGTCCGAGGGTCCACGGTCTGGACGGGTCGAGCGTCCAGGTCCGTCCGTTCACTTCCAGTACGAGTTCCGGCACTCCATGCCCCACTGATGTGTCCCCCGATGTTCCCCCGTCATGGGGAGTCCTAGGGATGTCGAACAATGTGGGGAACTATTCCAGGCCCGGCCCCGGAATCGAAAGTCGGGCGGTGCGAAGTGCGTGGACGGGCCATGGTGCCGGGCCCGTTGGCGGATGCGGGCCGGGTCGTGCAGCGGTGGTCCCCCGGTGCCCGCGGATCGGCCCGGCCGGGTGCGGGGCGGTGCGGCGGCAGAGGGTCCAGCGCTGGTGGGGAGGGGCGCGGGGCTCGTGAGCCGGGCGCGGACGCGGGAACTGTCCGCTCCCCGGACCACCCACGCGCCCGGCTTCCCGGCCGGCTACCGTGGAAGGACCATGAGCGCTTCGCACACCTCAGACGATCCCACCCTCCTGGTCAAGATCTTCGGCAAGGACCGGCCCGGTCTCACTGCCGGACTGTTCGACACCCTCGCCGCCTACTCCGTCGACGTGGTCGACATCGAGCAGGTCGTCACCCGTGGCCGCATCACGCTGTGCGCGCTCGTCACCGAGCCCTCGCAGGGCCGCGCCGGCGATCTGCGGGCCACCGTCCACGGCTGGGCCGAGTCCATGAAGATGCAGGCCGAGATCATCTCCGGCCGCGGGGACAACCGGCCGCGCGGGCTCGGACGTTCGCACGTGACCGTCCTCGGGCACCCGCTGACCGCCCGGTCGACCGCGGGCATAGCGGCCCGGATCACCGCCACCGGCGGCAACATCGACCGCATCTTCCGACTGGCCAAATATCCGGTGACCGCGGTGGAGTTCGCGGTGTCGGGCGTGGCGACGGAGGCACTGCGGACCGAGTTGGCGACGGCGTCCGCGGCACTGGACGTCGATGTCGCCGTGGTGGCCGCGGGGCTGCACCGGCGGGCGCAGCGGCTGGTCGTGATGGACGTGGACTCCACGTTGATCCAGGACGAGGTCATCGAGCTGTTCGCCGCGCACGCCGGGTGCGAGGCGGAGGTCGCCGAGGTCACGGCCGCCGCGATGCGCGGGGAGCTCGACTTCGAACAGTCGTTGCACGCCCGGGTCGCCCTGTTGGCGGGGCTCGACGCGTCGGTGGTGGAGAAGGTCCGGGCCGAGGTGCGGCTGACGCCCGGCGCGCGGACCCTGATCCGGACGCTGAAGCGGCTGGGGTACCAGGTGGGCGTGGTGTCGGGCGGGTTCACCCAGGTCACCGATGACCTGCAGGAGCGGCTCGGGCTGGACTTCGCTCAGGCCAACACCCTGGAGATAGTCGACGGCAAGCTGACCGGACGGGTCACGGGCGAGATCGTGGACCGGGCGGGCAAGGCGCGGCTGCTGCGGCGGTTCGCCGCGGAGGCCGGGGTGCCGCTGGCGCAGACCGTGGCGATCGGCGACGGCGCGAACGACCTGGACATGCTGAACGCGGCGGGACTCGGGGTCGCGTTCAATGCGAAGCCCGTGGTCCGGGAGGCCGCGCACACGGCGGTCAACGTGCCGTTCCTCGACACCGTGCTCTACCTCCTCGGGGTGTCCCGCGAAGAGGTCGAGTCGGCGGACTCCGCGGCCGCGGAGTGAGGTTCGCCGACTGAGGTCCCCGGCCGGTCCGGGCGGAGCACGGCCGAGGTACAGCGGTCGGCTCACTTCGCCCGGCGGTCGAGGAAGTCGCGCACCAGGGCCGCGATCTCCGGTCCGTGCGTCTCCAGCGCGAAGTGACCGGCGTCCAAGAGGTGGATCTCGGCGTCCGGGAGGTCCCGTGCGAACGCCTCGGCTCCGGCGGGTCCGAAGATCTCGTCGCCGCGTCCCCACACGGCGAGCAGCGGGGGCCGGTGGGTGCGGAAGTACTCTTGGAAGTCCGGGTACCGGTCCAGGTTGAACTGGTAGTCCCAGAAGAGTTGGAGTTGGACCTCCTTGTTGCCCGGCCGGTCCAGGCCGGCCTGGTCCAGGGTCCAGGTCTCCGGGCCCACCCGGTCGAGGCGGTCGGCGGGGACGCCGTGGGTGTACTGCCAGCGGGTGGCCCCGGCGGTCAGCAGTTCGCGCACCTCCCCCTCGTGGGCCGCGCGGTCCCGGGCGTGCGCGAAGAGCACGTCCCAGAAGGGCGTGAAGCCCTCCAGGTAGGCGTTTCCGCTCTGGGTGACGAGCGCGGTGACCCGCTCGGGGTGGCGGGAGGCGATCCGCAGTCCGATGGGCGCGCCGTAGTCCTGGAGGTAGAGGGCGAAGCGGTCGATCCCGAGTCGGTCGAGCAGCGCGAGCGTGATCTCGGTGAGCTTGTCGAAGCCGTACGGGAAGGCGTCGACGGCGGGCGCGGCGGAGGCGCCGAAGCCGATGTGGTCGGGGGCGATCAGATGGAAGGAGTCGGCCAGTTCGGCCATCAGTTGGCGGTACATGTGCGAGCTGGACGGGAAGCCGTGCAGCAGGACGAGCGTGGGGCGGGCGGGATCGCCGGCCTCCCGGTAGAAGACCTCCAGGCCGTCCAGGGTCTCGGTGCGGGCGCGCAGGGCGAAGCTGGGCATGGGACCTCCCCGTCAAGGTGGAGAACGATCGTTCTCCCTCTGCCTCGTAGAGTAGGAGAACGATGGTTTTCCAGCAAGGGGTGAGCGAACGATGGATGCGGACACCGCTGAGCTGAGGCTCCTGGAGGCGGCCGAGGGACTCTTCGACGAGCGCGGGGTGCAGGCCGTCGGCATGGACGCCATCCGCACCGCGTCGGGCGTCTCCCTCAAACGGCTCTACCAGCTGTTCCCCTCCAAGGACCATCTGGTCTGGGCCGTCCTGAACCGTCGCGACGCGGCCGTGCGGGAAGCCATCGCCGCCCACGGGGCCGCCCGCGCCGACACCCCGTACGCACGGGCGCTCGCGGTCTTCGACTACCTGGGCGAGTGGTTCGCCGACCCGGGCTTCCGCGGCTGTGCCTTCATCAACACCTTCGGCGAGATGGGCGGCATCTCGCCGGACGTCGCCGAGATCGCGCGCGGCCACAAGCAGGCGTTGCGGCAGTACTTCGCCGAGCAGACCGACGCCCTCGGCGCTCCCCCGGAGCTCGCCGACCAGTTGGCCCTGCTCGCCAACGGCGCCATGGTCGTCGCGGGCATCAACGGCTCCCCGGAGCCGGCGGCGCAGGCCAAGGGCGCGGCACGGGTCCTCCTCGACACGGCCCGCTGACCGCGGACGGGGTCGCGCCCGGGCAGCCCGCACGCCCCGGCGACCGGGTCGGCGGGGTCTAGGGGGCCGTAGCGGTGGACTGCGGCCCGAAGCGCCAGGGGCTAGCGGGGCTCGCCGGGGGCCCAGTAGTCGGCGAGCGTGGCCGTTCCGGGTTCGAGGGCCTTCCAGGCGCCCTCGAAGGTGAGGACGGCGAACGCGGCGGTCGGGAAGCCGCGGCGGCCCAGCCGTTCGGCGGCGTCGCCCTCGGCCGACCCGGCGAGGACCTCGGTCACTCCCTGGGCCCCCGGGTTGTGCCCGATCACGACGACGTTGCGCGCGTCGTCCGGAAGCTCGTTGAACAGGGCGATCAGCTCGCCGGGGGACGCCTCGTAGATCCGCTCCTCGTACACCGTCCGGGGCCGGTGCCCGAGCTCGTGGACGGCCAGCTTCCACGTCTCGCGGGTCCG
The DNA here is from genome assembly GCF_042732055.1 of Streptomyces sp. NPDC059816. NCBI lineage: Bacteria > Bacillati > Actinomycetota > Actinomycetes > Kitasatosporales > Streptomycetaceae > Streptomyces > Streptomyces sp. NPDC059816. The sequence goes on from NZ_JBHWIQ010000049.1 coordinate 18,454, forward strand.
GGCCGCGGTGGAGCAGAGTGCCAGGTCCAGCGGAATGCCCGAGTCCGCGAGCTTGCGCCCGGCGACGGGGGCGTCCTTCCGGCCGCGCTCGGCGAGCGGACGCTCGTGGTCGGCGAGGTCGGGCCAGTCGGCCTTGGCGTGCCGGAAAACGACGATCCTGCGGGGTTCTGCGACGCTCATGCGGTCAAGCTTCGCACGAAACCCGCCACGTGGCGCAGGGAGTTGACGGGCCGCTTTTCGAGGCTGCCCGGCACACCCGGACGACGCCATTCAGAACGCCAGGACCTGGCGGGCATGCTCCAGGAACAGGCCGATCTCCGGGTAGGTGGGCGCCGCGTGGGCCTCGGCCGGATTGAGGAGCAGCACGAACAGGACGCCGAAGGCGACGGCCGGCAGGAGCACGGCCCACCAGGGCAGCCGGACCTCGACGCCGCCGGTGGGCGCCGGGCTGGACGGCCGGGTGTGCGTACGGGCCGGCATGACGCCTCCACGGGTCTTCGCCACTCGTGCGCCGCGGGTGCGGGGCACGGTTCGAAGTTACGCCGGCCGGCATCGTCAACCCATCGGGAAGGCCACCTACTTGACCCTGAGCCTGACCCCCTAGGGGATGGTGGGGGTAACCCCACCCCCCGGGGTCGGCTGCCCGCCCCGGGGTGGCGGCGCCCCCTTCACGGGGCGTGCGGGTCGACGCGGTGTGCGGGTCAGGGCGAGGCGATGGTGGCGATCACACCGATGATGACGGTGATGCCGATCATCGCGCCGAAGACGATGAGGAGCTTCTTCTGGCCGTTCTGGGGATTCGGATCGAGCACAGGCATGGCGCCAGTCTCGCACCGACCGGGCCCGGGCGGTCGGGCGGGGTCAGCGGCGCGCCGCCCACTCGGCCTCGACGGTGCGGTTGCGTCCGGCGAGCACGCCGGCCGCCATCTGCGGAACGAGCAGCGCGGCCATGAGGGCGATCGGGAGTCCCCAGCCGCCGCTGTGCTGGTAGAGCACGCCGACCAGGATCGGTCCCGGTATCGACAGCAGGTATCCGGTGCTCTGCGCGAAGGCGGACAGCTTGACGACCCCGGCGGCGGAGCCCGCGCGCATGCCGACCATGGTGAGGGCCAGGGGGAACGCGCAGTTGGCGATGCCGAGCAGCAGCGCCCACGCCCAGGCGCCCGCGGCGGGCGCGAAGTAGAGGCCGGCGTAGCCCACGAGCCCGCACAGGCCCAGGACGACGACCATCGGACCCTGGTGGGGCAGTCGGGTGGCGACCCGGGGGATGACGAACGCGAGCGGCACGCCCATGACCATGGTGACGGCGAGCAGCAGTCCGGCGGTGTCGGCGGAGACGCCGGCGTCCCGGAAGATCTGCGGCATCCAGCCCATGGTGATGTAGGCGGCGGTGGACTGGAGGCCGAAGAACGCCGCCAGCGCCCAGGCCGTGCGGCTACGGGTGATCCGCAGCCCGTCGGCGGGCGGCACCGTTGCGGTCGGGGCGGCGGGCGCACCGGGAGCGCGTCCGCGGTCGCGGACCAGGAACAGCCACGGCACCACGGCGACGGCGGCGAGGGCCGCCCAGACGGCGAGGCCGCCGCGCCAGCTCCCGCCGAGCGCGTCGGCGAGGGGGACGGTGAAGGCGGCGGCGCTGGCGGTGCCGAGCGCGAGGGCCATGGAGTACAGACCGGTCATGGTGCCGACCCGGTCGGGGAACCAGCGCTTGACGATCACCGGCATGAGGACGTTGCTGACGGCGATCCCCATCAGGGCGAGGGCGCTGCCCGCGAGGAGTCCGGCGGTGCCGCCGGCGAAGGGACGGAGCGCCAGTCCGGTGGCGACGGCGGCCATGCCCGCGCAGACCACCGCACCGGGTCCGAAGCGCTGGGCGAGGCGCGGTGCGGTGATCCCGAAGACGGCGAAGCAGAGCGTGGGGACCGAGGTGAGGAGCCCGGCGAGGGTGCCGCTCATGCCGAGGCCGGTGCGCACCTCTTCGAGGAGGGCGCCGAGGCTGGTGATCGCGGGGCGCAGGTTGACCGCGGCGAGGACGATCGCGAGGACGACGAGCAGCGGGCCGACCGGTCGGCCGCGCGGGGCGGAAGCGGTGGTGACGGACCGGTCGTCGGAACGGTCGCCGAGCCCGCCGTAGGGCCGGTCGACGGGCTGGTCGCCGGGCCGGGGGTTCCGGTTGATCGGGGTGATCGTGGAGGTGTCCTCGCTGCGCATGCCCCCCATCATAGAATCATGGGATGATTGACTGACCGCCGTCGGAGCGGGAAGGGTGGCAGGGGGGCGGCTCCGAGTAGCCTGTCCCGGCCGGTGGCCCGCACCGGTCCCGCCGCCATGCGCCCGCGCACGCCGGAACATCCGCCCGTCCGCCTCCGCGAAGGACCGACGCCCATGCCGCTGAACCACCCCAGACGATCGGCGTTGTCCGAGCAGGTGATCGCGGCGCTACGGGCACAGATCACCTCCGGTGAGTGGCCGGTGGGCTCCCGCATCCCCACCGAGCCCGAACTCGTCGAGCAGCTGGGCGTGGCCAGGAACACCGTCCGGGAGGCGGTGCGCGCGCTGGCGCACAACGGCCTGTTGGACATCCGGCAGGGTTCCGGAACGTACGTCGCGGCCACCAGTGAGCTGGCCGGGGTGATGCAGCGCAGGTTCGCGGGCGCGGAGCCCCGGCACGTCGCCGAGCTGCGCTCCGCGCTGGAGTCCAGTGCGGCGCGGCTGGCTGCGCAGCGGCGCACCGAGCGGGATCTCGCCCAGTTGGACGCGTTGCTGCTGCGGCGTGAGCGGGCCTGGGAGTCGGGGGACGCGGAGGCGTTCGTGACCGCGGACGCGAGTTTCCACCTGGCGGTGGTGTCGGCCTCGCACAACGACGTGCTGTCCGCGGTGTACGCGGACCTCGGCGAGGTGTTGCGGGACTGGTTGCGCTCGGACGTGGGCGCGACGCTGACGCCTGACAATTACATGGATCATGCGCGGTTGGTGGATGCGATTCGCGTCGGGGACGCGGAGGTGGCGGCGGTGGAGGCTGCGGCGTATGCGTCCATGTGTCGGCGGGGGCGGGTGCGGGACGGGGTTGCCCCGTCGGCGGGGGTGTCGTCCGGCTCTTCGTGAGGTGGGGCGTTCCTGTCGGGTGCGATTCCCTGCGGGTGCGGTGTTCCGTGCGGGTGCGCTGTTGATTTGCGCCGTTCCCCGCGCCCCTGTCAGGGGCGGTTGGCTGCGGGTGCGGTGTTCTGTGCGGGTGCGCTGTTGATTTTGCGCAGTTCCCCGCGCCCCTGTCGGGGGCGATTACCTGTGGGTGCGGTGTTCCGTGCGGTCTTATCGGGGGTGTTGGGTGATCCAGGTGGTGGTGACGTTCTTCCAGCAGCGGGCGGAGAGGCGCACCGTCCGCGCGGGGTCGGCGTCGACGGGAGAGCCGTCGGTGTCGATGTCCCACCACTCGGCGCACTCGACGTGCAGGGTGACCCGGTAGACCGTCGGGTACGGGTTGTGGCAGTGCGCAATCACTTCCGAGCCCTCGACCGCGGTGCGGCACTCGGCGCCGCTGCGACCGAAGTCGCCCTCCGCCCGGGTGGGCCGGTCGGGCTCCGTGTCGGTTTCACCGCCGTGCGGGTCGGCGCCGACGGGCAGGGCGGTCAGGAAGACGAGCAGGGCGAGCAACGGGACGAATCCGGATGACCACCGCACAAGGGAACCTCCTCGGCCGTACCGCGGCGGTCATCGGGGGCCGTCGCGGCTGCACCACAAGGGGGAAACTCGTACTCCAGCGTGACCCGTTCGGCCCCCGGCCCGCTCGATCTGGTGGCCCGAACGGGCGACGCCCCGCCTCCCGCACGGGGCGGGGACGGGGCGTCGTACGGCCGGGCGGGCCTAGGTGGGCGCGCCGGGCGGGAGCTCAGGCGCCGATGGCGTGCAGTCCGCCGTCGACGTGGATGATCTCGCCGGTCGTCTTCGGGAACCAGTCCGACAGCAGGGCGACGACGCCCTTGCCCGCCGGCTCCGGGTCCTTGAGGTCCCACTCCAGCGGGGCGCGGTCGTCCCACACGGAGGCCAGTTCCTCGAAGCCGGGGATGGACTTGGCGGCCATGGAGCCGATCGGTCCCGCGGAGATGAGGTTGCAGCGGACGTTCTGCTTGCCCAGGTCACGGGCCATGTAGCGGCTGGTGGCCTCCAGGGCGGCCTTGGCGGGGCCCATCCAGTCGTACTGCGGCCAGGCGTACTGGGCGTCGAAGGTGAGGCCGACGACCGAGCCGCCGTTCTGCATCAGCGGCAGGCACGCCATGGTCAGCGACTTCAGCGAGAACGCCGACACGTGCATGGCCGTGGCGACGGACTCGAAGGGGGTGTTCAGGAAGTTGCCGCCGAGGGCGTCCTGCGGGGCGAAGCCGATGGAGTGCACCACTCCGTCGAGGCCGCCCAGCTCCTCGCCGACCACGTCGGCCAGCCGGCCCAGGTGGTCGTCGTTGGTGACGTCCAGTTCGACGACCTTGGTCGGCTTGGGCAGCCGGCGGGCGATGCGCTCGGTGAGCGTGGGGCGCGGGAAGGCGGTGAGGATGATCTCGGCGCCCTGCTCCTGGGCGATCCTCGCGGTGTGGAACGCGATGGACGACTCCATCAGCACACCGGTGATCAGGACGCGCTTGCCTTCGAGGATTCCGCTCATGGTGATCAGTGACCCATTCCCAGTCCGCCGTCAACCGGGATGACGGCTCCAGTGATGTACGAGGCGTCGTCCGAGGCGAGGAAGCGCACCGCGGCGGCCACCTCGTCGGCTTCCGCGTAGCGGCCCAGCGGCACCTGTCGGACGATGTTCGCGCGCTGCTCCTCGGTGAGGACCTGCGTCATGTCCGTGTTGACGAAGCCGGGCGCGACGACGTTGAAGGTGATGTTGCGGGAGCCGAGTTCCCGGGCGAGGGAGCGGGCGAAGCCCACCAGACCGGCCTTGGAGGCGGCGTAGTTGGCCTGGCCTGCGGAGCCGAGGAGACCGACGACGGAGGAGATGAGGACGACGCGGCCCTTCTTGGCACGCAGCATGCCCCGGTTGGCCCGCTTGACGACCCGGAAGGTGCCGGTGAGGTTGGTGTCGACGACCGAGGTGAAGTCCTCTTCGGACATCCGCAGCAGGAGCTGGTCCTTGGTGATCCCCGCGTTGGCGACGAGGACCTCGACCGGGCCGTGCGCGGCCTCGATCTCCTTGTACGCCTGCTCCACCTGCTCGCCGTCGTTGATGTCGCACCGGACGGCGAGGAGCCCCTGCGCCTTCAGTGCCTCGGGGTCGCCCGAGCGGTACGTGATCGCGACCTTGTCGCCCGCCTCGACGAACGCGCGGGCGATGGCGAGGCCGATGCCCCGGTTACCTCCGGTGACGAGAACCGAGCGGCTCAACGGATCACCCTTTCGTTAGCGGTCTGCTGTCGCGGCGGCGACCACCGCACACGGCGGCAGGCGTCTGCGCCGCCCCTCCCCGGAAACCTATCGGTACCGTCCGGTGCGAAGAGAATCGGCCACCGACAGTGACGGACGGGGCTCGCTGTTGGATACCTACAGAACCGCGGAGGCCGTGGGCCCGTCAGGATGTGGCCATCGCGGCGCGCGTCGGACATGATCGGTGCGGGCCGGGCGGCGCGGCGGCGTCCGGCTCCCGAGTCGGTCACCGGCGCCCCGGCGCCCCGGTCGGCCGATGCCCCCCGCGTCGTACCCGAACCATGCCCGTCACGCCCGCAGGGAGACCCCCCGTGCCACATTCGATCGACGAAGCCTTCACGGCGCTGCCCCTGCGGGCACTCGCCGACGCGGCGCTCGCGCGGGCCCGCGCACTGGGCGCGGAGCACGCGGACTTCCGGCTGGAACGGGTCCGCAGCGCGTCCTGGCGGCTGCGCGACGCCAAGCCGTCGGGTTCGTCGGACACCACGGACCTGGGGTACGCGGTGCGGGTCGTGCACGGCGGCACCTGGGGCTTCGCCTCGGGCGTCGACCTGACGATGGACGCAGCGGCCCGGGTCGCGTCCCAGGCGGTGGCGATGGCAAAGCTGTCGGCGCAGGTCATCCGGGCGGCCGGGGCCGACGAGCGGGTGGAGCTGGCCGACGAGCCGGTGCACGCCGACCGGACGTGGGTGTCCAGCTACGAGGTGGACCCGTTCACCGTCGCGGACGAGGAGAAGGCAGCGCTGCTGGCCGAGTGGAGCGCGGGGCTGCTGGCGGCCAAGGGCGTGACCCATGTGGACGCGGCGCTGACCACCGTCCACGAGAACAAGTTCTACGCGGACACCGCGGGCACCGTCACCACCCAGCAGCGGGTGCGGCTGCATCCGGAGTTCACGGCCGTCGCGGTGGACGAGTCGACCGGCGAGTTCGATTCGATGCGCACCCTCGCACCGCCGGTCGGTCGGGGCTGGGAGTACCTGACCGGAGGGCACTGGGACTGGGCCGGCGAGCTGGAGTCCATCCCCGAACTGCTCGCCGAGAAGATGCTCGCGCCGAGCGTGGAGGCCGGGCTGTACGACCTGGTGGTCGACCCGTCGAACCTGTGGCTGACCATCCACGAGTCGATCGGTCACGCCACCGAGCTCGACCGGGCGCTCGGCTACGAGGCGGCGTACGCGGGCACGTCCTTCGCGACCTTCGACCGGCTGGGCAAGCTGCGGTACGGCTCGGAGATCATGAACGTGACGGGTGACCGGACCGCCGAGCACGGGCTGGCGACCATCGGGTACGACGACGAGGGCGTGGCCGCGCAGTCCTGGGACCTGGTGAAGAAGGGCACCCTGGTCGGGTACCAGCTGGACCGGCGGATCGCCAGGCTGAGCGGCTTCGAGCGGTCCAACGGCTGCGCGTACGCCGACTCCCCCGGGCACGTGCCGGTGCAGCGGATGGCGAACGTGTCGCTGCGGCCGGACCCGGCGGGGATGTCGACCGAGGACCTGATCGGCGGGGTCGAGCGGGGCATCTACGTGGTCGGGGACCGGTCCTGGTCGATCGACATGCAGCGGTACAACTTCCAGTTCACCGGGCAACGCTTCTTCCGCATCGAGAACGGCCGGATCGTCGGGCAGCTGCGCGACGTGGCCTACCAGGCGACGACCACCGACTTCTGGGGCTCGATGACGGCGGTCGGCGGCCCCCAGACGTACGTGCTCGGTGGTGCCTTCAACTGCGGCAAGGCCCAACCGGGCCAGGTCGCGGCGGTCTCCCACGGCTGCCCCAGTGCCCTGTTCCGGGGCGTCAACATCCTCAACACCACGCAGGAGGCCGGGCGATGAGCCCACGGGTGAGCAAGCCGCACGAGTTGGTCGAGCGCGCGCTGGAACTGTCGCGGGCGGACGGCTGCGTGGTCATCGCGGACGAGGAGTCGACGGCGAACCTGCGTTGGGCGGGCAACGCGCTGACCACCAACGGGGTCACCCGGGGCCGTACCCTCACCGTCGTCGCGACGGTGGACGGCGCCCGCGGGACGGCGTCCGGCGTGGTCTCGCGGTCGGCGGTCACCCCCGACGACCTGGAGCCGTTGGTGCGGGCCGCCGAGGAGGCCGCGCGGGCGGCGGGTCCGGCGGAGGACGCCCAGCCGCTGGTGTCCGGGGTGCCGCACTCGGCCGACTTCACGGGCGCCCCGGCCGAGACCTCGTCGGCGGTGTTCGCGGACTTCGCCCCGGCGCTCGGCGCGGCGTTCGCGCGGGCCCGGGCGGGCGGGAGGGAGCTGTACGGTTTCGCCAATCACGAGCTGGTGTCGAGCTATCTCGGCACCTCGACCGGGGTGCGGCTGCGGCACGACCAGCCCAAGGGCACGCTGGAGCTGAACGCCAAGTCCCCGGACCGCACCCGGTCGGCGTGGGCGGGCCGGGCCACCAGGGACTTCAGCGATGTGGACCCCGGTGAGCTGGACGCCGAGCTGGCCCGGCGGCTGGCCTGGGCGCGGCGCCGGATCGCGCTGCCCGCCGGGCGGTACGAGACGCTGCTGCCGCCGACCGCCGTGGCCGATCTGCTGATCTACCAGTACTGGTCGGCGGCCGGCCGGGACGCGGCCGAGGGGCGCACGGTGTTCTCGACGCCGGGCGGGGGCACCCGGGTCGGCGAGAAGCTGGCCGGGCTGCCGCTGACGCTGCGCAGCGACCCCCGGGAGCCCGGGGTGGAGACCGCGCCGTTCGTGCTGGCGCACTCCTCCGGCGGGGATTCCTCGGTGTTCGACAACGGGCTGCCGCTGACCGCGACCGAGTGGATCAGCGAGGGCGCCCTGTCCCGGCTGGTGACCACCCGGCACAGTGCCGGGCTGACCGGGCTGCCGGTGTCCCCGGCGATCGGGAACCTGATCCTGGACGGCGGTGACGACCGGTCGCTGGACGAGATGGTCGCGTCGACGGAACGCGGGCTGCTGCTGACCTGTCTCTGGTACATCCGGGAGGTGGACCCGGCGACCCTGCTGCTGACCGGGCTGACCCGGGACGGCGTGTACCTGGTCGAGGGGGGCGAGGTGGTCGGGGAGGTCAACAACTTCCGGTTCAACGAGTCGCCGGTGGACCTGCTGGGCCGGGCGGTGGAGGCCGGGCGGACCGAAAAGACCTTGCCGCGCGAGTGGAGCGATTGGTTCACTCGAGCCGCCATGCCGCCGCTGCGGGTGCCGGACTTCAACATGAGTTCGGTGAGCCAGGGGGTCTGACGCCCCTAGACTGGCCGGTACGACCCCGTACGACAAGGAGACACGAGACCGTGACGGACATCGTCGACGAACTGAAGTGGCGCGGGCTGCTGGCCCTGTCCACTGACGAGGACGCCTTGCGCAAAGCGTTCGCGGACGGTCCCGTCACGTTCTATTGCGGCTTCGACCCGACCGCGCCCAGCCTGCACCTCGGCAACCTCGTGCAGATCCTGACCATGCGGCGCATCCAGCGGGCGGGCAACCGGCCGCTGGGCCTGGTCGGCGGGGCCACCGGTCTGATCGGTGACCCCAAGCCGAACTCGGAGCGCACCCTGAACGCGCCCGAGGTCGTGGCGGCCTGGGTGGAGCGGCTGCGCGGGCAGATCCAGCCGTTGCTGGACTTCGAGGGCCCGAACGCGGCGGTCATGGTCAACAACCTGGACTGGACCCAGGGCATGTCGGCCATCGAGTTCCTGCGGGACGTGGGCAAGCACTTCCGGGTCAACAAGATGATCGCCAAGGAGGCCGTCTCCCGACGGCTCAACTCCGATGCGGGCATCAGCTACACGGAGTTCAGCTACCAGCTCCTCCAGGGCATGGACTACCTGGAGCTGTACCGGCGCTACGGCTGCACGCTCCAGACCGGCGGCAGTGACCAGTGGGGCAACCTCACCTCCGGCACCGACCTGATCCACCGGGTCGAGCCGGGTGCCGAGGTGCACGCGTTGGGCACCCCGCTGATCACCAAGGCGGACGGCACCAAGTTCGGCAAGACCGAGTCCGGCACGGTGTGGCTGGACCCGGAGATGACCACGCCGTACGCCTTCTACCAGTTCTGGCTGAACGCGGACGACCGGGACGCCTCCAAGTTCCTGCGGATCTTCAGCTTCCGGTCCCGCGAGGAGATCGAGGAGCTGGAACGCGCCACCGAGGAGCGCCCGCAGGCCCGGGCGGCACAGCGCGCCCTCGCCGATGAGCTGACCACCCTGGTGCACGGCGCCGACCAGTGCGCCGCGGTGACCGCGGCGTCCCGGGCGCTGTTCGGTCAGGGCGAGCTGGCGGGCCTCGACCCGGCGACGCTGGCGGCGGCCCTGTCGGAGGTGCCGCACGCCGAGGTCGCCGAGCTGGGTCCCGTGGTCGACCTGTTCGCGCAGGTCGGGCTGGTGGCCAGCAAGTCGGCCGCGCGGCGCACGGTGAAGGAGGGCGGTGCCTACGTGAACAACGTCAAGGTCACCGCCGAGGACGCGGTGCCCGCGGCGGCGGAGCTGTTGCACGGTCGCTGGCTGGTGCTGCGGCGCGGCAAGCGGAACCTGGCCGCGATCGAGGTCACGGGCCGGGAGCCCGGGGAGACCACCGGCTGAGCGCCTGCGCGTTCGAGGCGTTCAACGCGTTCGAGGGGACGGTTCCGCGGTAGCGACTACCGCGGAACCGTCCCCTCGGTGCTGGCGGTGGGGGCGTTTCCCCGCCGGTGGTGCGCGGGCTCAGGTGCGCTGTTTCTTCTTGTTGCCCCACAGCGCCACGTACGCCATGTCGCCGAGTCCGACGACGATGACGGCCGCGACGATCTGGAGGGCGTGCCTGCCCCAGTCGATGCCGCTGGTCTCCGCGATGCCGAAGGCCGCCGCCAGGGAGTTGCCGATGACGGCGCCGATGATGCCGAAGATCGTCGTCAGCCACAGCGGGCTGTGCTGCTTGCCCGGCAGGATCGCCTTGGCGATGAGCCCCAGCACGAATCCGACGATGATCGCCCACAACCAGCCCATGGGTGCCTCCTGGTTCTGCTCGACGTGTGGTTCGTCGTGCGTGCACCCAGTGTCCGACCGACGACGGTGCGCCGCACGTCGGCCGCGTCCGGACGCGTCCGGACACGTCGGGGAGTGTCGTTCCGGGCGGCTCGTTCCGGCCACTGTCCGGCCTCCCCCGGTCTCGTGGGCCGTACGGCCGGGGCGTACCGTGAGAGCGGTTCGGACCGGTGTGGGTCCTCAGGAGCAGGCGGTGGTGGAACGTGATGCGGAAGCAGGACGACGCCGAGGTCTTCCGGATCACCGGGGCACGACAAGGGCTCTCTGAGGACGTGCGGCGCCGACAGCTCCGGTACATGATCTCGATGTCCGTCCGGACGCTCTCGTTCGTGGCCGCCGTGGCGCTGTGGAACGTGGAACGGTATGTGGCCATTGTGGCGCTCGTGCTCGGCATGGTGCTGCCGTACATCGCCGTGGTGATCGCCAACGCGGGGCGCGAGAACGCGCCTTCGCTGCCCTCGACGTTCATCAGGACGCCCACGCCGACCGCACTGTCGGGACCTGCACCGGAATCCCGTGCGGAATCCGGTGGGGGTCCCTCGGCGAGGGGTGGGGCCGGTGCTGCGGGCTCCACGGGAGGCACCTCCGGCTGAGCGGCGCCATTGCGCCAAGCTCAAGAACTGCTCAGATCAATCATGCGGATCCAGTGCCGGGCGGCGGGTGACGCGTGACATACTGCGTACGCGCTCCGCATCCCCCGTCGGAGCGACTGACCGACGCCGGGCAGCTCCCCCCGTGGCTGCCCGGCGTCGTTGTTTTCGGACGGGGTGCGCGGACCCCCCGATCGGGACGCGCTTACTGTGGTGATGTGAACTCGCTCCCCCCGCGCCCCGACCCGTTCGCGTTCTCGGGGCCCTCAGTCCTCCCGGGTTTCCCCGGTTCCCTTCCCGAGCCCGTGCCGGGTCCGCCGGTGTGCTCCGCCAAGGGGTGCCGGGCCGACGCCGTGTGGGTGCTCGCCTGGAACAACCCGAAGGTCCACACACCGGAGCGGCGCAAGACGTGGCTGGCCTGTGAGGAGCACCGCGAGCACCTCTCCCAGTTCCTGGGGGTGCGCGGGTTCCTCAAGGACGTCGTCGCCCTCGCGGACTGGCGGGAGCCCTCCGCCGGGGAAGGACCCGGGGAGGAGCCCGCGCGGGGCTGAGGCCCGGGGCGTCAGCCGCCGATCGCCGACATCGGGCGGTCGGGCTGGAGGAAGGACGGGTCGTCGAGACCGGAACCGGGTTTCTTGGCCCACATGGCCGCGCGCCACAGGCGGACGACCTCCTCGTCGACGTGCGCCGGGTCCCCTTCGGACCGCAGGGCGGCCCGGAGGTCCGTCTCCTCGCGGGCGAACAGGCAGTTGCGGACCTGGCCGTCCGCGGTCAGTCGGGTGCGGTCGCAGGCCGCGCAGAACGGGCGGGTGACGGAACCTATCACTCCGACCCGCCCGGGGCCGCCGTTCACGATCCAGCGCTCCGCCGGGGCCGAGCCCCGCTCCTGCGACTGCTCCGGCTCCAGGGCGAAGCGGGTGCGCAGGGAGGCGAGGACGTCCCCCGCGGTGATCATGCCGGTCCGTTGCCAGCCGTGCTGGGCGTCGAGCGGCATCTGCTCGATGAACCGCAGTTCGTAGTCGTGGTCGAGCGCCCAGGCCAGCAGGTCGGGTGCCTCGTCGTCGTTGAGGCCGGGCATCAGGACGGTGTTGACCTTGACGGGGACGAGGCCGGCGCGGCTCGCCGCCGCCAGGCCGGCCGTGACGTCGGACAGCCGGTCCCGGCGGGTGAGGGCCTTGAAGACCTCCGGGCGCAGGGTGTCGAGGGAGACGTTGACCCGGTCGAGGCCCGCCTCCCGTAGCACGTCCGCCGTGCGGGCCAGGCCGATGCCGTTGGTGGTGAGCGAGATCCGGGGGCGGGGGGCGAGCCGGGCGACCCGGTCCACGATGCCGACGAGACCGGGGCGCAGCAGCGGCTCGCCGCCGGTGAAGCGGACCTCGGTGACCCCGAGCCGGGTGACGGCGATCCGGATGAGGCGGACGATCTCGTCGTCGGTGAGCAGCTCGGACTTGGCGAGCCAGGCCAGGCCCTCTTCGGGCATGCAGTACGTGCACCGGAGGTTGCACCGGTCGGTCAGGGAGACCCGCAGGTCGGTGGCGACTCGGCCGTGGGTGTCGATGAGCACGTGGGTCCCCTCCCCGGTGATGGCTGGGCGTACTGGGCGGAGCGCTCCGACCGGGTGTCCGGTGCGGTGCGGCCCCCAGGGTTCACCGGTGAGCCTACGTGAGGGCGCGGGCGGGGGTCGGGCCGATTCCCGTCGCCGTCCCGCGGGGCGGGGCGGCGACGGCGACGGGTCCGGTCAGTGGGCGCCGGTGCCGGTGAGCGAACGGACCTCCAGTTCGGCGTACTTGGCGCGGTCGGCGGGCTCCTTGGACAGGAGGGTGCCGAGCCAGCCGAGCAGGAAGCCGAGCGGGATGGAGATGATCCCGGGGTTCTCCAGCGGGAACCAGTGGAAGTCGACGTCCGGGAACATGGAGGTCGGCTTGCCGGACACCACCGGGGAGAACAGGACCAGCAGGACGGCGCTGCTGAGGCCGCCGTAGATGGACCAGAGGGCGCCGCTGGTGGTGAACCGCTTCCAGAAGAGGCTGTACAGGATCGTCGGGAGGTTCGCGGAGGCGGCGACGGCGAAGGCGAGCGCCACCAGGCCGGCGACGTTGAGGTCCCGGGCGAGCGCGCCGAGGCCGATGGAGACGATGCCGATGGCGACGGTGGCCCAGCGGGCGGCCCGCACCTCCTGCTTCTCGCTGGCCCGGCCCTTCTTGATGACGTTCGCGTAGATGTCGTGGGCGAACGACGAGGACGAGGCGAGGGTGAGTCCGGCGACCACGGCGAGGATGGTGGCGAAGGCGACGGCGGAGATCGTCGCCAGCAGGACGGCGCCCCAGGTGGAGTCCACGCCGCCGATGTGCAGGGCCAGCAGGGGGGCGGCGGTGTTGCCGGCCTTGTTGGAGGAGGTGATCTCCTCGGGTGCGATGAGGGCCGCCGCGCCGAATCCGAGGGCGATGGTCATCAGGTAGAAGGCGCCGATGATGCCGATGGCCCAGTTGACGGACTTCCGGGCGGCCTTGGCGGTGGGCACCGTGTAGAAGCGGATCAGGATGTGCGGGAGTCCGGCGGTGCCGAGGACCAGGGCGATGCCCAGCGAGATGAAGTCGATCTTCGAGGTGGCGGTGGCGCCGTACTTGAGGCCGGGCTCCAGGAAGGCGGCGCCCTTGCCGCTGTTCTCGGCGGCCTTGCCGAGCAGGTCGGAGACGTTGAACTGGAACTTCCACAGGACCAGGAAGGTGATCAGGAGGGTGCCGCCGATGAGGAGGACCGCCTTGACCATCTGGACCCAGGTGGTGCCCTTCATTCCGCCGATGGTGACGTAGAGGATCATCAGGATGCCGACCAGGGCGACGATCAGGACCTTCCCGCCGTCGCTGGTGATGCCGAGCAGCAGGGAGACGAGGACGCCCGCCCCGGCCATCTGCGCGAGCAGGTAGAAGATGGAGACCACGATGGTGGAGGTGCCGGCGGCGGTGCGGACCGGGCGTTGGCGCATCCGGTAGGCGAGGACGTCGCCCATGGTGTAGCGGCCGGAGTTGCGCAGGGGTTCGGCGACCAGCAGCAGGGCCACGAGCCAGGCCACGAGGAAGCCGATGGAGTAGAGGAAGCCGTCGTAGCCGAAGAGGGCGATGGCGCCGGCGATGCCGAGGAAGGACGCGGCGGACATGTAGTCGCCGGAGACGGCGAGCCCGTTCTGGAAGCCGGTGAACTGTCGGCCGCCCGCGTAGAAGTCGGCGGCGTCCTTGGTCTGGCGGCCGGCCCAGACGGTGATGAACAGGGTGGCGACGACGAACGCCGCGAACAGGGAGATGATCAGCGGTCGGTGTTCGCTCGCTTCGGAGGCTGCGAGGACGGCCGGGGCGAGGTGGTCGGTCGCGGTGGTCATGCGCGGCCCTCCATGCGGTCCTTGATGGCCTCGGCCTTCGGGTCGAGCTCGGCGGCGGCGTGCCGCGAGTACCACCAGGCGATCAGGAACGTGGTGAGGAACTGGGCGAGGCCCAGCACGAGGGCGACGTTGATGTTGCCGAAGAGTCGGGTGCCCATGAAGTCGCCGGCGTAGTTGGACAGCAGGACGTACAGCAGGTACCAGGTGATGAAGGCGACGGTCAGGGGGAAGGCGAACGACCGGTAGGAGCGGCGCAGTTCGGCGAACTCCGCACTGCCTTGGACCTCGATGAACTCCTCGGTGGACGGCAGTCCGGGCCGGCGGTCGGGTTCGCCGTTCGGTGGGGGTGGTGCGTCGGTGGCCACGGAGTCTCCTCGCGGTGCGGATGCGACGGATGGGGGGTGCGACTCTGTTCTGGGGCTCGATGCGGGGGTGCCCACCGCGACCGGTTCGGCCGCGGGGGCGGGCTGTACTGACGATGCGGACGTTCGTGACGGTGTGGAAGGTGCCGTTGATGACGTCGGATTCGGTACGGACATGTCGTTTTCTGACCTCACGGTGACGTGGATCACGCGAGTCGGATGGATGCTAGGCCCCTTGAGCGTGATCCGACAGGGGGCTTGACGGCCTGGCCGTCTGTCCAACGGCACGGCGCGGGGGGAGGAAGCGGCTCCCCGGGGACTGAACGGGGATTCAGCCGGCCGACCGGAAACGGGGCCTGACCGGCGACGGCGCCGGAGGAGCTCCCCGCAACTGGACGCGCATAGAACGGCGCGTTCGGCATTTCTTACGGAAATCATTGAAGGCCGGGGACGCCTAGGGATAACTTCGCCCTGAGCCATACGTCATGTACCTGCCCGATCACTCACCATCCTCGTGGTCGGGCTGCCCCGTTTCCGGATGATGTGGAGATCCCATGGTCCCGCTGCGCTCCAGACGCCGGTCCCTCCTGGCGGTGCCGCTCGGTCTGGCGCTGACCGCGTCGCTCGGCTTCCTGCCGGGCACCGCGACCGCCACGTCGGGCGGCTCGTCCCCCGCCGCCGCGACCGCCCCGGCTTCGGGCACCGCCGCGCCCGCCGACGGTCCGAAGCTGGCGTACGTGGTCAACACCGAGGTCGACCGGGGAACGGTCGCCGCGGTGCGCAAGGCGATCGCCCGGGCCGGCGGTGAGGTGGTCATCGCGTACGACAAGATCGGCGTGATCGTCGCCCACTCCGCCAACCCGGACTTCGCGAAGACGCTGCGCACGGTGCGGGGCGTCCAGTCCGCGGGCGCGACCCGCACGGCGCCGCTGCGCGCCGCCGGGACCACGCAGGAGGGTCCCCCGCAGTACCTGTCGAAGGCCGCGACCGCCGCCGCCACCCCGTCGGCCGCGGCGGGCCGGGAGTCCGTGCCCGACACGGAGCCGCTGGAGGCGGAACAGTGGGACCTGCGGGTGATCGGCGCGGACAAGGCCGCGAAGATCAACCCGGGCAGCTCCAAGGTGACCGTCGCCGTCATCGACACGGGCGTCGACGACACCCACCCGGACCTGGCACCGAACTTCTCGGCAGCCCAGTCGGCGAACTGCGTGGGCGGCAAGCCCGACACCTCGCCGGGCGCCTGGCGACCCGAGAAGCCGGAGCACTACCACGGCACGCACGTCGCCGGTGAGATCGCCGCGGCCCGCAACGGCATCGGCGTGGCGGGCGTGGCGCCCGGCGTGAAGGTCGCCGGCATCAAGGTCGCCGACCCGGTCAGCGAGCTGTTCTACCCGGAGAGCGTGGTGTGCGCCTTCGTGTTCGCCGCCGACCACGGCGTCGAGATCACCAACAACAGCTACTACGTGGACCCGTGGCTGTACAACTGCATGGCGGACCCGGACCAGCGGGCCATCGTGCACGCGGTCAACCGGGCCCAGCTGTACGCCCAGCGCAAGGGCACCCTGCACCTCGCCTCGGCGGGCAACTCCAACCACGACCTCGCCGCCGACGAGATCCTGGACGACTCCAGCCCCGACGACTCGGTCCCGGTCCCGCGGACCATCGACCCCAGCGAGTGCTTCGACCTGCCCACCCAGCTCCCGGGCGTGGTGACGGTCAGCGCCACGGGTTCGAAGGGCCTCAAGTCGTACTACTCCTCGTACGGCAAGGGCGTCGTGGACGTCGCGGCACCGGGTGGCGACCGCCGATACCAGATCCCCGACACCCCCTCGAAGAACGGACGCATCCTCTCCACCATGCCCGGTGGCCAGTACGGCTTCCTCCAGGGCACCTCGATGGCCGCCCCGCACGCGGCCGGTGTCGCCGCGCTGCTGAAATCCGAGCACCCGTGGGCCTCTCCCGCGGTGCTCCAGACCCTGCTCAAGGCGCAGGCCGACAACCCGGGCTGCCCGGCCGAGCCCTACGACCCGGACGGTGACGGCGTCGTGGACTCGGTGTGCGAGGGCAACAAGCACGCGAACGGCTTCTACGGCTACGGCGTGGTCAACGCCCTCGCCGCCGTCGACTGACCGGTCGGGCCCACCCGGTCCACCGGTGACGTGGGACCGGCACGTCCGGTCCCACGTCCGGTCCCGCATCCGGGCGCACGTCCGGGTGCGGGGGGGCGCGAATTGGTGCGCGGGGGACGGCGAGCCCGCCCCCCGCGGCTGCCCCTCGCGCCCGTCCGCCCCCCTCCTGCGCACGCCGGCAGCCCCCGCCCGGCGCCCCTTTCCCGGGCGACGAGCCGGTCGGCCGGCGACGACCGGCCGGCTCGTCGCCGTACCGCGCGTCCTCGTACCGCGTGTCGCCGTACCGCGCGCCACCCCGCGCCGCCCACGGCCCCCCCCCCGCGCCCCCCCCCCGGTTATTTTTTGGGGGGGGGGGCCCGGGCCCCGGGGGCCCCGGGCCCGGGTTGGGGTGTTCCCCCGGGGAGGGGCAGG
>NZ_JBHWIQ010000050.1:0-33839 GCF_042732055.1 Streptomyces sp. NPDC059816
TTCACCCCCGCCATCGAAACCCTCCGCGGACTCCTCCTCGGCACCGAAATCGGCCACAACGGATGGCTCACCCTCGCCTGGTCCCTCGCCCTCACCACCCTCGGCTACCTCTGGGCCACCGCCAAGTACAACAACGACCCCAAGTAACCCCCACCGAACGACCCCGAACAGATGGCGAGTTCCCGCCAGCCACAGGCGCGCCGGGGCGCTCCTGCCCCCTCTAGAGTGACCGAAATGCATGCATCGAGGGTGGGGGCACCGACATGGCGGTCAGCAGATTCCTGAAGATGGTGGCGAACGGGCTCAACCCGCCCGAGGTCACCACCGAACTGGACCGCTCCAGGGTCCGGCCCGGTGAGCGGATGACGGCCCGGGTCATGCTGGAGGGCGGGGCGGCCGAGGTGGTGCTCCAGCAGCTCACGGTGGAGTTGGTGGTGCGGTTCGAGACCGACGGCGAGCACGAGGTCCGCTATCTCCGCCCGATCACCGTGCACACCTTCCAGGGGCCCCGCACCCTCGCCGCCGGTGAGAAGTACGAGAAGGAGGCGGTCTTCGAACTGCCCTGGGAGATGCCCCTCACCCACAGCGGCGGTCGGGCGCTCACCGGCGCGTACAGCGCCGTCCGCACCGAACTCACCATCGACGACGCGGTCGACCGGGGCGATCTGGACGTGGTGGAGGTGCACGCGCTCCCCGAACAGGAAGCCGTGCTGAAGGCGATGACGGACATCGGCTTCCGGCACCTGGACACCGAGGTGAAGCTCGGCCGCTCGAAGGGCTCCCGGCAGACGTTGGGCTGGTGGCAGGAGATCGAGCTGAAGTTCCCGAGCTGGTACCGGGGCAAGGACGACCTCGAACTGCACCTGGTGACCAGGGACGGCGAGATCGACGTACGGCCCGGCTCCTACGCCGAACAGCTGACCGTCACCTTCGACTCCACCCGGGACGCCGCCCTCGCCGCCCGACTGGACGCGCACCTGCGCGCACAGTTCGGCGGCTGAACCGGTCCCGCACCGCCAGAACCGCGCGGTGCTCGGGCCGACCCGCTCCCCTCGTTCCCCGCCCCACCGGTGGGACGGGGGGAGCGGCGCGTCCGGGCGGAAACCGACTCCGGGCGACGGGGTCCCCGATGTGCGGCCCCCTCGCCCCGCGCCTACTGTGACGGTCATGGGCGCGAGCAGCCACGGCAAGCCGATCGAGCTGGAGGCCGGCGGGCGGACCGTACGCCTGTCCAGCCCCGACAAGGTCTACTTCCCGGAGCGGGGCTTCACCAAGCTGGACCTCGCCCGGTACTACATCGCCGTGGGCGACGGCATCCTGCGGGCCCTGCGCGACCGCCCCACCACCCTGGAGCGCTACCCCGAGGGCGTGGACGGCGAGCACTTCTTCCAGAAGCGCGCACCGAAGAACACCCCCGACTGGATCCCCCGCGCCCACATCACCTTCCCCAGCGGGCGCTACGCCGACGAGATGTGCCCCACCGAGGTCGCGGCGGTCGTCTGGGCCGCCCAGTTCGGCACCTTCACCTTCCACCCCTGGCCGGTGCGCCGTGACGACACCGACCGGCCCGACGAACTCCGACTCGACCTCGACCCCCAGCCCGGCACCGACTTCAAGGACGCGGTGGCCGTCGCCCACGAACTGCGGGCCGTCCTGGAGGAGCTGGGCCTACGGGGCTGGCCCAAGACCTCGGGCGGGCGGGGGCTGCACGTCTTCGTCCCCGTCGAACCGCGCTGGACCTTCACCCAGGTGCGCCGCTGCGCCATCGCCTGCGGCCGGGAACTCGAACGCCGGATGCCCGGCCGGGTGACGACCGCCTGGTGGAAGGAGGAACGCGGGACCCGCATCTTCGTCGACTACAACCAGACCGCCCGGGACCGGACGATCGCCTCCGCCTACTCGGTGCGCCCCCGCCCGCACGCGCCGGTATCCGCACCACTGCGCTGGGAGGAAGTGGACGAGGTGGCCCCCCGGGACTTCGACCTGGCCACCATGCCGGTGCGGTACGCGGAGCTGGGCGACGTCCACGTGGACATGGACGAGCACCGGTTCTCGCTCGAACCCCTGCTGGAGTTGGCCCGGCGCGACGAACACGACCACGGCCTCGGTGACCTGCCCTACCCGCCGGAGTACCCGAAGATGCCCGGCGAACCCAAGCGCGTCCAGCCGAGCCGGGCGCGGGACACGACGGACGACGAGGGCTCCTGAGCCCGACGGGCCCGATGCGAAGGGCGTCCGGCGCGGAGGGCGGTCCGGTGCGTCGGCGCCCATGGCGGGGGAGCGCGAACCACACGATCGAGTAGCCCTGCGGAATCGTTTATGCGCTGAGGGCGAGACCTAGGGTGAGCGTCGTTCGCTGATCGCGACCGTCTCCCCCCGTGAAAGGCCCCCCCATGCGCCTGCGCACCGCCGCCGTGACCGCTGCCGCGGCTTCCCTCACCCTCCTGCTGGCCGTGCCCGGACCCGCCGCCGCGGCCTCCGGCGACTTCGCGTACCGCTTCCGAGGCCCGGACGGACAGCCGCAGCCGGCCATCCTCCACGATCCGCCGAGCGGCGAGTGCCTCACGCTGCCCGAGGTCGCCGACCCCGCCTCCTCCCCGCCCGCGTTCGCGCCCTGGAACAACACCGACGAGTGGGCCACGGTCTTCCAGGGCCCCCAGTGCACGGGCGACACCTGGGACCTGCGTCCGCACGGCCGCCCCGCGACCGACCGCCTGGAACTGCGCTCGGTCGTGTTCTGGCGCTGACCCGCCCCGCGGGAGCCCGGGCGGGCCCGAGCACGGGCCGTCACCCGGACGGGTCGCCCCGGTGGCCGGTGGTGCGGCCGGGGCGTCTAGTGGAGCCCGACGGCCCTGCCGTCCGGGCCGCGCGACACCGCCCGGCCGTGGCCGGCCCCCGGGAGATCCCGTGTACCAGAGCGCACCGCGCCGTCCGCCCGCCGCCACCGTCCGCAGGCTGCCGCACCGGTCCGTGGCGGCACTGCTCGCCGCGGTGTGGCTGACCCAGCTCACGGCCTGTTCGAACGGCGGCGGAGGTGAGGGCCCGTCCCCCTCGGCCACCAGTGC
Source organism: Streptomyces sp. NPDC059816 (assembly GCF_042732055.1). NCBI lineage: Bacteria > Bacillati > Actinomycetota > Actinomycetes > Kitasatosporales > Streptomycetaceae > Streptomyces > Streptomyces sp. NPDC059816. Next base: position 3,066 of record NZ_JBHWIQ010000050.1, read on the forward strand.
GCCGGCCGTGTCGTCCCCGGCCGCCGGTCGGACGGTCGTGGTGATCAGGGACTTCGCCTTCGTCCCGGCCGAACCGGAAGTGGCTCCCGGGGCGGAGGTCACGGTGGTCAACGAGGACTCGGTGGCGCACACCCTGACGGCCACCGGCTCGGCGTCCTTCGACACCGGGGACATCGCCGCGGGTGCGACGGCCACCTTCACCGCCCCCGACAAGGCCGGCCGTTATCCGTACACCTGCACGATCCACCCGTCGATGAAGGGCACCCTCGTCGTGCGCTGACCCCGCTCGGGTGCGGTCAGCCCCAGTCGGCGGCCCGGCGCAGGTCCAATCGTTCCTTCTCGGAGAGGCCGCCCCAGACGCCGAAGCGTTCGTCGTGGGTCAGGGCGTACTGGAGGCACGCCTCCCGCATGTCGCACATGCGGCAGATGCGCTTGGCCTCCCGCACGGAGCTGCCGGGCTCCGGGAAGAAGAATTCCGAGCCCGTCTGCGCGCACAGGGCGCGGTCCCAGGCGACGTCCTGTTCGATGACACGGTCAGTCTGCATGCCGTGATGGTGCCGCCCGCGGAAAAACGAACGATCAACGCCCTGTTCATCGCCCGGCCCGCGCTCTCGAACAACCGTCGGCGGGGGTCCGGGACGACCGTCCCGAACCCCCGCCGAAGGGAGTGGATCACGCCTTGCGCGCGGCCATGCGTGCCTTGCGCGCGGCGAGCTTCTCGTCGAACTTCCGGGCCTCCGAGTCGAGTCCGCCCATGTAGAAGCCGATTTCCTCCTGGGCCTGGAGCCCCTCCGGACCGAGCCCGTCGATCTCCAGGACCTTCAGGTGCCGCAGGATCGGCTGGAGCACGTCGTCATGGTGGATCCGCAGGTTGTAGACCTCGCCGATCGCCATCTGCGCGGCGGCCCGTTCGAACCCGGGGATCCCGTGCCCGGGCATCCGGAAGTCGACGACGACGTCCCGCACGGCCTGCATCGTGAGGTCGGGCGCCAACTCGAAGGCGGCCTTCAGGAGGTTCCGGTAGAACACCATGTGCAGGTTCTCGTCGGTCGCGATCCGCGCGAGCATGCGGTCACAGACCGGGTCCCCCGACTGGTGGCCGGTGTTGCGGTGCGAGATCCGGGTCGCCAACTCCTGGAACGCCACGTACGCCACGGAGTGCAGCATCGAGTGCCGGTTGTCCGACTCGAAGCCCTCCGACATGTGCGACATGCGGAACGCTTCGAGCTTGTCGGGGTCCACCGCGCGCGAGGTGAGCAGGTAGTCGCGCATCACGATGCCGTGACGGCCCTCCTCGGCGGTCCACCGGTGCACCCAGGTGCCCCAGGCGCCGTCCCGCCCGAAGAGAGAAGCTATTTCGTGGTGGTAGCTGGGGAGGTTGTCCTCGGTCAGCAGGTTGACGACGAGGGCGATCCGCCCGATCTCGGTGACCTGGGACTGCTCCTTCTCCCACGCCTCGCCGTCCTCGAAGAAGCCGGGGAAGTTGCGCCCGTCCGACCAGGGCACGTACTCGTGGGGCATCCAGTCCTTCGTCACCTTCAGGTGGCGGTTCAGCTCCTTCTCGACCACTTCCTCCAACGCGTGGAGCAGCCGGGCGTCCGTCCAGGTGGACGGGCTACCGAGGTGGGGAGAGGTGAGCGTCACTGGGGCTCCTGGGGAGGGGAGTACGTGCCGGGGAACTGTAACCTACGCAGACGTAGGCTACGTATCCGTAGGTTACGAATCCGTAGGTTAAGCCCGCTGTAAAGGTGGCGATCGCCCCGGGGTGGGAAGAACGGGTGGGATCGCCCCCTGATCACGGGACTCCCGCTCCGTTGCCGGGCTCAGTCGTACAGCTCCCGGAGCCGAACTGAGAGGCAGGTCACACGGCCTTCGCGTTTCTCGAACTCGCCGAGGTCCACCAGGACGGGTTCCCAGCCCAGGTCCGCCAGCAGGTCGGCGGACCGGGGAGCGCTTGCCGCCATCAGTAACCGGTCGCCGCCCAGCAGCAGCACCTGTGCCCCCGACTCCTCGGGAACGGGGAGGAATCCCGGGAACAGCCCGGGCGTGTCGACCAGCGGCTCGTACCCGATCACGGTTCCGTCCGGCAGCGCGGTCACCGCCGACTTGAGGTGGTGCACCCGTTTGACGGGCACCGCGACGACCCGCGCCCCGAGCGGCTCGAACGTCGCGCGCAGCTGGCGCACCCCGGCGGCGTTGGTCCGCCCGCCCCGTCCGACGTACAGCGTGTCGCCGACCTTGAGGACGTCGCCGCCGTCCAGCGTGCCGGGCTCCCACACCCAGTTGACGGAGGCGCCGAGCCGGGCCACCGCCTCCTCGACGCCCGCGGTCTCCGGCCGGCGGGACTCGGTGCCGGGGCGGGCGATCAACGCGACGTTGCGGAACACGACCACGGTGTCCTCCACGAACGCCGCGTCGGGGCAGTGGTCGGCGGGCTCCACCTCCAGGGTCTGCCAGCCGTGCGCCCGGAGCGCCTCGCCGTACGCCTCCCACTGCTCGACGGCCCGGGCGACGTCGAGGGCGGCTCGGGCGGGCCGGGTCACGACCCCCTCGGCGAGTCGGGGGCTGGGGCGGCGGACGAGGGCCTTCTTGCTGGGCACGGGTGATCCTCCGGCTTCACGGGCACGGACACGGGCGGGGCGGTTCCCGAGCCGGACCCGGACCCGGTTGGGCCGCGCGGGAGGGGCGGCGGGGACGCGACCCCGGACGGCTCGGGCGCCATCATGCAGCCGTCCGCCCGACGGAAAACAGCCCTACGGCACGAACGGTGGCCGATTCGAGCCGGGCCGCGCTCCTCACCGTGCACCGCGCGCCCCACTACCCGCCGTGCACCCCCTGTGCGCCGTGCGTTCGCCACGGGACCGCACTACCCCCTGCGCCCCGCGCGCCTCCTCGTGCCGCGCCCCCTCAGCAGGTCGGGCCGACCCGGGTGCCCGCGGACTCCCGGCGCAGGTGCTCCCCGGTCAACGATCCCTCCGCCCGCACCAGATCGGCCGGCGTGCCCTCGAAGACGACGTGCCCGCCGTGCTTGCCGCCGTCAGGACCGAGGTCGATGACCCAGTCGGCCCGCTTCACGACGGCCGTGTGGTGCTCCACCACGATCACCGTGTTGCCGCCGTCGACCAGTCGGTCCAACATCCCCACCAACCGGTCGACGTCCGCCAGGTGCAGACCCGTCGTCGGTTCGTCGAGCACGTAGACCTCGCCCGTGCGGTGCAGTCTCGTCGCCAGCTTGATGCGCTGGCGCTCACCGCCGGACAGCGTGGACAGCGGCTGACCGAGCCTCAGATAGGTGAGGCCGACCTCGCTCAGGGCCCGGAGCCGTTGCCGCACGGACCGGTCCGTGAAGTGGTCGAGCCCTTCGTCCGCGGTCATCTCCAGGACGTCCACGATCGAGCGCCCGTCGACGGTCAGCTTCCGTACCTCCTCCTTGAAACGCAGCCCGCCGCACACCGCGCAGGTCGTCCGGACGGGGTCCATGAACGCCAGATCGGTGTGGATCACCCCGCGCCCCTGACAGTTCTCGCACGCGCCGCGCGAGTTGAAGCTGAACAGCCCCGGATCGGCGCCCGTCTCCCGCGCGAAGATCCTGCGCACCGTGTCCATGATCCCCAGATAGGTCGCCGGGGTCGACCGTCCGGAGATCCCGATGGCCGACTGGTCCACCACCACGGCGTCCGGGTGGGCCGCGGCGAACACCCCGGACACCAGGGTGCTCTTGCCGGAACCGGCGACACCGGTGACCACGGTGAGGACGCCGGTGGGGAACTCGACGGTGACGTCCCGCAGGTTGTGCAGTGCGGCGCCGCGCACCCAGAGTCCGCCGGTCCGCTCCCGGGGGCGCTCCTTGGGGCCCGAGCGCTCCCGCAGGCACCGGCCGGTCAGGGTGTCGGCGCGGACCAGCTCCGCGGGACTCCCCTCGAACACGACCCGGCCGCCGTCCGCACCGCCGCCCGGCCCCATGTCCACCACATGGTCGGCGAGGGCGATGACATCGGGGTCGTGCTCGACCACGAGCACGGTGTTGCCCTTGTCCCGCAACCGCAGCAGCAGGTCACCGAGGCGTCCCACGTCCCGGGGGTGCAGTCCCGTGCTCGGTTCGTCGAAGACGTACGTCATCCCGGTCAGACTGCTGCCGAGGTGACGCACCGTCTTGAGGCGTTGCCCCTCGCCCCCGGAGAGGGTGCTCGTCGCCCGGTCCAGGCTCAGGTAGCCGAGCCCGATCGCCTCGATCCGTTCCAGGCCGGTGACGGCCGCCGCCGCGACGGTCCGGGCCACCGGGTCGTCGACGGTGGCGAGCACCCCGATCACCTCGGACACCTCCATCGCCCCGAACTCGGCGATGGAGCGGCCCGCCACCCGGGTCGCGAGCGCCGCCCGGTTCAGCCGGGCGCCCCGGCACTGCGGGCACGGGCGTGCGGTGAGGAAGCGCCCGACGAGTTCCCGGGTCCGCTCCCCGAGCCGGGAGAGGTCCCGTTTGACGTAGAGCCGCTCGAACCGGTCGGCGAGGCCCTCGTAGTCGATCTCGTGGCTGTGCTCGCCGGCGCCCACCCGGACCCGGTGGCGTCCGGGTCCGCCGCGCAGCAGGAACTCCCGTTCGGCGTCGGTGAACCGGCCGACGGGTTTGGTGGTGTCCAGATCGGGGGTGTGGGTGTACGTGCCGCCCATCCAGGTGCCCGCGGCGAACGGCGGGAACAGCACGGCGCCGTCCGCCAGCGACCGGGACGGGTCCAGTACGGCGTCCCAGTCGGGTCCGACCGTCCGGCCCAGCCCGTCGCACTCCGGGCACATCCCGGCGGCGTCGTTGAACGAGTAGGCGGTGGCCGGTCCGGCGCTGGGTTCGCCGTGCCGCGAGAACAGGACCCGCAGGATCGACCAGATCTCCGTCATCGTGCCGACGGTGGAGCGCGAGTTCCCGCCCACCGGTCGTTGGTCGACCACGATCGCCGGCGACAGGTCCTCGATGGCGTCGGCGCGCGGGCGTTCGTACGTGGGCAGTCGGTTGCGGAGGTACGCGGTGTAGGTCTCGTTGAGCTGCCGTTGGGACTCCACGGCGATCGTGCCGAACACGACGGAGGACTTCCCCGATCCGGAGACGCCGGTGAAGACGGTGAGCTTGCCCTTCGGGATGCGCAGGTCGACGCCTCGGAGGTTGTTCTCGCGGGCCCCGGAGATGACGATGTCGCGCTCTCCCGGGAGCCGGTCGGACTCCCGGGAGGACGCGTGCTTGGCAGGGTTCATGCCGGTGAAGCTAGGCGGAATACCCGACAGCTTCTGACGTGATTTCCCGCAGTTCGCCCTCGGGCCCGAACTCCAGCCACCGGGTGATCCCCAGTGACTCCAGGAACGGCAGGTCGTGGCTGGCCACGATCAGCGCCCCCTCGTAGGAGTCCAGTGCACCGGTGAGCTGTCGTACGCTCGCCATGTCGAGGTTGTTCGTCGGTTCGTCCAGCATCAGCAGTTGTGGTGCCGGTTCCCCCCACATCAGCGCTGCGAGCGTCGCCCGGAACCGTTCGCCGCCGGACAGGGTCGATACAACCCGGTCGGCCCGCGAACCCCGGAAGAGGAAGCGCGCCAGCCGACTCCTGATCATGGTGTTCGTGGCCCCGGGGGCGAACCGCGCCACGTTCTCGGCGACGGTCGCCGTCTCGTCCAGCAGGTCGACGCGCTGCGGGAGGAACCGCAGCGGCACCTGGGCCACCGCCTCTCCGCCCACCGGCGCCAACTCGCCCGCGAGGGTCCGCAGCAGGGTGGACTTGCCCGCACCGTTGCGGCCCACCAGGGCGATCCGCTCCGGCCCGCGCACCCACCACTCGCCCGGGGCCCGGGCGCCGTACCGCAACTCCAGGTTCCGCAGGGTCAGGGCCGTGCGGCCCGGCGGTAGTGAGGTGTGCGGGAGGTCGACGCGGATCTCGTCGTCGGACCGGACGGCCTCGGCGGCCTCGTCCAGTCGTTCCCTGGCTTCGGCGAGCTTCTCCTCGTGCATGATGCGGTGCTTGCCCGCCGCGACCTGAGCGGTGCGCTTGCGTTCACCCATCACCACCTTCGGTTCGCGCTTGGTGTCCCACATCTTCTGTCCGTAACGCTTGCGCCGTGCCAATTTCACGTGTGCGTCGGCCAGTTCGCGCTTCTGGCGGCGCAGGTCGGTCTCGGCGACCCGCACCATCCGTTCGGCGGCCTCCTGTTCCACGGCCAGGGCCTGTTCGTAGGCGCTGTAGTTCCCTCCGTACCAGACGAGTTCGCCGTCCCGCAGGTCGGCGATCTGGTCGACCAGGTCCAGCAGTTCACGGTCGTGGCTGACCACGACGAGCACCCCGGACCAGGCGCGCACGGCCGCGTACAGCCGGCGGCGCGCGTACAGGTCGAGGTTGTTCGTCGGCTCGTCCAACAGCAGGACGTCGGGGCGCTCCAGCAGGAGCGCGGCGAGCCGCAGCAACACCGATTCCCCTCCGGACACTTCGCCCACGGTGCGGTCGAGGTCGACGTGGCCGAGGCCCAGTTGGCCGAGCGTGGCGAGCGCGCGTTCCTCCACGTCCCAGTCGTCACCGACGGCCGTGAAGTTCTCCTCGGTCGCCTCGCCCGCCTCGACGGCGTGCAACGCGGCCCGTGTTGCGGCGATGCCCAGGACCTCGTCCACCCGTGAGTCGGTGTCGAGGGTGACCGTCTGCGGCAGGTAGCCGATCTCGCCCTCCACGCGCACGGTGCCCCGCACGGGGTGCAGTGCGCCCGCGATCAGCTTCAACAGGGTTGACTTGCCTGACCCGTTGACGCCGATCAGGCCGGTGCGTCCCGCTGCGAAGGTCGTCTGGAGCTCGTCGAAGACGGGAGTTCCGTCCGGCCAGTCGAAGGACACCGAGGACAGCGTGAGGGACGGGGTGCGAGAAGGGTGCGACGTAGACATGGGGGCCTCCCGGATGCTGGTGGCGTGCAGGGCAGCGCGGGGGACACGGAGGAGCGGACCGGGGGGTGCGGGAGGGCAACGCCGGGGGAGGGCTCGCATTCACCTCGAAAGGGAACGGAGGAGGCCTCCCGGGAAGGGGACGGCCCGACTGCCTCGCAGGGGCGGACGGCTCAAGCACCGAGGTCGCACACGACGCATACAGCAACTAGTGGAACTAGTGGGAACGATCGAGCTGTATGACGCGGTGTCCCAGAGACCTCAGTAGAGCAACGTCCTTCTCCCATCGGCGGCGACAAGTCGACGATAATCATACACGGCGACTCGTCGGAGTCAAGGGGTTGAGGTGAGCCTTTATCGTGGTAGCGGACGGCTCCCCTCCTCTTCACCTCCCTCTCGCCGTCCTGGAGGAACTCCGTGCCCCACGGCTCGCTTTCGCTGCCTGCTCGGCTCTACCTGCTCTCCTGGGACACGACCAGGCTCAGGGTCACTGGTGCCAGCCAGTTGCCCCACCTGGTCAGAGCCGGGGCCCTCACCGAACTGGCGCAGCGCGGCCTCCTCATCGACGAGGAGGGAGTGGTCCGGGTCACCGATCCGGACGTCCGTACCGGTGACACGGTGCTCGACGGGCTCCTCGAACTCATCGCGGAGTCCAGGCCCCGCAAGTGGAAGTCCTGGGTCACCTCGCGCACCCGCGTCACCCTCGACGCCGTGCGCGAACAACTCGTCGCCGAGGGGTACCTCGGCGTCGGGCGCAAGCGCGTCCTCGGCGTCTTCCCCTCGGTCGACTACACCTTGGAACGGATTCCGGTGGTGAGCGCCCTGCGGACGGACGCGCGGGCCGCGCTGACCGGGCCCGAGCCGGTCGACGAGGTCGGTGACCGGGACGCGGCCGTGGTCGCCCTCGCCGTCGCGGCCGAGGTGCGCACCTTCTCCTCCAGCAAGGAACGCCGTACCCACAAGGTCCGGGTCGACGCCCTCACCGCACGCAGCGGCGCGGTGACCCCGGCGCTCGGCAAGGCGATCCGGGAGATGCAGGCGGCGCTCGCCGTCGCCGTCACCTCCGTCGCGGTCACCAGCAGTTGAATCCGCAAGGGCTGTGCACCGGGGTCCGTGGCGTGTTTGATTCTGTGCCATGACCAATGAGACCGAACAGGCGGCGGACCGGGCCGCGGACCCCGTCGCCCAGGCCACGGCCTTGCGGGCGCTGCACGTACCGGGGCGGCCCGTGGTGCTGCCCAATGTCTGGGACCCGGCGAGCGCCCGTCTGGTCGCCTCCTCCGGGGCCGCGGCCATCGCCACCACCAGCGCCGGGATCGCCTGGAGCCTAGGGGTGCCCGACGGCGAACGGCTCGACCGCGACCGGGCGCTCGACGAGGTGGCCCGGATCGCCGCCGCCGTCGACCTGCCGCTCACCGCCGACATCGAGGGCGGCTACGCGTCCGCGGTCGACGGGATCGCCACCACGATCCGGGTGGCGCTGGCCGCCGGCGCCGTCGGCGTCAACATCGAGGACGGCGTCGCCGATGCCGACGGAGCGGGGCCGCTGCGGGACATCGAGGAGCAGGTGGAACGCATCCGGGCCGCCCGCGCCGCGGCTGACGCGGCGGGGGTCCCGGTGTTCGTCAACGCCCGGACCGACACGTACTGGAAGGGCGTCGGGGAGCCGTCCGCCCGGCTGGCCGGGACCCTCGAACGGGCCGCGGCGTACATCGACGCCGGCGCCGACGGCATCTTCGTCCCGGGGGTGCGCGCCCCCGAGGAGATCCGCGCCCTGGTGGCGGGAACCGACGCACCGTTCAACGTGCTGGCGGGCCCGGGGCTCCCCGCCGTCCCCGAACTGGCCGCCCTCGGGGTGGCCCGGGTCACCCTGGGGTCCGGCCTGGCCCGCGCGGCCCACACCCTCACCCGGCGCGCCGCCGCAGAAGCACTCACCGCGGGCACGTACGGCTTCCTGGCCGACGCCCTTCCCTACGCGGAGGCCGACGCCCTCCTCGGCCACCCGGACGAGGAGGGGTAGCGCAGGCTCCGCGGACGAGGTCAGACCACGCTCACGGACCCGTCGCTGCGCGGGTCCGTACCCGCCTCGAACCCGGCCCCCGAGGCGCTGCGGCGGACGAGTTGCCCGTGCCCGACCTGCTCGTCCTGCTCGGCGCAGACCACCACCTGGTAGCTGCGGGCCAGTGCGGCCGTGACCTCCTCGGGCACCGCGCCCTCCACGGACGCCACCTGCGCCGGTTCGTCCACGCCGAGGCCCCCGATGACCCACCGGGGCCGCCGAAGGGCCTCGGTCGGTCGGTCGCCCGCGGCGATGCGCAGCGCCAACTGGGCGTGGATCTGCGGTTGGGCCTTGCCTCCCATCGTTCCGTGGGCGCCGGTCACCACCCCGTCGAGCCGGGTCAGCACCGGCATCAGGGTGTGGGCGGGCCGCTTCCCGCCGGCCAGCCGGTTCGGTGCGCCGGGGGCGAGGTCGAAGAACGAGCCGCGGTTGTGCAGGACGATCCCGGTCGCCGGATCGAGGATGCCGGACCCGAAACTGTGGAACAGGCTCTGGATCAGCGACACCGCGTACCCCTCGCCGTCCGCCGCGACCACGGCGACGGTGTCGCCACTGGGCCGCGCGGCCTCGTTGCGGCGCGCCCCAAGAACCCCGGACGGACTGGGCCGGGGAGCCCGCTGCACCTGCTCGGCGATCTCGTCGAGCCGTGCAGCGCCCAGCAACTCCGCCACGGGGACGTCCACCTGGCGGGGGTCGGCCAGGTACCGCTCCCGGTCCCGGGTGATCGCGTCGAACACCCGGGCCGTCAGATCGGCGTCGGAGCCCAGGAGTTGGACGTCGCGGGGCAGTCGCTCCAGGACGCCCAGGGCCTGGAGCAGGTGCAGCCCCTGTGAGTTGGGCGGCGCGGTGAGGTACTCCTCGCCGTGGAAGTCGGCGGACAGGGGCTCGTCGGTCTCGGTGACGTGCCGCTCCAGGTCCTCGCGGGTGAGCGCTGAGCCCTTGCCGCGCAGCAGGTCCACCAGCCGGGCGCCGAGCGTTCCCCGGTACAGCGCCGCCGGCCCCTCGGCGGCGATGCGGGCGAGCGAGTCGGCCAGGGCGGGCTGTCGCATCGGTGCGCCCTCGGCGAGCGGAGCGCCGTCCGGGAAGAACACCGCCCGCATGCCGGGATCGTCCCCGAGCAGTGCGGCTTCCGCGCGCAGTGCGGTGGCGACGCCGGGCGCGGTCGGCACCCCGTCCCGGGCATGGGCGACGGCGTCGGTGAACAGTCGCTCCCAGGGCAGTCGTCCGGCGAGTTCGTGCAGGGTGGCCCAGCCGGCGACGACTCCGGGGACGGTCACCGTGAGCGCCCCGGTCACCGGCATCCGGGTGCCGGGCACGGCGGCCGGGTCGGCCGCAGCCGCGGCTGCGCCGCTGCCGTTGACGGAGACGACCCGCCCGTCGGGCAGGGCGACCAAGGCGATCAGGTCGCCGCCGACGGCGCACTGGTGCGGGTAGACGACGGTGAGCGCGATGGCCGCGGCGAGTGCGGCGTCGACGGCGTTGCCGCCGGCCCGTCGTGCGGCGGCGCCGGCCTCGGTGGCCAGGGCGTGCGGGGCGGCGAGCCCGTAGGGGGCGGTGGCGCCGGGGCCGGCGGACGCGGCGCAGGAGCGGGGCGGGAGCGGGGAGGCGACGGGCATGAGGGTGGCTTTCCTGAGGGGGCGGTGACCCGACCGCCGGGGAGCGGGGCGGGCCACCTGGACGGATGACCGGGGGGACGGGGCCGGGCCGGGAGCGCCGTGGGGTCAGGCTCCGGGCGCCGCGGGCCCGTGGCCGTCCAGCCCCAGCGTGTCGATGATCATTCCCTGCACCTCGTTGAGGTGGTCGGCCATGGCCTGGGCCGCGGCCTCGCTGTCGTGGCTGATCAGCGCGGCGAGGATGCGACGGTGGGCGCGCAGCGAGGCGAGGAGCCGTTCCCTGGACTGGTACTGGGGGTCCCGGGAGGGGCCGACCCACTCGTTGGTGGCTTCGAGGAGCCGGGTGAGCATGGGGTTGTGGGCGGCCTTCGCCACGGCCACGTGGAACGCGCCGTCGAGTTCGACGAGGGCGGCCAGGTTGTCGCGGTCCCGTTCCGACTCGGCCCGGGACAGCAGGGCGGCGAGGTGTTGCAGGTCGCCGTCGGTGGCGCGGACGGCCGCGCGCGCGGCGACGGGGGGTTCCACGGCGGAGCGCAGGTCCATGACCTCGTGCACCAGCCGGGCCGCGTCGTCCATGTCACCGAGCTGACGGGCGTGCAGGTCGGGGCGGGTGGTACCGGTGACGATGGTGCCCCGGCCGGGCTTGCGGTCGACCAGTCCGCGCAGTTCCAGCTCGCGCAGTGCCTCGCGGACGGACGCCCGGGAGATGCGGAGTCGTTCGGCGAGTTCGCGCTCGGCGGGGATGCGGGTGCCCGGGGGGAGCCGCCCCTCCTCGATGAGGCCCTGGAGGCGTCCGGCGAGCCGGTCGGGGCCGAGGGCGGCCTCGGGAGCGATGAGGGTCCAGTCGACGGACACCGAAGGGCCTTTCGGGTCGGGGGCCGGGCGGCGCCGGTCGGGCGCCGCCGTGCCCGGGCGGTGGGTGCCGGTCCCACGGCCGCGCGTCCGCCGGGCGACGGGACGCGACAGCCGTGGAGCGGCCGGTCAGTCGTCGATCTCGACCGTGAGCCAGTTCTCGAAGCAACTGCGACGGGCCAGGCTCATCACGCCGATGGTGGCGCGACCGCCGAGCCCCGCCTCGGGCCCGAAGACGTCCCGGAAGAGGTCCGTCGCGCCCGAGGACACCTTGTGCACGTCCTCGAACTCCGGGGTGCTGACGACGAAGCACAGTGAGCGTACAAGGGACTGCACCCGGTTGAGGGAGCCGAGGGCGAGCCGGATGCCGCCCAGGCAGTTGAGTGCGGTCAGCCGGGCCGCCTCGTAGCCCTGCTCGACGGTCACGTCGGCGCCGAGCCGCCCGGGGTGGCGGACGTTGCCGTCCGCGTCGTCCGCGGTGTGGCCCCCGAGGAAGAGCAGGTTGCCGCTGATGTGGTGGGGCTTCATCGACCCGTAGTCGGCGCCGTAGTAGGGCCGGGCGGCGAAGTCGGGGATGACGAGCCCCAGTTCGCGGACGCGGGTCTCGGGATCAGTCTGAGCCATGTGGATGGTGCCTTCGGGATCGCGGTGGCCCTGCCGGTGGGCCGAGATAGTCAGATGGTCCGACCAAGTGGGCTTATTGTTTGGTCACGCTCTTCCCCCTGTCAACCCCCGTGACCGCCGGTGACGTGCCGGCGCACGGCCCCAGATCCCGAGGAACGGCACGATGCGAAACCAGTCAGCCGACCACCCCGAGGACCCCCGCCCGCAGCCCACGGGCCCCGGTGCCGGACCGGCCGCGCCGGATGCGGCCCCCGCCCCGCCGGCAGCTGCCGCGGGCTCCGGCGCCGGCCGCCTGACCCCCGGCGCCCGGCGGCTCGCGGACACCCTCCCGCTCCTGCTGACCGTCGCCGCCGGAGCCACCGACGCCCTGGCCTACCTCGGGCTCGGCGGGGTCTTCACCGCCAACATGACCGGCAACCTGGTCCTGCTCGGCATCGCCGGCTCGCACGGCGTCGACCTGCACGTCGCCCGTGCCGCCGCCGCCACCGTGGCCTTCACCGCCGGCCTGGTGCTGGCCTTCCTGATGACCCGCGACCTGCCCGCCGGCGCGGTGTGGCCGCGCCGGATCACCGCGGCCCTCGCCGTCAGCCTGGGCTGCCAGCTGGTGTTCCTCGCCGGCTGGGCCGCCGTCGACGGCAGGCCCGGAGAGGTCGCGGACGTCGGCCTCGTCAGCCTGTCGGCACTGGCGATGGGGGTGCAGACGGCGTGCGCCCGGCGGGTCGCGCTCGCCGGGATCACCACCACCTTCGTCACCGGGACCCTCACCGCGGTCGCCGAGTCCGTGGCGCACGGCTCGACGGCCCACATCCCCCGTCGGCTCGCCGTGCTCCTCGCCCTGGTGGTGGGCGCCCTGGCCGGAGCGCTGGTGCTGCGGCACTCGGCGACGGCCGCCGCCGCGATTCCCCCGCTCCTGGTCGCCATGACCCTGGCCCTGGGTGCCCGACTGCATCACGTTCAACGAAATCCGTAGCAAATCAATGATCCAACCGATGATTTCCGTTGTCTGAGGCGGATACCCCGACGAGACCGTTGACAAGACGGGGTGACGGCAACCACGTTGGGCCGCACGAGGCCACCCTGCCGGAGGGCCTCAGGGCCGACCAAGCCGCCCCGCGCGTCGCCGCTCCCCGCACGGGCCGAGCCCGAACCCGCCCCCGCCGGTTCGCCCCGCCCGTGCGCCGCGCCCGCGCCCCGCCCCGCTCTCCCCCCAGGCGGCCGTTCCCCTAGGACTCCCCGTGACCTCTCCACGCCCGGACGTCTCCGCCCCCCTCGCCCCCCTGGAGGTGTCCTTCGAGGACGACCCCAGGGTCGTCAAGGAAGCCGCCAACGAGGACTACTCCACCCACATCGTCCCGCTGACCTGGCGCAGCGGCCGACTGTCCCTGACCATAGCCTGGTACGCGCTGGTCAGTGGCATGTTCTACCTGGTCACCGCCGCCACCCTGGCCGTGACCGTGGGCACCGTCGACACCCTGATCGGCATCCTGCTCGCCGTCGCCGTGTTCGGCACCGTCAACTACGTCTTCTCCCGCTACGCCGCCCGCACCGGTCTGACGGTGGCCCTGATCTCACAACGCGTGTTCGGGTCCCTCGGGTCGGTCCTCGCCCCCCTCGTCCTGGCCGCCACCGCGATCTACTACGCGGTGTTCGAGGGCTCCGTCATCGCCCACGCGCTGCACGCCTACACCGGGTCGTTGACGATCGAGGTCTGGTACGCCATCTCGATCCTGAGCAACGTCCCCATGGCGATCGGCGGGGTGCGCCGCTGGCTCGACAAGTTCAACGGCGCCCTGCTGCCGCTGTACTGGACCGGGCTGATCATCGTGATCATCCTCGCCGTGCGGGAGTACAAGCCCTCCGGCTGGCTCACCCACACGCCCGACCTGGTCCCCGACCTCGGTGCCCCAGGCTGGCTGTACGCGTTCTTCGTCTACATGGGCGTGTTCGTCTTCATGATGTACACGATGGACTTCGGCCGCTTCGGCAAGCCCGAAGACGCCGGCTTCCACAGCGTCGTCACCTTCGGCCCGGTCTTCTACTTCTTCGTGTACTTCGTCAACGGGCTGATCGGCATCTTCCTGGTCCTGGCGGCCGGTGCCGTCGGAGCGCCGACCGAGACGGCCATCGGTGACACCATCGTGGCGCTGATGGGGGCGTGGGGGCTCGGCGTCGTCTGGCTGACCCAGTCCCGCATCAACACCGCCAACTACTACGTGGCGTCGACCAACCTGGAGGCCACGGTCGCCCGTCTCTTCCACCTCAGGGTGCCGCGGGTGGCGGCCCTCGCGCTGGCCAGCGTGGTCACGTACCTGATCATGCTCACGGACGTGCTCAGCTACGTGTTGACGGCGCTGGCCTGGCAGGGCGCGTTCGTGGTGGGCTGGGTCGGCATCATGCTCACGCACCTGGCCCTGCACCGCAGCGGGGACCGGGACGGCCTCCCGGAGTTCCGCCCCGGCCGCGTCGTCACCTTCGCCCCGGGTGCCGTGGTGTGGCTGGTGTCCTCCCTGACCGGCATCCTGGTGCTGGAGTTCACCGGCACGTTCGGCACGACCTGGTCCTCACCGCTCACCTTCGTGCTCAGCATCGGCCTCTACGCGCTGGCCCTGCGCGTGACCCGTTCGCCGGTGCTGGCCCGCGGCTCGGACCCGCGCGACGAGGTGGACGACATCTGGGAGGCCCGGATCCGCTGCCACCGCTGCGACCACTCCTACATCGCGGTCGAGATGGACCGCGACCCCTCGGCCGAGGGCAGTCCCGCGATCTGCGCGGACTGCGCGGGCCGCAGTCGGGACTTCCGCAGGGCGGTGCTGGCCGAGGCCGCGGCGGCACTGGCCGGGCCGACCACCGGGGACGCGAACCGCGAGGAGTTCGCCCGCAAGTGACCGACCCCGCGGGGTCCGGTGCGCCGGACCCCGCAGGGCGTTCAGGTGCGCGGCACCCGGTAGCGCAGATGCGTGACCGTGGGCGAAGCGATCACTTCGCTCTGTTCGAGGGACAGGTCGCCCAGTCCCTCGAACAGGCGCTCACCCGCGCCGATCGCGACGGGCGCGAGATGCAGCAGCAACTCGTCGAGCAGTCCTGCCGCCAGGTACTGGCGCACCGTCGCCGCGCCCCCGGCGATCTCCACGTCCCGGTCGCCGGCCGCGGCCCGCGCCCGCTCCAGGGCCGAGTGGATGCCGTCCGTCACGAAGTGGAACGTGGTGCCGCCGGCCATCTCCAGCGGCTCCCGTTCGTGGTGCGTCAGCACGAACACGGGTGTGTGGTAAGGCGGTTCCGGCCCCCACCACCCCGTCCAGTCCTCGTCCCAGGCGCCTCGGCCGGGGCTGAACATGTTGCGCCCCATGATGTGGGCGCCGGTGTTCTCGTGCAGGGTGGACAGCAGCTTCGCGTCCTGTTCGCGTCCGGGTTCCCCGGTCTCGAACAGCCAGGCCGTGAGCGCATCGGCCCCGGTGCCGAAGGGGTGTTCAAGGCTCTGCTGCGGACCCGCGGTGAATCCGTCGAGCGATACGGCGAGGTTCGCGGTGACGATGCCCATGGTGACGGTGCCTTCCGGGAGTTGCCTACGGTGTCGTCGATGCGTGACGTAACCGTGGCACCCGCCGGATTCTTCCCCCTCCCCACTCACCCGGCCGTCCCCGCCCGCACCTGGCGAACGGGGGCGCAGCGAGGTCCGTGGCGAGGTCCGTCAGCAGGCGTCGCGCATCAACTGCGCGAGGTCCGCATCGAGATCGAGGTGCAGGTGTTCGAGTCCGCGGGCCACCAAGCCGTCCGTCCGGCTGAGGAACTTCCGCAGGTCACCGCTGAGCAGGTGCACGATGGCCGTGCCTTCGGGAGCGTGGAACTCCATCACCGTACGGTCGTACCCGTACGGGCGCACCCGCACGTCGCCCTGACCCACGGCCTCCTCCATCCCCGAGGCGAGCAGCTCCCGTGAGAACGTCCAGCACACGTCCACGCCCTCCAGTGTGGCGGGGGCGGGAAACGTCATCCGGACCGCGAACGGGTCGGCCTGTTCGTAGCGCAGCACGGCGGGGATGGTGGCCATGCGGGGCGCGGCGGCGACCAAGCGCGCCTCCACGGCTTGCTCGATGACGATGGACAACGCCTGCTCCCTCGTGGCGGCGGGGGCGGTCGGCCGGCGGACGTGACCGGCCCCGCCGAAGACCCGGACACTCCTACAGACGGTCGAACCGCCCCTCACGTCTATCCGGGGGCCCGTGACTTCGGTCACGGTTCTGCCCGGTCCGCGGGCCACCGGGCGGGTTCGGGCCGGGTCAGTACGGCGCCGGCTGACGGTACCCGGCGAGGGCGGGGGCGGTCCTGGTCGCGACGAACTCCGTGATGCGGTACGCACAGGTCCCGGCCGTCACGAACGGATCGGTCGCGGCCAGCGCCTCGATCGCCCCGCGGTCGTCGCCGACCGCGAGCAGCACCCCGCCGTCGCGCGGCTGCTTGCGGCCCGAGGCGATGATCACCCCGGAGGCGTACAGCGCGTCCAACCACGCGAGGTGCGCAGCCATCTCCGCGTCCACGGCCTCGACCGGGGCGGTGTAGGTCAGTTCCAGAACGAACATGACCGAAATCCTATCCCTCGATCACCCAGCGGACGGCGGGGGGAGGGGCCTTGTGGTGTTCGTGCGCGGCCGGAACCGTACGCTCGTCCCACCATGAACTCCGTACCGCTGCCCCAGCCCGCCGAGTTGCCCGCCGACTGGCCCACGACCCAGGAGCGGGCGCGCGCCGTCCAGGACGAGTTGCGGGCGCTGGTCGTGCGGGACGAGGCGGGCCCGGCGCCCGGCACCGGTCGGGCGACCGGGGTGGACGTGGCGTACGACGACACCCAGGACACGGTGGTCGCCGCGGCCGTGGTCCTCGACTGCGCGACCCTGGAGGTCGTGGCCCAGGCCACGGCGGTGGGAACGGTCTCCTTCCCCTACGTGCCGGGGTTGTTGGCGTTCCGGGAGCTCCCCACCGTCCTCGCGGCGCTGGCCGCCCTGCCCACCGACCCGGGTCTCGTGGTGTGCGACGGCTACGGTCTCGCGCACCCCCGCCGCTTCGGACTGGCGAGCCACCTCGGGGTGCTCACCGGACTCCCCACGATCGGCGTCGCCAAGAACCCGTTCACCTTCACCCACGAGGACCCGGACCGGCCCCGCGGCTCGTCCGCGCCGCTGCTCGCGGGCGCCGAACAGGTCGGGGCGGCCCTGCGGACCCAGCCCGGTGTCAAACCGGTGTACGTCTCCGTCGGCCACCGGGTGGACCTGCCGACGGCGCTCGCCCACACCTTGGCCCTGGCCCCGCGCTACCGCCTCCCGGAGACCACCCGCCGGGCCGACTCGCTCTGCCGCCGCGCCCTGGCCGCCCGCACCGCCGGGTCGTGAGGCCGGCGCCGGCTCAGCGGTCCTCCGGCCGACGCTGCGCCATCACCTCGGCGAGCATCCGGTCGATCCGTCGGGACCGCCGCAGCAACCGGGGCGCCCGGGTCCCGGCCAGTGCGACCAGGGTGAGCGGCACGGGCCGGCCGATCAGCACGGCCAGGGCGATGGTCCACGGGTCGATGCCGGCCAGCGCGCAGGCCACGACCGCGACCCGCGGCGTCCACGGCAGCAGGGCGAGGGCGGCCAGCGCCCACTGGCCGTGCTCGGCGATCAGATCGGCGAAACGGTCCAACTCCGCCTGTTCCGGCGCGAGTCCGCGCACCAGGTCCAGCAGCCAGGGGCCGGCGGACTGCACGGCGACGGCGGTCAGGAACGCCCCCAGCACGGACCCGGCGACGAAGGTGAGGACGAGCGCCGTCCGGCGCCGGGGATGGAGTGCGGCCAACCCCGCGAGCAGCAACTGGCCCGGCAGGAAAGGCAGTACGTAGTCCCCGAGCGGGAACGCGCCGACCGCGGGCAGGAACCACCGACGGTGCGCGGCCCGGTCCAGCCGGGACAGCGCACGGCCCGTTCGGGTGCCCGGCGCCCGCGGGGCCACGGCCTCAGCCACGGCGCAGGGCCCGGTAGCCGACGGACGGGGCGATCCGCATCAGCGTGGGCAGCAGCGCCGCCCCGCCGACGTAGACGTCCGACCGACCGCGGAGCACCCCCCGGATGACCGACCGTGCCGCCTCGGCCGGACTGATCTTGGCCCGGCCGCGGCCCGCCGTCATGTCGGTGTCGACGAGGGGCAGGACCGCGTCGACCACCTGGACGTGCGGTGCGCCGTCCTCGCACTGGTAGCGCAGGGCCCGGGTGAAGGTGCGCACCGCCGACTTGGCGGCGCAGTACGCGGGCGCCGAGGGTTTGGGCGCGATGGCCAGACCGCTGCTCACATTGACGATGGCCGCGGACGGCTGGCTCCGAAGATGGGGGAGCAGCCCCGTGGACAGGGCGATGACGGCGTCCAGGTTGACGGCGAGTTCGCGGCGCACGACCTGGCGCACGGTGCGGGGGTCCTCGGTGAGGAAGTCGGTGAGGTGCTGGACGCCCGCGTTGTTGAACACGGCCCGCAGTTCGGGGTGACGGTCGGGCAAGCCGTCGGCGAGGGCGTCGACCGCCGCCGGATCGGACAGGTCCACGACCTCGACCGAGACGCGGTCGCCGTGCACCGCCACGAGGTCCGCGAGCCGGTCCGCATCGCGACCCACGGCCACCACGTGGGCACCGAGGTCGACCAACTGCCGGGTCAGTTCCCGGCCGACGCCGCGGGCGCCGCCCGTGACGAGAACGGTTGTGCCGTGGAGCTTCATCGCTTCCTTCGTTTCGTCGGTGAGGCGGCCCGGGCGGAGCGCCCGAACGCCGCTCGGTAGGCCGCCGGGGTCATCGCGGTGCGGTGTTTGAACCGGCGGGTGAAATGGGGCTGGTCCGCGTACCCGCACGCGAACCCGATGACGGACGTGGGGTGTTCGCCGTGGATGAGCAGGTCGGCCGCCGTTTCCGCGCGCACCGCGGCGAGGAGCCCGGTGAAGCCGCCGTCCCCGGCCAGCCGGCGTTGGAGCACCCGCGTCGAGTAGCCGAGTGCCGTCGCGAGCTCGCCGAGCGTCCAGCGGCGGGCGGGATCGGTGGCGAGCAGCGCACGGGTGCGGACGACCGGGTCCGACCCGGTCGCCTCCGCGTCCACGGGCGGGGCGGTGACCGTGCCGGTCCAGTCGAACCGCCAGTGGGCGCTGTCACCCGCCGGTGGCTCCGCGGTGAACACCCCGCCGGTGAACACGGTGTGCGCTCGCTCCTGCCCGACGGTGACCGTCAGGTCCTGGGTGCCGGTCATCGTCAGCAGCGCCGTGAGCACCCCGAGGACGACGGCGTCCTCGGCGGCGCCGGGCGGCGCCCCGGGCGGCCCCAGGTGTTCGACCATCAGGTGCCGCGGCCCGGACCGGCGCAGCGCCACGCGGTGCCGCGAGTGGGTGAACCGCTCCAGCCTGCACCACCGTTCGAGCAGGTCGTGCGGGGAGCCGGCGCGCAGCAGCGCGGAGACGGCCGGATCGGACCTGACCGCCGAGAACTGTTGCCCCACCCGGAGCAGGGGCAACAGTCCGTGCGTGTGTTCCACCTCGGCGAGGAACCGGCGTTTGGCGGCCAGCGGCAGCAACGCGCCCTCGCCCGCGGGGGCCACGGTGTGGATGCCCTCGGCGGCCAGGGCGCGGCGCGCCATGGCCACGAGCTGCGCGCTCGCGTAGTCCTCGTCCACTGCCGCCTCCTGCCGTTCGGTACCCCCACGCTAGGCGCGGTCGGCGGCCCCGTCTTGAACGATCACGCCATGGTGCCGGGCGGCCGGGGGCGGGTGCGGACTGCCGTGTCCTGATCGTCCCGCCCCGACGGCTGGCCCATCATGGAGGGGACGGGCGCCTGTCCAAGCGCTTGCTCGCTTGGCGTCTTGTGCGGTTACCGACCGGTATCTAGCATCGCCGGAGTGCCCGCACCGCGCTCCGAACGGCACGCACCGCAGCACCATCACCCACCGAGGGGGTCCGATGACCGAGCCACCGTTGCCGGGCGTGGCGACCGCGACCGACGGCCCCCTGACGGGCGTGCGCGTACTGGAGTTGGCGGGCATCGGCCCCGGCCCCTTCGCCGCGATGCTCCTCGCCGACCTGGGCGCCGACGTCGTCCGCGTCGACCGCCCGGGCGGCCCAGAACCGGGACTCGGCCCCGGCCCCGAACACGACCTGACCCACCGCAACAAGCGCTCCGTGCTCGTCGACCTGAAGTCCCCGGGCGGCCGGGACCGGGTCCTCGCGCTCGCCGCACGCGCCGACCTCCTCGTCGAGGGCTACCGCCCGGGCGTCGCCGAGCGCCTCGGCGTCGGCCCCGCGGACTGCCGCGCCCGCAACGCCCGGCTCGTCTACGGACGGATGACCGGCTGGGGCCAGCAGGGCCCGCTCGCCCCGCGCGCCGGCCACGACCTCACGTACCTCGCGGTGACCGGCGCCCTCGGCACGATCGGCCGGCCCGACGACGCGCCCGCGCCGCCCGCCAACCTCCTCGGCGACTACGCGGGCGGCTCGCTCTACCTGGTCGTCGGTCTGCTCGCCGCGCTGCACCACGCCCGCGCCACCGGAGTCGGACAGGTCGTGGACGCGGCGATCGTCGACGGCGCCGCCCACCTCACCACCCTGGTCCACGGGCTGCTCGCCGCCGGACACTGGCAGGACCGGCGGGGCGCCAACCTGCTGGACGGTGGTTGCCCGTTCTACGGCTGCTACCGGACCGCGGACGGCGGGTACATGGCCGTCGGCGCCCTGGAGCGACGCTTCTACGACGAGTTCACCGAGCTGCTCGACCTGGGCCCGGCAGCTGCGCTGCGCGACGCTCCGGCCCACTGGGACGCCCTGCGCGCGGCCGTCGCCGACCGCTTCCTGACCCGGACCCGAGCGGAGTGGACCGGGGTGTTCGAGGACTCCGACGCCTGCGTGGCACCCGTGCTCTCGCTGCACGAGGCCCCGGCGCACCCGCACCTCGTGGCCCGCGGCACCTTCGCCACCCGGGACGGGGTGCCGCAACCCGCACCCGCCCCGCGGTTCTCCGCCACCCCGGGCACCCTGCGCCGGGGTCCCGCCCGGCCCGGCGCCGACACCGCGGAGGTGGCCCGGGACTGGGACGTGCCCGACCTCGTCGCCACCCCGTCCGACCCCCTGCCCGAGGGTCGGTGACCCGGTGCCGCGCGCACCGACGGGGCCCGGGAACCGCCCGCCACCCGCCCGGTCGACCCCTCCGAAAGGCTCACCCGTGACCACCGAAGCATTCGTGTACGAAGCGATCCGCACCCCGCGCGGTCGCGGCAAGGCGAACGGCGCCCTGCACGGCACCAAGCCCATCGACCTCGTCGTCGGTCTGATCCACGAGCTGCGGGCCCGCTTCCCGGACCTCGATCCCGCCGCGATCGACGACATCGTCCTCGGCGTCGTCGGTCCCGTCGGCGACCAGGGCTCCGACATCGCCCGGATCTCCGCGATCGCCGCCGGCCTGCCCGACACCGTCGCCGGGGTCCAGGAGAACCGCTTCTGTGCCTCGGGCCTCGAAGCCGTCAACCTCGCCGCGATGAAGGTCCGTTCCGGCTGGGAGGACCTGGTCCTGGCGGGCGGGGTGGAGTCGATGTCCCGGGTGCCGATGGCCTCGGACGGCGGTGCCTGGTTCGCCGACCCGATGACCAACCTCGCCACCGGCTTCGTCCCGCAGGGCATCGGCGCCGACCTCATCGCCACGATCGAGGGCTTCTCCCGCCGTGACGTCGACGCGTACGCGGCACTCTCCCAGGAACGGGCGGCGGCGGCCCGCGCGGACGGCCGCTTCGACCGCTCGGTCGTCCCGGTGCGGGACCGCGCCGGACTCGTCGTCCTCGACCACGACGAACACCCCCGCCCCGGCACCACCGCCGACTCGCTGGCCGCCCTGAAGCCCTCGTTCGCGGACATCGGCGACCTCGGCGGCTTCGACGCGGTGGCCCTCCAGAAGTACCACTGGGTCGAACGGATCGACCACGTCCACCACGCGGGCAACTCCTCCGGGATCGTGGACGGCGCCGCCCTCGTCGCCATCGGCTCCCGGGAGGTGGGGGAGCGCTACGGGTTGCGCCCCCGCGCGCGGATCGTGTCCGCCGCGGTCTCCGGCTCCGAACCGACGATCATGCTCACGGGACCCGCGCCCGCCACCCACAAGGCCCTCGCCAAGGCCGGGCTCACCCTCGACGACATCGACCTGGTGGAGATCAACGAGGCCTTCGCCGCGGTCGTGTTGCGCTTCGTCCGGGAGACGGGACTCTCCCTCGACCGGGTCAACGTCAACGGCGGGGCCATCGCCCTGGGCCACCCCCTCGGCGCCACCGGGGCGATGATCCTCGGCACCCTGGTGGACGAACTCGAACGCCGGGAGCAGCGGTACGGGCTCGCCACGCTCTGCGTCGGCGGCGGCATGGGCATCGCCACCGTCGTCGAACGCGTCTGACCGCGCGCCGCCCCGCGACCGCGCCGTCACCGCCGAGCCCACCGCCCCCACCCGCCGCATCGGAGCAGCCACACCATGAGCGAGCCCACCACCCGACCGACCCCGTCGACCATCCGCTGGGAACAGGACCGCGCCGGGATCGTCACCCTCGTCCTCGACGACCCCGACCAGTCCGCCAACACCATGAACGCGGCGTTCCAAACCTCCCTCACCACGGTCGCCGACCGGCTGGAGGCCGAACGCAGCAGCGTCCGCGGCGTCATCGTCACCTCCGCCAAGAAGACCTTCTTCGCGGGCGGCGACCTGCGCGAGCTGATCCGGGTCCGCCCCGAGGACGCCCGACGGGTGTTCGACGCGACCCGCAGTGTCAAGCGCGACCTGCGCCGCATCGAGACCCTGGGCGTCCCGGTCGTGGCCGCCCTGAACGGCGCCGCCCTGGGCGGCGGCTACGAGATCGCCCTCGCCTGCCACCACCGGATCGCCCTGGACACCCCGGGATCGAAGATCGGCCTGCCCGAGGTCACCCTCGGCCTGCTGCCCGGCGGTGGCGGGGTGACCCGTACCGTACGCCTGTTGGGCATCGCGGACGCGCTCCTCAAGGTGCTGCTCCAGGGCACCCAGTACCACCCCCGGCGCGCCCGGGACGCCGGACTCGTCCACGAACTCGCGGACAGCCCCGCGGAACTCCTGGCGAAGGCACGGGCGTTCATCGAGGCGCACCCGGAGAGCCGACAGCCCTGGGACCTCCCCGGCTACCGCATCCCCGGCGGGACGCCGGCCCACCCCAAGTTCGCCGCGAACCTGCCCGCCTTCCCCGCCAACCTCCGCAAGCAGACGGCGGGCGCCCCCTACCCCGCGCCGCGGGCGATCCTCGCGGCGGCCGTCGAAGGCTCCCAGGTGGACTTCGCGACCGCCGAGACCATCGAGTCGCGCTACTTCACCGAGTTGGTGACCGGACAGACCGCCAAGAACATGATCCAGGCGTTCTTCTTCGACCTCCAGGCCGTCAACTCCGGTGCCAACCGGCCGCGGGGCGTCGAGCCGCGCCGGGTCCGCAGGGTCGCCGTGCTCGGCGCGGGCATGATGGGCGCGGGCATCGCCTACGCATGCGCCCGCGCGGGCATCGACGTCGTCCTCAAGGACGTGTCCCTCCAGGCCGCGACCCGGGGGAAGGAACACTCCGCGAAGCTGTGCGCCAAGGCCGTCGCCCGGGGCCGCACCAGCCGGGCCGAGGCCGACGACCTGCTCGCCCGGATCACCCCCGCCGCCGAACCCGGGGCGGTCGCCGGCTGCGACGCGGTCATCGAGGCCGTCTTCGAGGACCCCGCGCTCAAGCACCGGGTGTTCCAGGAGGTCCAGCACCTGCTGGCGCCGGACGCCCTGTTGTGCTCCAACACCTCGACCCTGCCCATCACCGACCTCGCCGAAGGCGTGGCACGTCCCGCCGACTTCATCGGTCTGCACTTCTTCTCCCCGGTCGAGAAGATGCCGCTGGTCGAGATCATCAGGGGCGACCGGACCGGTGACGAAGCCGTCGCCCGCGCCTTCGACCTGGTGCGGCAGATCCGCAAGACCCCGATCGTGGTGAACGACTCCCGGGGCTTCTTCACCTCCCGGGTGATCGGCCGGTTCCTCAACGAGGGCGTCGCGATGGTCGGCGAGGGCGTCGAGCCCGCCTCCGTCGAACAGGCCGCCGCCCAGGCCGGATACCCGGCGAAGGTGCTGTCCCTGATGGACGAACTGACCCTCACCCTGCCGCGCAGGATCCGGGACGAGTCCCGCAGGGCCGTGGAGGAAGCCGGCGGCACCTGGACACCGCATCCCGCGGAAGCCGTCATCGACCGCATGGTGGAGGAGTTCGACCGCCCGGGCCGCAGCGGCGGTGCGGGCTTCTACGAGTACGCCGACGGCGAGCGCGGCAGGCTCTGGCCCGGGCTGCGCACCCACTTCATCCGAACCGCGGCCGAGGTGCCGTTCCGGGACCTCATGGAGCGCCTGCTGTTCTCCGAGACCCTGGAGACGGTGCGCCTGCTGGACGAGGGCGTGCTCGTCTCCGTCGCGGACGCCAACATCGGCTCCCTGTTCGGCATCGGGTTCCCCGGCTGGACCGGGGGAGTGCTCCAGTACGCCAACGGGTACGAGGGAGGGTTGCCCGGGTTCGTGGCCCGGGCCCGGGAACTAGCGGACCGCTACGGCGACCGCTTCGCGCCGCCCGCCTCGCTGGTGGCCCGCGCCGACCGCGGCGAGCCGTTCCACGACCGCTGAACAGCGGAGCCGGCACCGCGCCGGCCACCCCCGCCACCCCCGCCGGCGATGACGTGCGGTCCGGCACCGAGCCCATGCGCCGGTGCCGGACCGCGGTCGCGCGGGACACCGTAGCGGCGCAACCGCGGCTCACCGGCGCGGACACCCACGCACGTCCGCGGATCGCCGTGCGGTCGAGGGATGCCGCCCTCAACACCCGGGCCCCGCACGGCGCGTCCCCGTGGTCGCGGCCCAACGTCGAACGTGTGTCCCGGAATCACCGGACGCGCGGGGCCAAATGAGCCTCCCTGGCGATATCTTCCTCATACTGGACATATGTCACTCGATGTCCCACGTTCTCGTGTACCCCAACCGCCCCCGCCCGGAGGCATCCTCTGGCAGGACACAGGTGACATCCGCACCTTGTTGACCCTCGGCCCGGCCTTCATCCTCCAAGTGAGCCACCCCGCGGTGGGCGCCGGCGTCGACGACCACTCCGTGTTCCGCACCGACCCCTGGGGGCGCGGCGTCAGGTCCATGCGGTCCGTCCTCCTGTGGGTGTACGGGGAGGAGCGCGCCGCCGAGGAGGGGCGCCGGCTGCGCCTGCTGCACCGCGGCGTCCACGGTACGGACGCCCAGGGCCGCCCGTACCACGCCCTCGCCGCCCGCACCTACGCCTGGGTGCACGCCACCGGCTTCCCGGTGGCCCGCTACGCCCACCCCTACCTCTGGGGCCGCCCCTACACCGAGCCCGAGGAGCGACAGTACTTCGCCGAATGGCGCAGGGTCGGACAGCTCCTCGGCATCCACGAACGCGATCTGCCGGAAACCGTCGAGGAGTTCTGGCCGTACTACCGCGAGACGCTCAAGGAGATCGAACTCACCGGGGTCGCACGGGAGTTGCTGGATCCGCGGCAGCCCCTGCCCGTCCTCAACGTGGGCCCGCGCTCCTTGCGGACACCGGTGCGCTGGATGTGGCCCGTGGCGCGGCGGCTGTTCCTCCGGTTCCGTAGGTTCCTCTCCATCGGTCTGCTGCCGCCGGAAGCCCGCGACGCACTCGGCCTCGTGTGGACCGCCGCCCAGGAGCGGAGGCTGCGCCGGGTGTGTCGGGTCATCAGTGTCGTCGTCACCCGACTCCCGCACCGACTGCGCTACTTCCCCGAGGCGCATCTGGCCCGCTCCCGGCACGGACTCGACTGACGTCCTCCCGGGCCCCGTCGAGCGCCCGCCGCTCCCGGCCCGGTGGCGCGCCCATCCGGCCGGGAGCGGGTACGGCCGAGCACCCACCGCCACCCGGGGCCTGAACCACGCCCTTTTGCCCAGGAGTTCTCGGCAGTACCGTCCGCGCATGCCGACTCCAGAGCGTCCCCCGGGTCACCTCGGCACCAGCCGTACCGAGGCCCCTTGTCCGCCCCGACCCCGCGCCCGGTCGCGCGCCGTCCTCCTCGCCGCGGCCACCGCCCTGGCCGTCCCGCTGCTCTCCGCGCCCGCCCACGCGGACCCGCCCCCGCCGCCCCGCACCGGCTTCGAGGAGTCCCGCGGCGCCCGATGGACCGGTGAGGCCGAGGAACGCACGTTCCTGGCCGAGGTCG
Organism: Streptomyces sp. NPDC059816; assembly: GCF_042732055.1. Taxonomy (NCBI): domain Bacteria; kingdom Bacillati; phylum Actinomycetota; class Actinomycetes; order Kitasatosporales; family Streptomycetaceae; genus Streptomyces; species Streptomyces sp. NPDC059816. The sequence continues at coordinate 29,372 of NZ_JBHWIQ010000050.1, forward strand.
ACCGGCGCTCCCCCCGGGTCTCGGTGTCCCGGATCGGGACGAGCACCCAACAGCGGCCCCTGCCCCTCGTCCGGATCGGCGGACCCCGCCCCGCGGAACACACCGTCCTCCTGGTGTGCAGCCAGCACGGCGACGAACCCGCCGGCCGCGAGGCCTGCCTCAGCACCGTCCGGGACCTCGCCCTGGCCCGGGACCACCACACCCGCGCGTTCCTCGCCCGGACCACCCTCCTGGTCGTGCCCAACGCCAACCCGGACGGCCGCGCCGCCGACACCCGGGGCAACGCCCTCGGCATCGACGTCAACCGGGACCACCTCGCCCTGCGCACCCCCGAGGCCCGCGCCCTCGCCGCCGTGATCCGCGACCACCGCCCCGACGTCATCTACGACCTGCACGAGTACGGGGCCACCCCCCGGTACTACGACAAGGACCTGTTCGACCTGTGGCCCCGCAACCTCAACACCGCCGCGGCCGTCCACGCCGAAGCCCGGGAACTGTCCGCGCAGTACGTCCGCCCGGCCGCCGCCCGCGCCGGTCACTCCACCGGCACCTACGGGATCTGGACCGACCCGGACACCGGCGCGCCGATCCGGCAGGTCGCGGGCGACGGACAGGAACGCATCCTGCGCAACGCCTCCGGTGCCAAGCACTCCGTCGGCCTGCTCATCGAAAGCCGCGTCAACGCCCGCACCGACGCAGAGCGGGCCGATGCCGCGCTCAACAACCGCCGCAGGGTCTCCTCCCACCTCACCGCCCTCGACGGCCTGCGACGCTTCTCCGAAGAGCGGCGCGGCCGGGTCGAAGCCGCGACGACGGCGGCCCGCGCGGCCGGTCACCGCGACCGCGGCCCGGTCTACCTCGGGGGCGCCGACAACGACCCCGCCGAACCCACCGAGATCCTGGACCGGCCGCCGTGCGGCTACCGGCTCACCGCCGCCCAGCACGCGGACGTGGGCGACGAACTGGCCCTGCACGGAGTCCGGCTGCACCGTACGGAGGACGGCGGCGCGTTCGTCCCGCTGCGCCAGTCCCTGCGCGCCCTCGTGCCCCTGCTGCTGGACGGCCGTGCCGCGTACGACCTGGTCGCCGCCGAACCGGTGGACACCTGCCCCGAGTCCTGACCGCCGACCGGAGCACCCGTCCCGGGACCCGGTGACCGCCCCGGCGCACCCGGCCGTCCAGGTGCGTCACGCCGGGTACGCCCTCGACCATGCGTACGCCCCGGCGCCCGGGACGCCCCGTCAGCGCCGCCCCGGTGCGCCCACCGCACGGGCCCGGACGCCCCGCGTGCCCACCGGCTCGCTCGGGGCGTCCGGAGGAATCGACCGAGGTGGTCCGCCCGCCCGGCCGCCGCCTCGCGACCGGAAGCCCGGCTCGCGCCGCCGCCGGGCCCCGCCCGAAGCCGCGGCCGATCGGGCGCGGCCCCGGCGCGGTCGGCCCTTCCGTGCGCCCGGCGCACCGCCGCGGCGCGCGCGAGCACGCGTGGTCGTACGCACCGGCCGGCCCGGCTGGGGATACTCAGGACATGGCTGCCGCGTACGCATCCTTCGACCTGGCACCCGCCACGCGGGCGGGCGGGGTCCTCGCCAACGGCGAGCTCCAGGCGCACCGGGACTTCGTGGACTTCATCATCGACGGACGCCCGCTGCTGTATCGCCTCGCCGACCTCGACGCCGTCTCCCCGCTCGCCTCGGACGTGCCGCCCGCGATCTTCACCGCCCAGGTGCGCGGCCTGCTGTTGGAGGCCCCGGCCCCGCTCGCCGACGACCGCCACATCATCTACGGCTGTCCCGAGTGCGAGGACCTGGCCTGTGGCGCGGTGACCGCCGTCATCGAACGGGACGCCACCGATCCCGACGACGTCATCTGGCGCGACTTCGCCTGGCAGACCGACCGGCGCGTCGACCTCCCCCTCAACGGTTACCACGGCATGGGGCCGTTCCGGTTCCGCGGGGCCGAGTACCGCGCCGCCCTCCAGCGGCTCGTCGAGGGCACGGCGCCCGCCCGGCGCCGGGTGCTGCTGATCGGCGACCGGGTCGCGGTCCTCGCCCGGCTCGCCGCCGCCCTGCGCACCATCGGCATCGGCGCCGACATCACCCGGGACGCCGCCCAGGTGCCCGCCGACGAACTGCGCGCCTACGGTGCGGTCGCCTTCGGCGCTTCCGTCCCCGCCGCCGAACGCACCCTGGTCCGGGCCACGTTCGACCACGCCGGGCTCACCGTCACCTACGTGGACGGGCTGGCCCCGATCGTCCCGCTGCTCGTCGCCCAGGTCGAGCACGCCCTCGACACCGCCCGGGCCGGACGGCGCCGACTCACCCACCTCTCCAGCGCCGGGGGCGACGCCGGGGTGGACGTGTCCTCGACCTGCCGGGTGCGGCTGCTGGCGTACCGCCTCGACCGGCTGCGCCGCACCCGCACCCACGAGGTGTTCGACGGGGTGCTCGGCCCCGGCCACCACCGCATTCCGCTTGACGGCGACGTACGCGGCGGAAGATCCTTCCTGGTGGCACGCACCACGGACAGCGTGCTCGTCGCGCCTTCCGTACGATGACCACACCGTGGCGCCGGGCGGGCAGTGACCGTCCGAGCGCGACCGCCGCAACACCATGACGTCCGCCACGACCAGCAGGGGGTGCGCTCCGATGCGCCGGTGAACGCGAGGAACCGTCCCCTCGGCGGACGACCCTGCGTACCCGGCCCCGCGCACCCGTGCCACCCCGTGGCACCCGTGCGACCAGGGCGGTGGGACCCGTTGGACGTTCGCCACCCACCCTCCGTCCAGGATCGGACCGTCATGACTGCCACCCTCGTCGCCAAGGACCTCGCCGCAGGCCACGGTGACCGCACCCTCTTCTCCGGACTCGACCTCGTCGTCGCCCCGGGCGACGTGATCGGCCTGGTCGGCGCCAACGGCGCCGGCAAGTCGACCCTCCTGCGGCTGCTCGCCGGGCTCGACACCCCCGAACAGGGAGAGCTGAGGCTCTCCCCGCCGCACGCCACCGTCGGCCATCTGCCGCAGGAACCGGAGCGCCGCCCGGGCGAGACCGTGCACGCCTTCCTGGCCCGCCGCACCGGCGTCACCGAAGCCCAGCGCGCCATGGACGCCGCGACCCAGGGGCTCGTCGACGGCACCCCTGGTGCCGATGACGCCTACGCCGTGAGCCTGGAGCGCTGGCTCTCCCTGGGCGGCGCCGACCTGGACGAACGCGCCGCGCAGACGGCCGCCTCGCTCGGTCTGGGCGTCGGCCTCGACCAGCTGATGACCAGCCTGTCCGGCGGCCAGGCCGCCCGCGCGGGACTCGCCTCGCTCCTGCTGTCCCGCTACGACGTCTTCCTCCTGGACGAACCCACCAACGACCTCGACCTCGACGGACTGGAACAGCTCGAACGCTTCGTGCGCGGCCTGCGCGCGGGCACCGTGCTCGTCAGCCACGACCGTGAGTTCCTCACCCGGACCGTCACCAAGGTCCTCGAACTCGACCTCGCCCAACAACAGATCAACCTGTTCGGCGGCGGCTACGCGTCCTACCTGGAGGAACGCGAGACGGCCCGGCGGCACGCCCGCGCCGCCTACGAGGAGTACTCGGACAAGAAGAGCTCGCTGGAGGCCCGGGCCCGCACCCAGCGGGCCTGGATGGAGAAGGGCGTCAAGAACGCGCTCCGCAAGGCCCCCGACAACGACAAGATCGGCCGCCGGGCCCGCGCGGAGTCCAGCGAGCAGCAGGCGGCGAAGGCCCGGCAGACCGATCGGCTCATCGAGCGAATGGACAAGGTCGAGGAGCCCCGCAAGGAATGGGAGCTGCGGATGGAGATCGCCGTGGCGCCCCGGGCCGGCGCCGTGGTCGCCACCTTGCGCGACGCCGAGGTGCGGCGCGGTGAGTTCCGGTTCGGGCCCGTGACGCTCCAGATCGACTGGGCGGACCGGGTCGCCGTCACCGGCCCGAACGGCTCCGGGAAGTCCACCCTGCTCGCCGCGCTCCTCGGCCGCCTCCCGCTGGACGGCGGGCACAGCGCGCTGGGGCCGGGCGTCGTGGTCGGCGAGGTCGACCAGGCACGTGCGCTGTTCCACGGGCCGCAGCCCCTGCTCGACGCCTTCCGCGCGGCCGTCCCGGACACCGAACCGGCCGAGGTGCGCACCCTGCTCGCCAAGTTCGGCCTCGCGGCCGACCACGTGCTGCGCCCCGCGGCCACCCTGTCACCGGGGGAGCGGACCCGGGCCGCCCTGGCCCTGTTGCAGGGGCGGGGCGTCAACCTGCTGGTGCTCGACGAGCCGACCAACCACCTCGACCTGCCGGCCATCGAACAACTGGAGTCCGCGTTGAGCAGTTATCAGGGGACGCTCCTGCTGGTCACCCACGACCGGCGGATGCTGGACGCCGTCGACACCACCCGGCACATCGCCGTCGCCGACGGAACAATCACCGAGCACTGAGCGCCGGGGGCGGAGCGGCCCTGCCGCTCCGCC
>NZ_JBHWIQ010000051.1:0-28214 GCF_042732055.1 Streptomyces sp. NPDC059816
GGTGGCGTTGCGTTCTCGTGCGGTGGGGGTGTTGGCGGGGCGGGGTGGTATGGCGTCGGTGGGGTTGTCGGTGGGTGTGGTGCGTGGGCGTCTTGTGGGGTGGGGTGGTCGGTTGTCGGTGGCGGCGGTGAACGGTCCGTTGTCGACGGTGGTTTCGGGTGATGCGGATGCGGTCGTGGGCTTGGTGGAGGAGTTGGTGGGGGAGGGGGTGCGGGCGCGGTTGGTCGAGGTGGATTACGCGTCGCATTCTTCGCACGTGGAGGAGATTCGTGCCCAGTTGCTCGCCGATCTGGAGGGCATCGTCCCGCGGTCGGGTTCGGTGCCGTTCTTCTCGAGCGTGACCGGTGGTCTGTTGGACACGAAGGTCCTGGACGCTGAGTACTGGTATCGGAATCTGCGGGAGACCGTCGAGTTCGAGAAGGCGACGGAATCGCTGTTGGCCGAGGGGTTCCGGTACTTCATCGAGGTTGCTCCGCATCCGGTGTTGGGGGTTGCGGTGGGGGAGTCGGCGGAGGCGGCGGGTGTGGATGTTGCGGTGTTGGGGACGTTGCGGCGGGGTGAGGGTGGGGTGGAGCAGGTGCTCCGTGCGGTGGGCCGTGCCTGGGAGTGCGGGCTGGAAGTGGACTGGTCGGAGGCGTTCCCGGGGGCGCGGCGGGTGGACCTGCCGACGTACGCCTTCCAACGCAGCCGCTACTGGCCCGAGCCGGCGCCCATCACGGCCGCCGATGTGGGCTCCGCCGGGCTCGACCCCGCCAACCACCCCGTCCTCGGAGCAGCCACCGAGCTGGCCGACACGGGTGAACTGCTGCTCAGCGGTCGGTTGTCGCTGCGCACCCACCCCTGGCTCGCCGACCACGCCGTGGCCGGCACGGTCCTGCTGCCCGGCGCGGCCTTCGCGGAACTCGCCGTACGCGCCGCGGACGAGGCCGGATGCCGTTCGGTGGAGGAACTGACGCTCCAGTCACCCCTGTTGATACCGGGCGACACCGCCGTCCGCCTGCAAGTACGGGTCGGCGCCGCGGACGCGCACGGCAGCCGTTCCCTGGACCTGTTCTCCTGCCGTGAAGACGCGAAGACCCCGCACTGGACGGCGCACGCCACCGGCGTACTCACCGCCGACGCCGCGCCGCGCAAGCCGTCACCCGCACCGGACGACCCCGGCTCCTGGCCCCCGCCCGGCGCCGTCCCGATCCCCGTCGACGACCTGTACGCGCGGTTCCACGCCTCCGGCTACGGCTACGGACCCGCCTTCCGCGGGCTCACCAGTGCCTGGCGCCGAGGCGACGAGATCTTCACCGAGGTGCACCTGCCCGAGGACCAGCACCGGTCCGCCTCCGCCTTCGGCCTGCACCCCGCCCTCCTGGACGCCGCCCTCCAGGGACTGTTCCTGCGCGCCGGGCCGGAGACCGGGCAGGGCCCGGACCGGCCGTCCGTCGGACTGCCGTTCTCCTGGAGCGGAGTCAGACTGCATGCCGGCGCGGCCACCGCGCTCAGGGTACGGCTCGGCTTCCGGGCGGACGGGGCGGTGGCGATCGACGCGACCGACCCGAACGGCCTGCCGGTCGCGTCGGTCGAGGCGCTCGCCGTCCGCCCGATCGATCTCGACGCCCTCCGCCCGCGCGGCGGCGCGGAATCCCTCTACCGGCTCCAGTGGTCGGCGGCGCCCGACACCGCACCAGCCGGCTCCCCCGGACACTGGGCCGTCCTCGGCGGCCGGCGGTTCTTCCCGGACAGCCATCCGGACCTGGCCGCGCTCGGTGCCGCGCTGGACGGGGGAGCACCATCGCCCGCCGCGGTGTTGGCCTGGTGCGACCACACCCCGCACCTCCCGTCCCCGCCCGACGCCGCATCCGTACACACCGCACTGGACGGCGCCCTGCGGCTCGTCCAGGACTGGCTGGCCGACCCGCGTTGGGACGACGGCGCCCGGCTCGTCGTCGTCACGCGGGGCGCGGTCTCCACGACAGTCGGTGAGGAGGTCACCGACCTCACCGGCGCCGCCGTCCGCGGCCTCGTCCGCTCCGCCCAGTCCGAGCACCCGGACCGCTTCCTGCTGATCGACACCGACGACCCGGCCGCCGTGACCGGTCTGCTGCCCCGGGCACTTGCCGGAACGGAACCCCAACTGGCGATACGCGGCGGCCACCTCCTCGCCGCCCGTCTCACCAGGGCCAGCATCACCACGGAACCGACCCCGGGCACGGACGCGCTTGCGGAACCGGACACCCCGTCCAGCATCGCCGGGCCCGGGGGAACGGTCCTCGTCACCGGCGCCGGCGGCGCGCTCGGCGGCCTGATGGCCCGGCACCTCGTGACCGTGCACGGCGTGCGGAACCTGCTGCTCGTCGGCAGGCGCGGCGCGGACGCCCCGGGCCTGGCCGACCTCGCCGCGGAACTGCGCGGGCTCGGCGCCCGGGTGGACGTGCAGGCGTGTGACGTCGCCGACCGGGACGCGCTCGCCGCCCTGCTCGCCGGCATCCCCGCCGGCCGTCCGCTGAAGGCGGTCGTCCACGCGGCAGGCGTCCTGGACGACGGGACGGTGGAGTCGCTGACCCCCGCGAGGATGCGCCACGTACTGCGGCCCAAGGTCGACGCGGCTCTCCACCTGCACGCCCTCACTCGTGATCTGCCCTTGTCGGCCTTCGTCCTGTTCTCCTCCGCGTCCGCCACGGTCGGCAACGCCGGTCAGGGCAACTACGCCGCGGCCAACGCCTTCCTCGACGCGCTCGCCCAGCACCGCCGGGCCCTGGAACTACCTGCCCAGTCACTTGCCTGGGGCCTGTGGGAACGCCGCAGCACCATGACCGGGACACTGACCGCCGCCGATCTGCGGCGCATGTCCCGGGGCGGCACGGCGGCCATCAGCAGCGAGGAAGGTCTGGCGCTGTTCGACGCGGCCCTCACCCTGGGCGAACCGCTGCTCGTGCCGGTCAGGATCGACCTCGGCCGGCTTCGGGCGGCGGCACGGACCGCACCCGTCCCGGCCCTGCTCTCCGCCCTGGTCCCCGGCACCGTACGCCGCCCCGCCTCCGGGGCGGACGCCGCCGAAGCCGACTCACTGCGCCGCCGGCTGACCGGCCTCACCCCGGAGGAACGCGTCGCCGTCCTGCTCGACCTGGTACGGAGCCGGGGCGCCGACGTCCTCGGTCACGGCGGAGCCGGGACCATCGACCCGGACCAGCCGTTCAAGGACCTCGGCTTCGATTCGCTCACCTCCGTCGAACTCCGCAACCGGCTCGGCGCCGCCACCGGCTGCCGGCTGCCGGCGACCCTGGTCTTCGACCAGCCCACCCCTGCCGCCGTCGCCGCCTACCTCGCCGGGCGCCTGGTACCCGACGGGCCGGGTGGCACCGCCGCCACCGGGAAGGACGCCGGACCGCCGGACCGGGCGGACCGGGCGGACCGCGAGATCAGTTCCCTGCTCGCCACGATTCCCCCCGCCGCACTGCGCCGGGCCGGTCTTCTCGACGCCCTCCTGGACCTCGCCCATCGACCGGAGGCACCGGCTCCCGCCGCCGACGACATCGCGGGCATGGCCGTCGACGAGCTCGTTCGGATGGCCCTGGGCAGCGAACGTGACTGACCGACAGCCGCAGAAGGAGAAGCCGAACCCCATGCCCACCGACACGGACCAGGTGGTCGCCGCCCTGCGCGCCTCGCTGCGGGACAACCAGCGCCTGCGGCAGGAGAACCAACGGCTCCGCGACGACTTCGCCGAGCCCGTCGCCATCGTGGCGATGAGCTGCCGCTACCCCGGCGGGGTGCGCACCCCGGAAGACCTGTGGGAGCTGCTGGTCAAGGAACGCGACGCGGTCTCGCCGTTCCCCACCGACCGCGGCTGGGACGTCGAGGGCGGCTTCGACGCGGACCCCGACGCCCCCGGCACGTTCTACGTCCGGGAAGGCGGCTTCCTCCACGACGCGACCGGCTTCGACCCCGGCTTCTTCGGCATCTCCCCGCGCGAGGCCCTGGCCATGGACCCGCAGCAGCGGCTGCTGCTGGAAGCGTCCTGGGAAGCGGTGGAACGCGCGGGCATCGACCCGACGACCCTGCGCGGCAGCCGCACCGGCGTCTACACCGGGGTGATCTACGGCGAGTACGCGTCCCGGCTCGACCGGGTGCCCGACGAGGTGGAAGGCTTCCTCGGCACCGGCAGCATCCCGAGCGTCGCGTCGGGCCGGATCGCCTACACCCTGGGACTGGAAGGTCCGGCGGTCACCCTGGACACCGCCTGCTCGTCCTCCTTGGTCGCCGTCCACCTCGCCTGCCAAGGACTGCGCTCCGGCGACACCACCCTGGCCCTGGCCGGTGGAGTGACCGTGATGTCCACCCCCGGGCTGTACATCGGATTCAGCCGCCAGCGCGGCCTGGCACCCGACGGGCGCAGCAAGTCCTTCTCCTCCGCAGCGGACGGAGCCGGGTTCGGGGAGGGGCTGGGCCTGCTCCTGCTGGAACGGCTCTCGGACGCCCAGCGCGCGGGGCATCCCGTCCTGGCCGTCATCCGGGGCTCGGCAGTCAACCAGGACGGTGCCAGCAACGGACTGACCGCCCCGAACGGGCCCGCGCAGCAGCGGGTGATCCGTGCGGCGTTGGCGGACGCGGGGTTGTCGGGGTCGGAGGTGGACATGGTGGAGGCGCACGGCACCGGCACCGTGCTCGGCGACCCGATCGAGGCGCAGGCCCTGCTGGCCACGTACGGCCAGGACCGGCCCGCCGGGCGTCCGCTGCGGTTGGGATCGCTGAAGTCCAACCTGTCCCACACCCAGGCCGCCGCGGGCGTCGGCGGGGTGATCAAGTCGGTGCTGGCGATACGGCACGGAGTGATGCCGCGCACCCTGCACGTCGACCGCCCCTCAGCCCGCGTCGACTGGACCGAGGGAGCCGTCTGTCTGCTCACCGAGGCCGCCCCTTGGCCGGAGACGGACCGACCGCGCCGGGCCGGGGTGTCCTCCTTCGGCGCCAGCGGGACCAACGCCCACCTCATCCTCGAACAGGCCCCCACTGCACCGACCGAGGCAACGGTCGCCACCGACAAGCCGGTTGACCCGCCCGTCACACCGGGACCGCCGCCCGCCGCCGTCTCCTGGATACTGTCGGCGCGCACTCCGGACGCACTGCGCGCCCAGGCGACGGCGCTGCACGAGCGGGTGGTGGCGGAACCGGATCTGAGCGTGGTGGACGTGGGGCGTTCGCTGGTGGTGGGACGTGCGCGGTTCGCGGAGCGTGCCGTGGTGGTGGGGGCGGACCGGGGCGAGCTGCTGGCCGGTGTCGCCGCCCTGTCGCGGGGCGTCGGCTCGGCGGACGTGGTGGCCGGCGGTGGACAGCTGCCGGGGCGGTCGGTGCTCGTTTTCCCGGGCCACGGCTCGCAATGGGTGGGGATGGCAGCGGGACTGCTGGGCGAGTCGGAGGTCTTCGCGGAACGGATGGCGGAGTGCGGGCGGGCCCTGGCGCCTTACGTCGACTGGTCGTTGGCGAAGGCGTTGGGTTCGGAGCGGCTGCTGGCGCGGGTCGACGTGGTGCAGCCGGTGCTGTGGGCAGTGATGGTGTCGCTGGCGGAGGTGTGGCGTGCGTTCGGCGTCGTCCCGGACGCCGTGGTCGGCCATTCCCAGGGCGAGATCTCGGCCGCCTGCGTGGCGGGTGGTCTGAGCCTCGATGACGGCGCCCGCGTGGTCGCGCTGCGTTCCCGTGCGGTGGGGGCGCTGGCGGGCCGCGGTGGCATGGCCTCGGTCCCGTTGCCGGTGGACGTGGTGCTGCGGCGCACCGTCCCGTGGGCGGGCCGGCTGTCGGTGGCCGCGGTCAACGGCCCCTCGTCGACGGTGGTGTCGGGCGACGCAGAGGCGGTCACGGCACTGGTGGAGGAACTCCTCGAAGAAGGGGTGTGGGCGAGCCCCATCGAGGTCGACTACGCGTCGCACTCCTCACACGTGGCGGAGATCCGCGAACGCCTGCTGTCCGACCTGGACGGCATCGCCCCCCGCTCGGGAGCGGTGCCGTACTACTCCAGTGTGACCGGCGGTCTGCTGGACACGAAGGCATTGGACGCCGAGTACTGGTACCGCAACCTCTTGCAGACGGTCGAGTTCGAGCGGGCGACCCGCTCGCTCCTTGCGGCCGGGCACCGCGTCTTCATCGAGTCCAGCCCCCAGCCCGCCCTGATGTACGGGATCGAGGACACGGCCGCCGACGCGGGCGCCCCGGAGACGCTGGTGCTCGACACCTTGCGGCGCGGGGCCGGAGGGCTCCGCCGGCTTCAGACCGCCCTCGCCGAGGCACACGTCCGGGGCCTGCGCGTCGACTGGGAGCGGCTGTTCGCAGGAACGGACGCACAGCGGGTGGACCTGCCGACCTACGCCTTCCAACGACGCCGCTACTGGCTCGACGCCCTGCCGGCCGACCGGGACCCGGCGTCCACCGGCCAGTCCGCCGTGGACCATCCGCTGCTCGGCGCCGCGGTCGAACTGCCCGACGACGCGGGCACCCTCTTCACCGGCCGGATCTCTGCGGCCACCCATCCCTGGCTTGCCGACCACGCCGTGGCCGGAGCCGTGATCCTGCCCGGCGCGGCCCTCGTGGAACTGGCCGCGCACGTGGGCCGCCGCCTCGGCTGCGCTTTCGTCGAGGAACTGACCCTCGCCGCTCCGCTGCTGCTGCCCGGCGACGCCGACGACGACCACGCCGTGCACCTGCGCGTACGGGTGGGTGCCGAGGACGGCACGGGGCGGCGCCCGGTGGAGTTCCACTCCCGCCCCGAGGCCGCCGCCGACGTCGCCGCCCCGCCCTGGACCCGGCACGCGACCGGCACGGTCGGCACCCAGGACCCCTCGGCCGACGGGAACGACACGGCCGAACAGACCGGCGCGTGGCCCCCGCCCGGCGCCGTCCCGCTGGACGTGGACGAACTGTACGGGCTGCTCGAAGCCCGGGGCGTCGCCTACGGCCCGGCGTTCCGGGGCCTGCGCGCCGCCTGGCGCACCACGGACGCGATCCACGCCGAAGTGGCCCTGCCCGACGACCTCCCCGGCATCGGAGCGGACGGGTACGCAGTGCACCCGGCCCTCCTGGACGCAGCCCTCCAGACGGCGGGTCTGCGCGAGAGCGCCGGGGCCGAGGAGCCCGCCGACGGCGTCCCCCTGCCGTTCTCCTGGCAGCGCGTCGCCATCGGGACCTCCGACGCGCCGGTCCTGCGCGTCCGGCTGCGTCCCGACGGCCCCGACACCGTCGCCGCGCGGATCACCGACCCGTCGGGGCATGTCGTTGCGACGGTCGGCTCGCTCACGTTGCGGACGGCGTCCACCGCGGCACTGCGGGCGTCCTCCGGCTCCGTCTTCCACGTCGCCTGGACGCCGATCACCGCCGGGCCCGGCCCGCGCCCGGTCACCCGCTGGGGCCTCCTCGGCCCGCGGGACGAGCGGCTGCTGCCGGTCGGTTTCCCCGCCGAACCCCTGTCCGACACACCCGACGCGATGCTGCTGGCCTGCCCCCCGTCCGCTCCCACCGGGCCCGCGGCCGGTACGACGGGGGACGCCTCCACCCGGGAGGTGGATCCCGAGGCGGTGCACCGGGTCGTGTCCGGGGTGCTGGACCGCCTCCAAGCCCACCTGGCCGACGACGCCACCGCCGGTACGCCCCTGGTGGTACTCACCCGGGGGGCGGGCCCGCTCGCCGCGCGACCGGCAGACCTCGGCGCGGCGGCCGTCTGGGGCATGCTCAGGGCCGCTCAACTCGAACACCCCGACCGGTTCGTGCTGCTGGACACCGAAGAGCCGGACCCGCAGGGTCTCGGCGACGCGCTCGCCGGCCTCCTCGCCACCGGCGAACCGCAGGCGGCCCTGCGCGGCGGCGTCCTGTACGCGCCCCGCCTGGTCCGGCCGCCCGCCACCACGGCCACCACGGCCCCCGCCCCCGCCCCCGCGCCGGCGCCGGCGACCGGGCCGGCCGGCCCGTTCGGGCCGTCCGAAGGGACCGTACTGCTGAGCGGCGGCGGCGCGCTCGCGGCCGTCCTGGCACGCCAGCTGGTCGCCGCCCACGGGGTACGCCACCTCCGCGTGCTCAGTCGCCGCGGCGACGCCGCCCCGGGCGTACCGGAACTGACGGCGGAGCTGGCCGAGGCCGGAGCCGAACTCATCGCCGCCAGCTGTGATGTGTCGGACCGTCAGGCCCTGGCCGCTGCGCTCGCGGCCATCCCCGAACGCCATCCGCTGTGCGCCGTGGTCCACACCGCGGGAGTGCTCGACGACGGTCTGCTGGACGGGCTGACGGGGGAGCGGACGGCCGCTGTCCTGCGGCCCAAGCTCGACGCGGCCTGCCACCTCGACCAGCTGACGCGCGGGGCGGACCTCTCGGCGTTCGTCGTCTTCTCCTCCGCCGCGGGCGTGCTGGGCAGCCCCGGTCAGGCGTCCTACGCGGCCGCCAACGCCGCGCTCGACGCCCTCATTGCGGAACGCCGACGGCTCGACCTCCCCGGCCTGTCCCTGGCCTGGGGGCCCTGGGAGCGGGTCAGCGGGATGACGGCGGAGCACAGCGGCGCCGAACGACGGCGCATCGACCGGCGCGGCGCCCGCGGCCTTTCCGACGAGGCGGCCATGGCGCTGCTGAACACGGTGTGCGCCGCGGACGCCGCCCCGCCGGGAGACGGGAGCCCCGTCGTCCTGGCCCACCTCGACCTCACCGTGCGCGGCGACGGCCCGGTGCACCCGATGCTGCGCTCCTTGGTCCGGCGCGGCCCGACCGCGACGACCGGGACGAAGGACACGCCGACCGCCGCCGCAGCACTGCGGCGGCGGCTCGCCGCCGCCGACTCACAGGAGTCCGAGCTGGTCCTGCGTGAACTCGTCCTCGCCCAGGCCGCCGAAGTCCTCGGCCACACCGACTCCGGGGCGCTGTCCGCGACGGTGCCCTTCCTCTCCGTCGGATTCGACTCGTTGACCGCGGTCGAGCTCCGCAACCGGCTGGCCGCCCTTACCGGACTACGGCTACGGCCCTCCGCCGTCTTCGACAGCGGCACGCCTGCCGGGCTCGCGGCACGCCTCGCCACCGAGGCCCGTACGGACGACACTCCCCGGCCCGAAACGGCACCCACCCGCGGCGCCGCCGCATCCGGTACCGACACCGACGACCCGGTGAGCGTGCTGTTCCGCCGCGCCTGCGAACTCGGTCGGATCGACGAGGGCATCGCCCTGCTCAAGAACGCCTCCGCCCTCCGCCCGGCCTTCCACAGCGGCAACGATCTCGCTGCCGCCGGCACCGGCCCGCGGCTGCTGCGTCTGAACGAGCGCGCCGACGCCCCGGTACTCGTCTGCTTCGGCTCCGTCGTCGCCCTCGGCGGCGCCCACCAGTACGCCCGCTTCGCCTCCCGCTTCCGGGACCGCTACGCCGTCGCCGCCCTGGACGCCCCCGGATTCACCCCCGAGGAGGAACTGCCCGCCGACATGACGGCCCTGCTGGACTTCCAGGCGACGAAGCTGCTCCAGGAACTGCCCGGACGGACGCTCGTGCTGGCCGGCTCCTCCTCCGGCGGCACGCTCGCCCACGGAGTGGCCGCCGCGCTGGAGCAGCGCGGCAGGGGCCCGGCAGCCGTGGTGCTGCTGGACACCTACCTCTCCGACAACAAGGGCATCACCCAGTTCAACGACGTCCTGTTGGGCGGCATGTTCGCCCGAGAGAACAGGGCGGCCCCGATGGACGGAACCCGGCTGACCGCGATGGGCGGCTACTTCCGCCTGCTCGACGACTGGAACCCGCCCGTGGTCCGCGCCCCGCTGCTGCTGGTGCGCGCCTCCACCCCGCTCGGCCGCCCGTCCGCCGAAGCCGGTGACTGGCGCTCGTCCTGGGCCGGTGCCGACACCGTCGTCGACGTTCCCGGAGACCACTTCTCGATCATGGAACAGCACGTCGCGACCACCGGAGACGCCGTCGCCGACTGGCTCGGCACCACCCTCCACACCCCTGACGACCTGTGAAGACGAAGGAGAACCCGTTGACCGCAGCCCCGCACGACGACCCACCCCCGCGGCCCGCCCTCGCCGTGCTGGGAGCCGGGGTGATGGGCGTGGGCATCACCGCCCTCGCCCTCGGACACGGCCGGCCGGTCCATCTGGTCGACATCGACCAGGAACGGCTCGACGGAGCCGCGGACCTGATCGACGGCGAACTCCGGCTGGCCGAGCTGATGGGCGCCCTGCCCGCCGGGACGCCCCTCGGCGCCCTGACCACCGGCACCTCGCTCAAGGCCGTCGCCAAAGCCACCGCCGTCATCGAGGCGGTCACCGAGAACGCAGCGATCAAAGCCGCCGTACTGTCCGAGGTCTCCGGACTGGTCCGGCCCGGAACCCTGCTGATCACCAACACCTCCTCCATCCCCGTCGACGAACTGGCCGGGGCCCTGGAACGACCGGAGGAACTGGTCGGCACCCACTTCATGAACCCGCCCTACCTGATCGGAACCGCCGAGGTGGTCCGCGGCGCCAGGACCGAGGACCCCGCGATGGCCGCCGTGGCGGCCCTGCTCGCTGCGCTCAGGCGGCGGGCGGTGGTCGTCCGGGACGCACCCGGCTTCGTCACCAGCCGCATCCTGCACCCGATGATCAACGACGCGGCCCGGGTCGTGGAGGAAGGCACGGCGACCGTCGAGGACGTCGACGCACTGATGCAGGGCTGCCTGGGACACCCCACCGGCCCGCTGCGCACCGCGGACCTGATCGGCATCGACAACCTCGTCGATTCCCTCACCGTGCTCCACGAACGGACCGGCGACGACGGCTGCCGTCCCACCGCACTGCTGCTCCGGCTGGTCCACGAGGGCCGGCTGGGCCGCAAGTCCGGGGCCGGCTTCTACGACTACACCTGATCACCCCGCCGAGGAGACGGCCATGACCGCAGCGAACACGCCCAACACCCACGACCTGGAGAAGGAACTGCTGGAATTCCTGGCGGAACGCACCAAAACCGCATGGGACGCCGACACCGACCTGTTCGGCGACGGCGGCCTGTCGTCCCTGTTCGCCATGCAGGTGGTGGTGCACCTGGAGAAGACCTACACCATCGCCGTCCGCGGCGCGGACCTGCGACTGGACAACTTCCGCACCGTACGGCGGATGGCCGAGCTGGTGGACCGGCTCCGGGCGCCCGGAGCCGGAGGTCGGCATGGGTGAGGACCTGAGCGGTGCCACGACCTCCGTCACCCTGCGGGTCGGAGACCTGCCGGCAAAGTGGGACCGGACCGGCCTCATCCCGCTGGACCTGCTCCGCGACTTGGGAGCCGAGGGCCGACTGTGCGCCGAAGTACCCGAGCAGTACGGCGGCTGGGGGCTCAGCAGCATGCACAGCGGCGCGTACACCGCCCACGTGGGCGGCCTGTGCAGCTCGCTGCGCAGCGTGATGACCTCCCAGGGCATGGCGGCGTGGACGATCCAACGCCTGGGCACCGCCGAGCAGTCGGCCGCCCACCTGCCCCGGCTGACCGGCGGCGGACTGGCGGCCGTCGGCTTCAGTGAACCCGGCGCCGGCAGCGACCTCGCGGCGATGACGACGACCGTCCGCCGCGACGGCGACGCGGTCGTCGTCGACGGACACAAGAAGTGGGTGACCGCCGCCCACTACGCCGACCTGCTGGTCGTCGTCGGCCGCTACGACGAAGACGGCGACGGCGACGGCGCGGTGGCCGTCGTGGTGCCCACCGAGACGCCCGGCGTCAGGATCGAGCGGATCGACGCCCCGCTCGGCTGCCGCGCGGCCGGACACGCGGACGTCCACCTCGACGGCGTGCGGTTGCCTGCCGAGAGCGTCCTCGGCGGTCACGGGCTGCCGATCGCCCTGCTGGTGACGACCGCGCTGGCCTACGGGCGGATGTCCGTCGCCTGGGGGTGCGTGGGCATCCTGCGGGCCTGTCTGGCGGCGGCCACCGCGCACGCCGCCGGACGGGAGCAGTTCGGCAGCCCGATCGCGGAGCACCAGCTCGTCGCCGGGCACATAGCCGACCTCTACACGGCCGAGCAGGTGGCCACCCGGGCCTGCGAGCACGCCAGTCGCTGCTGGGACGAGGGGGCACCGGACCAGGTGGTGGCTACCGTACTGGCCAAGCACGTCAGCGCGACCCAGGCCGCCCGGGGGGCGGCGACGGCCGTCCAGGTGCTGGCCTCGGCCGGGTCCCGGGACGGGCACACGGTGGCCCGGGCGTACCGGGACGCCAAGCTGATGGAGATCATCGAAGGCAGCAACGAACTGTGCCGGCTGATGCTGGCCCAGCACGCCCTCTCCGCTCCGGGGGCATCGTGAGCGTGCCCGCGTCCGACGAGACGAGGAAGAAGGACATGGCCGAGACCGTCAAGTGCCTGGTCTGGGACCTGGACGACACCCTCTGGCAGGGCACCCTGCTGGAGGACGGCGAGGTGCACCTGCCGAACGAGGTGCGCAAGGTGGTGATCGAGCTCGACTCCCGCGGCATCCTCCAGTCCATCGCCAGCCGCAACGACCACGAGCACGCCTGGGCCCGGCTGGAGGCGTTCGGCTTGGCCGAGTACTTCGTCCTCCCGGAGATCGGGTGGGGCGCCAAGTCCGCATCGGTGCGCCGGATAGGCGACCGGCTGAACTTCGCGCTCACGACCATCGCCTTCATCGACGACCGGCCCGCCGAACGGGCCGAAGTGGCCTTCCACCTGCCTGACGTACGGTGCTACCCGGCCGAGCAGGTCTTCACCCTCCCCGACCTCGCCGAGTTCACCCCCACGACCAGCACCGTCGATTCCCGGCAGCGCCGCCGGATGTACCAGGCGGGCTTCCGCCGCGAGGCCGAGCGGGCGACCGCCACCGGCCCCGACGAGGAGTTCCTGCGCTCCCTGGACCTGCGGATGCGCATCGGCCGGGCCACCGGCGAGGAGCTCTCCCGGGTCGAGGAACTCTCCCTGCGCACCAGCCAGATGAACGCGACCGGGGTCCACTACCCGGACGCGGTGCTGCGCGGCCTGATCACCGACCCCCGGCACGAGGTCCTGGTGGTCACGCTCACCGACCGGTTCGGCCCGCACGGCGCGATCGGCGTCCTGCTGCTGGAGCGGCACCCGGGTCTGTGGCACCTCAAGCTGCTCGCCACCTCCTGCCGGGTCGTCGCCTACGGTGCCGGCGCGACCCTGCTGAACTGGCTGGCCGACGGCGCCGCCCGGTCCGGAGTCCACCTGGTGGCGGACTTCCGGGCGACCGAACGCAACCGGATGATGGAGATCGCCTACCGGTTCGCCGGCTTCGAGGGGCTGGACGAAGCCCCGTGCCCGTGCGCCGCTGTCCTCGTACCGGTTCCGGAGGGCACCGGACTCCAGCGCCTGCACCTGGTCCCCTGCCCGCGCGTGGTGTCTGCCGTCATGAGCGTGCACGCACCCGACCTGAGCACGCCGGAAGGCGGTCCGGGAACGTCGTGACCACCGCAGCTGCGGCCCGCGGCCCTCAACGCTTGCGGACGAGTGTGATCCCGTCGGCCATCACCAGCAGCGACAGCTCCACCCGAGGGTCCTCGTGCAGCATCCGGTTCAGAGCCCGGACCCCGGCGGTCTCCGCGTCCACGGCGGCCGGGTCGACGACCCGGCCGAAGAAGAGGGTGTTGTCGACCACGATCAGCCCCCCGGCGCGTAGCAGTGCCAGCGACGTCTCGTAGTAGCGGACGTAGTTGGCCTTGTCCGCGTCGATGAACACCAGATCGAAGCTCTCCGGCCCGCGCTCCGCCAGCAGCGCGTCCAGGGTCGCGGCGGCATCGCCGATCCGCAGGTCGATCCGCGAGTCGACCCCGTCCCGCTTCCAGAAGTCGGCGCCGATGGCCGGCCACCGGTCGTCGATGTCACAGGACACCAGTAGACCGTCGGCCGGGAGCGCGCGGGCCATGCACAGGGTGCTGTACCCGGTGAAGGTGCCGATCTCCAGCACCGCCCGAGCCCCCGTCAACCCAACCAACAGGGCGAGCAGTTGGCCCTCCTCCGCCATCACCTGCATGGCGGTCCCGCCCGGTAGGTCCGCGGTGGTCTCCCGCAACTCCTTGAGCAGGTCGTCGTCACGGAGGGAGACCTCCCGGACGTAGGCGAGCAGGTCGGGGGAGGCTGCTGTCTGGTCGGCCATGGTGCGGGTGTCCTCTCGAAGGGGGGCGGGTCGAAGGAGAACGAGGCGAAAGGGATCGGGGCGAGGGCCTTCGGGTGTCCGTCGCCGGACCACAGGGACGGTCACACGGCGCGCATGTACGGGTGATCGTGCTGCCGTACGGCGACCGCCTCCGCCCGCTCGCGGGCGTACGCGTGAAGCAGCGCGTCCAGCCCGTAGAGGCCCCCCGCCGGCGCACCCAACAGATGCGCGCCGACCAGGGAGTCCAGGGCCTCCTCGGCCTGCGCCTCGGAGCAGCCGAACATCACCGCGACCTTGCTGCTGGAGACCGAGGATGCTCCGTCGGCCCCCAGCACGGCCAACACCTCGGCAGGGTCGATTCCGGCCGGCACCGTCCGCCGGAGCTCGGCGACCTCGGCGTCGAGGCAGGGCCGGACACCGAAGTCGCCCGCGCACAGTTCGTCCAGCGGTCGCGGGGCCTCCGTGAGCCGCCGGGCCAGGTGCCCGATGCTCCAGTGGGGGCGCTCCAGCAGTCGGGTCCCCGCGATCCGGATCGCCAGCGGCAGGCCCGCGCAGACCGTCACCACCGTACGGGCCGCCCGTGGTTCTCCACCGACCCTGGCCGGGCCGACGATGCTGCCCAACAGCTCCAGCGACCCGGCCTCGTCCAACGGGCCGAGCAGAAAGGTGCGCGCCCCCTCCAGATCAGCCAGCCGCCGCCGGCTGGTCACCAGCAGCCTGCTGCTCCCGCTGCCCGGTATCAGCGGTCGCACCTGCGTGGCGCTGGAGGCGTTGTCGAGTACCACCAGCAGCCGGCGGCCCGCGGTGAGCGAACGGTAGAGGCTCTCTCGTTCCGACTGCTCCCCCGGGATCTCGTCCCGGGGCACACCGAGGTCCGCCAGGAACCGCGGCAGCACCGCCCGGGCGGTCAACGGCCGTTCCGCTCCGCCGAGATCCGCATAGAGCTGGCCGTGCACCGAGGAACCGCGCATGGTGTGCGCCGCGTGCAGGGCCAGGGCGGTCTTGCCGACACCACCCCGGCCGGTCACCACCGCCGTCACCACCATGCCCGGGGGCATCATGGCGGTCGTCAGGTGGTGCCGTAACCGCGCCAGCACATCGGAGCGGGCCGACAACGGCAGCGGCACCGAGGGAAGCTGCGCCGGATCGGGCCAGCCGGACCGTTCCCGGGCAGCGGCCGGCGTCGGCGTGACGGCTGCCTCCGGGGCCGATGCGCGCTGCACCAGCGGGTCAGGCGTACGAGGCCGGTCGTGGGCCGAGAGGACGTGCCGGTGGACCTCGCGCAGTTCGGCGCTCGGCTCGGCCCCGAGCTGTTCGACGAGCAGCACCCGGGTGCTCCGGTACAGCTCCAGGGCCTCCGACTGCCGTCCCGAGCGGAACAGCGCCAGCATCAGCTTGCTCACCAGGGCCTCCTGCAAGGGGTGCTTCCGCACCAGTCGCACCAGCTCCGGCACGATCTCGGCGTGCCGCAGTAGCGCCAGCTCCGTGTCGAACCGCAGCTCCGTGGTCTGTGAGCGAAGCTCCTGGAGGTAGCGGCCCTCCACATCACGCAGCGTCCGCGACGGGATGTCCGCCAGCGGCTCCTCGCGCCACAGGGCCAGTGCCTCGGCCAGCGCGGCGGAGGAGCCCTCCAGGTCTCCGCGCTCGGCCAGCTGCGCCGCACGCCGACGGTGGGCGGTGAACTGCCCGAGATCGCTCTCGTGCTCGCCGAGTTCGAGGAGGTAGCCGGGTGCCCGGGTGAGGATGCGGGCGGAGGCGTGCTTGCCCAGCGACTGCCGTAGCCGCATCACGTAGGTGCGGACGGTCGCGGCGGCACTCGGCGGCGTTACGCCGTCCCAGACGTATTCGGCGATGTGGTCGACCGAGATCACCCGATTGGCGTTGAGGAGGAGCGCTGCCATGACCACGCGCTGCCTCGGCGCCGACACGTACACCTCACGCCCGTTCAACCGGACGGAAAGCGGGCCCAGCAACAGGAACTTCAAGGGGGAGTCCTCTTCATCGCACGTCCGGCGGGCAAGACTGCTTCCAGCGTCTTAGGTGACCAAGTAGGGGTCAACGCGCTCCTGCCGTATTTAGATGTATTCCTAGAGCGAGCCTCTTGCGCTCATGCCGGGTTTACGCTGCGCGACACCATCGCGGCGGTCAGGACCGGGCCGCCCACCACGGCCCAGCAGCCGGCCGAGCCGGCCCCATGCCTGCCGGGCGCGCCGCCGCCCGTCGTGACTCCGGCCGGCGCTGTTCCGTCAGGCCGGGCCCGACGCCGTCCCGCACCACGGCGCGCACTCCGGACGACGCGGCACTTCTGTCGGCTCCTTGAGCAGGGGGAAGCGGTTCACCAGCAGCGCTGTCCAGACCGGGTCCGGCCCTCGGTCGTGATGACGCACAGGCGTCGGTACCGTTCCACCGGTTCCCGGTGCTCGCCGCGCAGCCGCACTGGGTCGGACGGATGGGTTCACAGCTCGTGGCTGCCCGGTACCTACATCACAGTCGAGAACTGGTCAGTCAGCAGTTCCCGTGCCCACCTCACGTCCGCGGCCGGCAGCAGCCAGACCGTCTCGTCCACCGGACACACCCCCTCGACCATCGCTGGGTTCCCCGGATGGGCGACTACCGCCCTGCCGTGAGGTGCCCTCGCCTCATCGGCCGGATTCGCAGTGTGCGCTAGGACCGGACCGTTGCCGCAGATTCGGAGCCAAGCGAATCCCACAGGATTCATCTGCACCGCAACGTTCCCGCCATTCACCGGCGAAACAGTCGGAATTGAACGAGGGGACGCGTGGCCGGATATGCGCAGGTGCGTACTTGCTGACATTCCGAGGGGCGTGGCAGGCTGTCATGGGCGGTGCTCGTGACTCGCCGATCACCGTCGTTCGGCGCTCCCAAGCATTAGTGCGTACTGGCCGACCCGCCGGTGCGGAGGATGTCCCACGTGATCACCAAGCATCGCTCGCTGGTCCCGCGCGGATAATTGAGAAAGGAACAAAAGGGCCGACATGACCGCGCTCTCTTTTGACGGCGATCTATGGTGCTGTGGTTTCCCTCCCTCGCCGACGGCCACGCGCCGACTGGTCTGCTCTCCGCACGTCGGGGGCTCGGCGAGCTTCTGCTTTCCGGTATGCGCCGCGCCGTACGGACCGATCGACCTCCTGGCCACGCAGTACCCCGGCATGCGGGACCCCCGGGAGGAACCCGGCGTCCAGGACCTGCACCGCATGGCCGGCGGAGCATCCGAAGAGCTGCGGCGCTGGGACGACTTCCCCTTGACTCCCTTCCGGCACGGCATGGGCGCGCTCGTTGCCTTCGAGGTGGCCCCGCGGATCGAGTGCGCGGCCGGCCGGATCGACCACCTCTTCGTCCCCGGCCTCCCGTGGCCGTCCGTGGCCCGGCCCGGGCCCTCCCGCCCACTCGACGACGGGCATCGCGGCAGAGGTCAATGCCTTGAGCGGCACGGACGCCCGACTCCTGGAGGACGAGGAACTGCTGCGGATGGCGCTGTCCGCGCTGCGCGGCAAGCATCAGGCCCTAGAGGCCGATCGCGACGCCGCGGTCACCTGCCCGGTTGCCGCCGCGGTGGGGGACCAGGGCCCCTGAACTCCGGTCCCCGGTGTCGCGCCCTGGCGCGACCGCACGACGGCGGCGTTCGACCTCAAGGCTCCCGGGCGGGCACTCGTCCCTCGGCAGCCGAGCGAACGAGGTGACCGCATGATCGGTGACCACCTCACCGGCACGCTGCGCACCTGAGACGACGGACGACAGGGAAAGGGGGCCGGGTAGTGACACCGGCAGCGACGTCTGAGGAGATGAAGCCCGCGCCACGGCCGGCGAGGTCCCAGTCCACCGGCGACGCCTGTCCGGCGGGCGGGGGCCCGTCTGCCGGCGCGGGCGTCCGTCGGCTGTCCGCCGTGGACGTCCGGATCCTGGAAGGCGTCGCGGTCGGCACTCCGACCGTCCGGCTGGCGGCATCGCTCTATCTGAGCCGGCAGGGCATCGAGTACCGCATCGGGCTGATGATGCGCGATTTCCAGGCCGCGAACCGGGCCGCTCTGATTTCCCGGGCGCACTCTCTCGGTGTGCTGAGCGTCGGGGCATGGCCACCCCGCGTCCTTCCGGAATTCCTCGAACCCTAGAAGAGGGCGGGGCGCTGTTCCTCGATCTCCCTCCGCGAGGTCCCTCCCGGACGGAGGGTCAAAAGATCCCTTCCGGAGTGGAAAACGAACTCCGCCGATATGATGCCGGGGATTTTCCGACCCTCGAACACCGTAGCGATGTTGCACCAGGAGAAAGGTTGTCGACGGTCCGGCGGCACGCCGGATTCTGCGGCACCGTGCTGCCGAACACCCATTCTCTGTACTACGCCTGGGCCGCCCCCGGAGCGCTGGAGCGACGGGAACTGTTCGAGATGCTGGCCTACTCCCGCGACGCCCCGGAACCGCCTGCTGAACACGGTCCACATGGCCACCGTCTCTTGGGGGCTTCGCGTCACCCAGACGTCCCAGTGTCCCGAGACACGTCGGGTGAGCCCGTGTTCCGGTACGGGGCGAGCGGATCGATCCGGGCTTCGCGCAGTGCGTCGGCCGCTCGTGCCGGGCTGAGGGGCTGCGGCCCGGCCCTGACAAGGGCCTGGGTCAGCACGATGGCCCGGTGCTGACCGAAACTCAGGCCCCGCGTCTGCGGGCGGGAGTCGTCGGACTCCCCTGCGACGGTGACACCGGGGGCGAGACGCCGCGCGAAGACGGAAGTACACCACGAGACCGTCCCGGCGGGGATAGGCGGAGGGGAGGGACAGCACCTTGGCCTCGGGTAGCAGCGGATCTGGTAGTCGTCCAGGCCGCACTGGCCTTTCGCGGTCTGAAAGCACTCCTCGATCGCCCAGCGGGCGCCCGCGACGGCGATCAGCTCGTTGAGGGTGCCCTCGGCGGGCGGGTGGGCGATCTAGTAGGCGATCTTCGTGGGATCAGCGATGCTGCGGCGAGCCAGGACCCAGTGCCTGCGGTCGGGTCGGCGGCAAGGCCGGGCCTCGACACGGGACCAGTCGTAGATCCGCAGGCCGTGGACGCCCTCGCCGCAGGGCCGGCGCTTCCACTTCTGCCGGGGCAGATCGGCCATCAGGTCGTGGAGCGGGTGGTCCAGGGCCCGCCGGGTAGCGACGGTGTCGTGTCGGGTGGTGGCCACGACGTGGAAGACGTCGGCCTGCTCCAACGGACCTTGCAGTCCGGTGGCGCGGACGATGGCCCGATCCGGCGGACTCGTTCGCGAAGTCGGTCCATGCACTGCCGCGCTCAAATCGACGGTTCCACCCTGTGTTCCGTTTGTTCTGCGCGTCTACCGAGGTTGAACTCGTGGTGTCGCAGGAGCCGACGGGCTCAGGCTCGTACGGTACTGCCGAGGTGGGTCACGAGCCCCACCTCGGCAGTACCATACGCGGCTCCTTTCATCGAGTCAGCCGGAAGGCCTTTTGGGCGGATGGCATCCGTATGCTGCCCGGAGTGTCAGATCTCAGCTCACGGGAATCTCGCGACGGAGTGCCGATGGATCATCTGATTCCTGAACAGCAGGAGTTCATCAGGCCGGGCCCGCACGGATTGCGGGCGGGTGCGGTCGAAAGGGGGGCCATTGACAACGATGTGCCGCAGCCTTCCGGAGGCATCATCGTCTCCTCCGCGCAACGGAAACTCTGTGCTCTTGAACAGCTGACGCCGAATTCTCGTGTGTGCGTGGTGGCCACGCTGTGGTCCGTGTCCGGTCCGCTGGATGTGGCGTCGCTTCGGCTTTCCCTCGATCACGTCTGGCGTCGGCACGACGCGCTCAGGGTACGTTTCGAGAATTCCTCCGATGGGCTGATACAGATCCTTCCCGCACCGGGGTCGGGGCCGGAGGTCCCCTTCGACCTCGTCGATCTCTCCACCAAGAGCTCCGAAGAGGCGGAGGCGGAAGCCATCCGGCTGGCCGGGGAGGACGCGGCGCGGGGGTTCGACCTCACGGTGGGGCGACTCATGCGTGCCCGCTTGTTCACCGTGGGGCACGATCGCCACATTCTGATGATCAATTTCCATCAGGCGGTCGTCGACGGCTGGTCGATGGACATTCTGTGGCGCGAACTCTCCGCGCTCTACGAAGCGTTCAGGGAGGGTCGGCCGTCGCCACTTCCACCTCTGCCCGTCCGCCCTGCCGACTTCGCCGCCTGGCAACAGGGCCGGACGCAGAGCGAGGAAGCCACACGGAAGCTGAGCATCTGGCGAAAGTTACTCGAAGGTGCGCCCTCCGCTCTGGACCTGCGTACCGACCTGCCGCGTCCCCGGACGCTCAGTGGTCGCGCGGGCAAGATGGATTTCACCGTTCCGGCGGACGTCACCAACCGGCTGCGCGAGCTGGGGCACGATCGCGGAACCTCGCTCCACACGGTTCTGCTCACCTCCCTCGATGTCCTGCTCGCCAGGTACACCGGTGTTACCGACATCGTGACGGGCACTGCGGTATCGGGCCGGGAACGGCCAGAGCTGGAGGGGATCATCGGGTCGTTCGTGAATCTGTTGCCCCTGCGCGTCCAGTGGTCCGGCGACCCGAGTTTTCTGGAACTGCTGGAGAAGGTAAGGAAAGCCTCGCTTGAGGCACACGCGCATAAGGGCTTGCCTTTCGAGCGCATCGTCGAGGAGCTGGCCCCCACGCCTGACCTCGGCCGAGCACCCATCTGCCAGATTCGGTTCGACGGAGTCCGTGATCAGGTCCTCCGACAGCCGGTAGGGCTGGTGGTGGAGGACGTTCCGCGAGACGACCACAGCACCGCGATGGACCTGGAGCTACGGTTCCAAGCGCGTCAGGACGAGCTGGACGGCTCCCTCCTGTACAGCACCGACCTCTTCCTGCCGGCCACGGTCAAGCGCCTCGTCGGACATCTGCAGATTCTGCTGCGAAGCATCGCCGAGAATCCGGATCGGCCGCTGTCCCGCCTCTCCGCCCTGAGCACCGAGGAGACGGGCACGCTGATCCACGCCTGGAATGCAACCGACAGGGCCGTCGCGGTCGATGACAGCCCGATCCGGGCCTTCGAGGAGTTCGCCTGGCGCGCCCCCGAGGCGGTCGCGTTGACGTGCGGCAAGGACCAACTCACCTACCGTGATGTAGAGGCACGGGCCAATGCGCTCGCCCATCTTCTGGTGGCGAGGGGAATCGGTCCGGGGGACGTTGTCGCACTCGCGGTGCCTCGCTCGGCTGCGATGGTGACCTCGTTGCTGGCAGTCCTCAAGACCGGCGCTGCCTATCTGCCGCTCGACCTCGATCAGCCGCCCGGCCGGGTCGCCCATGTCATGGCGGACTCCGCTGCGACGCTGGTGCTGACCACGGTGCCCGCGGCGACCGGACTGCCCGACGGGCCCGCGCCGCTCCTCGTCCTCGACGATCGGGCCACCGAGGCCCTGCTGCGTGACCAGCCGGACACCACTCCGACCCCGATGGCCGAGATCGACTCCCGCCACCCGGCCTACGTCATCTACACCTCGGGTTCCACCGGCAGCCCCAAGGGTGTCGTCGTGCCGCGTGCCGCGCTGGTCAACCTGCTGACCTGTGTGGGCGACCGACTCGCGCCCGGTCGACAGGACCGGTTCCTCGCGATCACGACGATAGCCTTCGACATCGCGGCTGTGGAGATCCTCCTGCCGCTGGTCACGGGTGGGTGCCTGGTGCTCGCCGAGCCGGAGTCGATGAAGGACGTCCACGCTCTGGCACGTCTGGCTCGGGAGTGCGCCGCGACCATCATGCAGGCCACCCCTTCGATGTGGCATGCGCTCACCGAGGCGGACCCGGAGAGCCTTCGTGGCGTGAGGATGCTGACGGTCGGGGAGGTCCTGCCCGCCGAACTCGGCTCCACGATGCACGAGCTGTCGCCGGAAGCGACGAACTTCTATGGACCCACCGAGACGACGATCTATTCGACAGCGAAGGTCCTCGTCGGCACCCCCGGAGCGCCGACGATCGGCGAGCCGTTGTGGAACACCCAGGTGTACGTACTCGACGACCACCTCAACCCGGTCCCGGTTGGAGTCACCGGAGAGCTGTACATCGGTGGTCTCGGACTGGCCCGGGGCTACATGGGGCGGTCCGGTCTGACGGCCGAGCGATTCGTCGCCAACCTGTTCGGCGTGCCGGGAAGTCGGATGTACCGGACCGGCGATCTGGCGCGCTGGACCCCTGACGGCGAACTGGAGTGCCTGGGCCGCGCGGACCACCAGGTGAAGCTGCGCGGATACCGGATCGAACTCGGTGAGATCGAGGCCGTCGCCGCGGCGCATCCGCAGGTGGAGCGGGCCGCCGTATGCGTCCGCGAGACCCCGGCGGGCGATCGGGCGCTGGTCGCCTACGCAGTGCCGCGGCCAGGCTGGTCGGCGGATCGCCCGACCGGACCGGACGGACGGCAGGTGGACGATTGGCAGAACGTGTACGACGCTCTCTACCGGGACGTGTTGCCGACAGGTGACGCGCCCATCGAGGACAGCTTCGCCATCTGGACCAGTGTCCATGACGGCAAGCCGATCCCCGAGCGCGAGATGTCCGAATGGCGCGAGACCACCGTCCAACGGATCACCGCCCTGACACCGCGCCGTGTCCTGGAGATCGGTGTGGGCAATGGTCTGCTCCTCTCCAAGATCGCAACGCACTGCGAGTCCTATTGGGGCACGGACGTTTCCGGCGATGTGATCGACAGACTGCGGGAGAAGGTCTCCCGGCGCCCGGACCTGGACGGCCGGGTGGAGCTCCGTCATCAGCCCGCGCATGTGCTGGACGGGCTGCCGACCGGCCACTTCGACACCATCGTCCTGAACTCGGTGGTGCAGTACTTTCCCAGCGCCGAGTACCTGGCGGGAGTCCTGAGGGCTCTCATGGACCTTGTCGCGCCCGGGGGAGCCGTGTTCGTGGGGGATGTCCGCAACCTCCGACTCCTGCGCTGTCTTTGGACGTCGGTCCATCTCGCCCGGCACGGCGGTCGGGGCGAACCGGATGCGATCGACGCCGCGGTGGGCCGCAGTGTCGGCAACGAAAGGGAGTTGCTTGTCGCCCCTGAGTTCTTCCATGAACTGGCACCGGAGTTGTCCCGACTGGGCGGCGTCGACATTCAGCTCCGTCGCGGCTGGACGCACAATGAGCTGACGCGTCACCGATACGACGTCATCCTGCACACCGCCGGGGCTCTGGTGGCGGACGTCTCCGGCGCGCCGAGCATCGGCTGGCGAAGTCTCGGTGACCTCGCGGCCCTGCGGGAGCATCTCGGTGTCCGGCGGCCGGCTCGGCTCCGGGTCACCGGTATCACGAACGCACGCCTTCGCTCCGATGTGTCGGCGATGCGCGCCCTGGACGGGCACCTGGGGGCCGAAGCAGCACCGCTGCCCGAGGTGGTCGTCGATCCGGAGGCAGTGCACGCCCTCGCCGCGGATCTCGGCTACCGGGCCGCCGCCACCTGGCCCGCCGACGGAGAGGAGCACAGGTTCGATGCGGTGTTCGTCGACGGCGCCGACAAGCCCCTGGTCGGAACCCACCTCCCCCAGATGTGGGCGGCCTACCGGGAGGGCGGAGGCTGGGCGGCATGTGCCAACGACCCCGGCCGCTCGCGCCGCGTCGGCGAGCTGATCACTTCCGTACGAGCGCACATGGCCACATGGCTGCCGGAGTACATGACGCCTTCGGACGTCGTCGTACTGGAAGCCCTGCCGCTGACGCCGAACGGCAAGCTGGACCTGAGGGCTCTTCCGGCGCCAGATCCGACGTTCCTCCCGCACGGTCGTCGTCCCCGGTCGCCGCGGGAGGTCGCCCTGTGCCGGATCTTCGCCGAGATCCTCGGACGGCCGGTGTCGATCGACGATGACTTCTTCGCCTGTGGCGGTCATTCGCTGCTGGCCACACGCTTGGTGAGCCGAATCCGTGCGGTGCTCGGGATCGAGCTACAGATCGCGGAGATCTTCGACGCGCCCACGATCGATCAACTGTCCCTACGGCTGCGACCCATGCGCAAGGCCCGCCCCGCCTTGCGCCCGATGCGACGGCCAGGCACCCCTTCGGCCGGCTCGGCTGACACCGAGGGGTGATGCGAAGACGCCACGCACGGGCCGCGGCTCCCGCCGAAGCGCGCGCAGTGCACGGTGGCCGGCGGTTCCCCGCCGTCACAGCTGCCGGACTCGGGGAAGCACCTCACCCGCGACGCGATGCAGGATGTCCGGGTCTGCGGCGTACACGCCCTCTTCCCGGGGCCAGTGCAGCACGAGGAGAGTGACCGTCAGTTCGGCGAACTCCTCGAAGCGCTCGGTCCGTACCCGCTTGAGAAGTGCTGCCGGGTGACGACGTCCGAGTCGCCGGCACCGACCGATCCCGCGCCGATGCCGAGTACGAATCGACCGCCGGAAATGTCGTCCACGGCGATGACGTCCTTCGCCGTCGTCACCGAGTGCAGGATCAGGACTCCGGTACGCAAATGCGGACTCCGTCGCGTCCCGACCGCTGACCGCGGCGTCGCCTTCCACCTCGACCAGAAGGGAGGGGTAGGTAAGCGTCGTCACCTCGACGATGGTGCTGGCCGGCCGGATGTCTGCGAAGACGTCGAGGTGGACTTGGCCGATGGCCTCCAGCGTGGGAGCGGCGGTCGTGCAGCCGGCGACGGTCACCCACTACCCCACGCGCACGGCACGAGAGTAGTCGAACGTCCTCTCGAAGTGTGTTCCCGCGGCTATCAGGGTGCGCTTGGCCATCTACATTCTCTCCTCGCTATCGGGTTATCGGCTACGCGAACCGGCGGTCGAGGCGCGGGGCGAAGAACGTCGCCCGTCACGGTTGAGTCCGGTCGTTCTGCGTCTCGCTGGCGAGACAACAGAGCCCTGGCAACCACTTTGTCGAATTCCGGCACAGGGGAGTTCGGAGGTAACCGCCTGGTGTCGGCATTCTTCGGTGCAGAACTGACCTGTGCTCCGGGCACGTTCTCCGAACTCAGCATCGAATGGCCTCCCGGCCTCTCCCGCTTGGCGGGAGTTACCGCCGGCAGGCTCCGTTTCCACCTGTTCACCCGCGGGGCCGACTACGGCACCCCGCCTCCCGCGGACAGCAACCAGTTCCCACACGTATGCGTCGAGGTCCGCAGCCGACAGGAGTTGCGGAACTGCCACGCCCGATGGCATGCCGCGCGCGAGTCCGTGGTACAGACGTTCCTGCGGGTCTAACAGGCCGGCATCGTCATCGACTCCGACGGAGTGCAGAGCTTCTACGCGCTGGACATCAACGGCGTGAAGTTCGCGTGCACCTATCAGCCGCGCTGACGCGCCCGAGACTCCGGCTCGTCACTTTCGGGCCAACCTCATCGGTCCGAGGTCTCACGGCAACGCTGGACTTCCCTCGCGACTCGACTCGACTCGACTCGACGCGGCCCAGGCCCTCGCACTGCGCTGAGCGCGAAACCCCACTGCCCGCCGGGCCTTCGGAAGAAGACTGGGCGGGCCCGGACCTGGACGAACTCGCTGAATCGAGAAGATGAGTGGTCTCCACCCTGAAGAGCATCATGCGGTCATCGCCCTATTGGCCGGTGGTCCGTCACCGAACCTTACGCAGGCTGCTACCCGGTTTCGCCCTGTCCTCGCTGGGCGACGGCATGGCCGTGGTCGCGGTCAGCTGGTTCGCGCTCCAGCTGGCACCGGAAGCCGACCGCGGCATCTGGGTGGCGGCGGCCGCAGCGGCCTACACCCTGCCCGGAGCGGTGGGCGCCTTGGTCCTCGGCCGGGTCCTCGGCCACCGGTCGCCGACGCAACTGGCGGGCTGGGACGCCATCGTGCGGGCCTGTGCCCTGGGCGCCATTCCGATCGCATACGCGCTGGGCGCCCTCAACACCTGGCTGTACGTCGTCCTGCTGGCCGCCTCCTCCGTGCTGCATTCCTGGGGACAGGCTGGCGTTTACACGCTGCTCGCCCGGGTGCTGCCGCAACAGGACCATCTGGCGGGCAACGCCGTGCTGTCCACCATCGGCTCGTTCTGCACCGTCGTCGGACCGATGATCGCCGCGCCGCTCATCGTCTGGGGCGGGGCGGCCACCGTCATCGCCGCCGACGCGGCGACCTTCGCGGTGCTCGCCGCCACCTTCCTCTTCTTCATCCCGGCGAAATCGCTCCCCCCGCTCCCGCAGGAATCCGACGACACCTCACGTTCCAGCGGACTCACAGTAATCCGGCGCGATACCGCGCTCCTCGGGCTGCTGGTCCTCAGCTTCGGGTTCTTCTTCTTCTTCGGACCCGTGTATGTGGCGTTGCCGCTGCACGTCTCGGAGGAGATGCGGGGATCGGCCGCGCTGCTCGCCGCCTTCTACACCTCCTTCGGAATTGGCGCGCTGATCGGTGGGATGCTGACCGGATATCTGAGTCGCTGGCGACTGTGGCCGACCACGACCGGCATTGTCATCGCGTTCGGTGCGGCCATGCTCCCGATCGGCTTCGACGTCCCGAACATCGTTGCGCTCGCCTCGTTCGCGGCTGCCGGAGTGCTTTGGCCGCCTTACTCGTCCCTCGCCACCACGCTGTTCCAGCGCTCGACGCCCCCCGCGCTGCTCCCGCAGGTCCTCGCGGCGAACTCCTCGGTGCGGGTGCTGTCCGTACCACTGGGGACGGCGCTCGGTGGACCGCTGGTGGCGGGCTTCGGGGGCGGCGCCACCCTGCGGTTCGCCGCGATCGGCATTCTGCTGCTCGGCCTGGTCTCGGCCGTCGGTCTGGCCTACCGGGCCTCGGCCGCGCGGCGGACGTAGCCGACCGACGATAACAGCATTGAATCGTGAAACCGGCGGAGTCCGGACCGCCCGTCCCGCCGGCGGGACGTCGGTGGCGTTTCCCGAACCGTTTTCATCACAACAACGCCGGGGCGGGTCGTTAGCATTCATTGATCGCAGGGCCCGGAAATTCAGTACGGCGCCGATGCTGGCTTCATGCGAGAGCGCGCCTTCTCATTCCCCGAGCAGTTGTCCCGGCTGATGGAGCGTAGAAGATGAACAAATCGATCCACGACGTCGGCAGTGATGTGCTCGGGTTGTTCGAGGCGAGGGTTGCGTCGGGGCCGGGTGTGGTGGCGGTGGAGTGTGGTGGGGAGCGTTGGACGTATGGGGAGTTGGATGGTTGGGCGAATGGGTTGGCTCATCGTCTGAGGTCGGTGGGTGTGGGTCCTGAGGTGGTGGTTGGGGTGTGTCTGGGGCGTGGTGTCGGGGCTGTTGCGGGGTTGTTGGCCGTGGCGAAGGCGGGTGGTGTGTATCTGCCGCTGGATTCGGCGTTGCCGGTGGAGCGTTTGGCGTACATGCTCGATGTTGCGGGGGCGGGTGTTGTTCTCACGACGGGTGATCTGCTGTCGGAGCTTCCTGTTTCGGGTGTCCGGACGGTGCTTGTGGTCGAGGAGGCCGAGGGGGCCCAGGGGGTCGGTGGGTTGGCGGGGTTTCCCGATACGCCTCCCGTCGGGCCGCGTCGTCAGGACACGTTGATGTACGTGGTGTTCACGTCCGGTTCGACCGGTACTCCGAAGGGGATCGGGGTCACCTGGCGCACCATCCGCAACGTCGTCCACTTCGACCTCCACCGGGACCGATATCTCGGCGAGGCGTCGGTGGTCTGCCTCCAACTCGCCTCCGTCGGCTTCGATGTGTCGTTCCTGGAGATCTTTGCGACGCTGGTGCGGGGTGGTCGGCTCGTGCTGGTGGGGGAGGCCGCTCAGCGGGACACCGAGCAGTTGTTGGAACTCCTGGCGCGTGAGCGGGTGGAGCGTGTGTATCTCTCACCCGCGCACCTTGCCCAACTCGCCGTCTCCTGGACTGAAAACCCCAGAGACCTCGCACTCGGCCACATCTTTGTCTCGGGGGAAGCGCTTGTCCTCACCTCTCGGATACGAGCCATGCTGGCGGGTTTGGACGGGGTGGTGTTGGAGAACCAGTACGGGCCTTCCGAGACCCATCACGCGACTTCTCTCTTCCTCACCGGGGATCCCCGGGACTGGCCGGCCGCGCCCGGCATCGGCCGTCCTGTCCCCGGGACTTCTCTCTACCTCCTCGACCGGCACCTCGGCCTCACACCCCCCGGCGTCCCCGGCGAGATCTACCTCACCGGCGAAGGACTCGCCCG
>NZ_JBHWIQ010000052.1:0-25386 GCF_042732055.1 Streptomyces sp. NPDC059816
CTCCAGCGCTGCGCGCTGGACAGTGATAGCCGGCGCGTTGCGCCGGCTATGCGCCCGCTCCGCGGGCGCAGGCGTGGCAGCCGCGCATGCCAGTTTCCGCTTCGCTTCAACTGGCATGCGCGTTGCGGGCCTGTTCCGGCGGCAAGCCGCCGGTCGAGCCGCTTCGCGCCTCGAGGCAGGTCCGCTTCGCTCCCCTGCTGAAAGGATCGCTACAAGGAGAGGCGTGCGGAGTCTGTCTTCTTGTCTTCTCGGGCACTTGACGCTCCGTCACATGTTTCTGACGGAGCGTCACTTCTGAGTGTCTATTGTCCCATACTGCTGGTGGCAGGATGGGGGTCTTCGGGGTTCAGATGCAGGGGCTGTCATGTGTGAGGCACGCTCGATTGTAGCGTGCGATGGCCTCGCAACTTGAGGTCTTGCATCATAATTTCTCTGTAGAGACTCTACCCTGAGGGCTCACTGCCCCCGTAGATCGAAGGCGGGATCTCATGCCAAGGAAGCAGCGGCTCCGTTCACATCAGGTCGAGGCAGTTGATGCGGTGGTCCGCGCGCTCGGGTCTTCGGTGAGCGGAGAGCTGCCGGACGCGGCGGTGCGTGCGCAGGTGATTGCGCCTCCGGGAGCTGGCAAGAGCCTGATCGCGGTTTTTGCAGCGCAGGGGCTCCGTGCCGAACGGGTGTTGGTTCTGGTGCCCACGCTCGACCTACTGGGTCAGATGGTGGGCGTATGGCGTGCTGGCGGGCGTGGTGGTCGCTTGTTCGGGGTGTGCTCTGAGCGCGAGAAGGCTGCTGTGGGGGTGCGGTGCACTACGGATGCGGGTGAGTTGGCGGGGTGGCTCGCGGGTGCGGGCCGGGTGACGGTGTTCGCCACGTATGCCGCGGCTGGTCTGGGAGTCCTGGAGCGTGCTCACGCGGCCGGTGCGGGGCGTTGGGATCTGATGGTGGTGGACGAGGCGCACCGGACGGCGGGGGTGTTGGGGAAGCCGTGGGCAGTGGTGCATGACGATCGGCGGCTGCCGGCGGTGCGGCGGTTGTACATGACGGCGACTCCGCGGTTGTGGGAGGAACCCGGGCTGGAGGGGGCAGCCCGTGGGTCGGGGCAGCTGGTGGCATCGATGGACGATGAGGAGATCTTCGGGCCGGTGGTGTACCGGCTGACGATGTCGGAGGCGATCGAGCGGGGGCTGATCGCGCAGTACCAGGTGGTCTGCGTGGATATTGCTGATCCGCAGCTGTCGGCGGTGCGGTTGGTGGGTGCGGAGGCGTTCACGGATGAGGTGCGGGGGGTGCGGTTGGCGGCCTTGCAGACGGCGGTTTTGAAGACTGCTGCGGAGCACCGGCTGCGGCGGGTGCTGACGTTTCATCACCGTACGAGTGAGGCGGAGGCTTTCGCGGGCGGGCTGGGGCAGGTGGCCTCGGCGTTGTGGGAGGCCGATGCGGGATCGTTCGCAGAGGCGGGAGCGGTGTGGGCGGACTGGCTGTGTGGGGAGCATCGGGCGGTACACCGGCGGCAGGTGTTGGAGACCTTTTCCGCGGGGGTGGTCCAGGATGCCGTGATGGAGCTGTGCGTGCTGTCGTCGGCGCGTGTGCTCGGCGAGGGGGTCGATACCGCGGAGTGTGATGCGGTGGTGTTCGTGGATGCGCGGGGCTCGACGCCCGATGTGGTGCAGGCGGTGGGCCGGGCGCTGCGGATGCAGCCCGGGGAGGGCAAGGTGGCCTCGCTGGTGGTGCCGGTGTTCCTGGAGCCGGGTGAGGAGCCGGACGAGATGCTGGCCTCGCGGTCGTACACGCATCTGGTGAAGGTGCTGACCGCGCTGCGGGCGCACGATGCCGAGGCCGTCGAGCAGCTCGCCGTCCCCCAGTCCCCCAGCCGGAAGGCTGCCTCGGGCGCGGGCGGGGCAGCGGGTGGGGCGGTCAGCGGGGCGGCGCAGGGGCTGCTGCGGTTCTCCACGGCCCGGGATCCGGTGCAGTTGGCGGCGTTCATCAGGGCGCGTGTACTGCGGCCCGAGGGTGAGTACTGGCGTCGGGGGCTGCAGGCCGCGATGGCTTACGCCGCCGATCAGAGGCACCTGCGGGTCCCCTACGGGTATACCGCCCCCGATGGTTTCGCGCTGGGGGTGTGGATCGCCAAGCAGCGCGTCGCCTACCGCCAGGGCACCCTGGCTGAGGAACGGGTGAGGGAACTGGATGCGGCCGGGATGGTGTGGTCCCATCTCGAGGTGGCCTTCTCCGAGGGCCTGGCCGCCGCGCGCTGCTGGGCGGGGGAACACGGGCACCTCCTCGCCCCCACCGAGGCAACCTGGCAAGGCTACCCCGTGGGGATCTGGCTGCGTGACCAGCGTGCCGCCGCGCGACGAGAACGAGCGGCGCAGAACGGGCCTGGCGGGGGCCGGGCATCGGGGAGGCCCAACAGTGCGCGGCGGTGGCGGGAGCTGGAGATGATCGATCCCGCGTGGTGCCCAGCCTGGGACATCGCCTGGCAGCGGTGCTTCCACCTCGCCCGCACCCACGTCAACGGCGGCGGGGAACTGCCCGCTGTGCCCGGGGAGATCGTCGTCCAGGGCGAGGACCTCGGGCGGTGGGCCAGCGTCCAGCGCACCGTTGCCGTATGGGGCGGCTTGCTGCCCGCGCAGCAGTGGCTGCTCACGCAGGTGCTGCACCTGACGCCAGACCAGGAGCAGCCTCAGGCAGGACCTGCGCCAGGCCGGCAGAGGGCCGTGAGTAGGACGCGGGCGCAGATGTGGGCCGACAACCTCGCCGCCGCCCGCCAATATCGCCAGCGGGAAGGACACCTGAATGTCCCTCGCCAGCACGTGGAAACCGTGGACGGTGACGACCGTGCGCTGGGAGTGTTTATCGCCAACTGCCGGGCACGCAAGCAACGCCTGGCCCCTGACCGGGTGCAGGAGCTGAGTGCCGTCGGATTGAAGTGGGGGTGAGGAATCACGTGTAAAGGCCGCCGACGTACGCGGCCGTCGCACCATCATCACCCTCGATCGCGCCGACTGGGATCTGGAGAGAATGGGGCGCCCCCGGACCAGGGCGCGGTGTGCGGGGGCGGCCCGTGCCCTGTCGTCCTGTCGTCCTGTCGTCCTGTCGTCAAGCAAGGCACTACGACCGTAGAGCCCCATCCCAGCAGGCGCCCGTTGCGGTAGGTCGGCTGGGTGAGCGCCGGGGTGTGCAGACGACACCGTCGACCGGATCGACAACCCCGCCCAGCCCGGGCGGTGCGAGGACCTAAAGGCCGACCGGGCAGGGGCGCGGGACCGCGGCTGGCGCGTTGTCGGGTGCGAGTCGGGTTACCTGCTCTGATGCTTGCTTCGACGGGATCGAGACGGCAGTCGAGAGTCACCGAGCTGATGCAGATCATCCACTCCCGCACTGCTGGTGCCGCCTGCGGCTGTAGTGGGCCGTGGGTGCCCTGACGGCCCAGGGAGTACGAGGCGGTTGTTCTCAGTCGTTACGGTGACGGGCGAGCATGTGGTTCAAAGTCAGGTCGTGGGCGGTGGCGGGGCTGCGGACGTAGGAGCACACCAGGCACGTGCCCGGGCCGTAGCCGACACCGAAATCGTCGAGGCCTCTGACAGTGAGGGTTTCGCGTCCGCAGACGGGGCAGTCCGCAAGGCCCATGCCGTCGATCAGGTCGTCGGGGTGAGCAGGCAGGTGGTCGGCTGCGAGGGCGCTCCGCCGGTCGGCTTCCTCCTCGCCGATCAGTTCCAGGTAGTCCTGTGCCCGTAGTCGCTCGTACCGGTCCTGGATCTCGTTCTTGACCCAGTCGGCTTCCCGTTTCTCCTCACTGACCTGGCGCAGGCATGAGTGGTCATCAAGTTCGAGCAGTGCGACGACATGCCGCTCCTCCAACTCGCCCACACCGCGTGCGTGCCGCACCCGCTGGGTCTGCTCCAGGGCGTCGTTCAGCGTCGCCACGTCCACTGCGATCTCCGGCTCGTCGGCCGCGTCCGGGACAACGCGTATGCCCTCCTTGGCCTCGTCGCATTCTTCAGCGATGATCTTCAGCAGCTGTGATGCCGCCTTCAGCCGGTGGTCGCCGTTCCTGCGTTTCTCGGTCTCCTGCCCTGGCCAGGTGCGGGCGACGATAGCCGCCAGCCCGTTCGTCAACGCCTGATCGAAAATCGCGGCAGCACCAGGGACCTGGAAATCGACATCCAGCACCGTGGCGCACCGGCCGTACTCTTCGGCTCGTTTCTCCTGCACCTCCTCATCCTCACCGATGGGCCACGGCAGCACAGGGGCGGCCCTTGCCGGCGCCAAGGTGGTCGCTGGGCTTGGCCGTGCAGGGCACCCGGGCTGAGCTGGTCGAGAGTCGGGCCGACGTCGGCACCAGCGTTTCCTGGCGTCTCAGCGCAGACAGGTGTGCGGCGGCAAGGACGCCGAGAGGGCGGGCCGCAGAGGTGACCGCCGTGTCCGCCGGGGATTGTCAGACCCTCCCGCTACCGTCCCTTTTGTCTCATTTTTCTATCTTTGGAGGTGTGGGGTGAGGGACACCGGCATTGAGCTAAAGCGGTTTCTGGACGAGGCCGAGGGCGGGGCGTACGACCTTCCTCCGATGCAGCGGGCTCTGTGCATCCGGCCCGCCTTCTCCGTGCGGCTGATCGACTCTCTGTACCGGGGCTACCGGGTCGGCTCCCTGCTGATCTGGGAACCGCCGGTGGGCCACCGGCCCGCCGCAGGCCGCTACCAGACGCTGGCCGGGCGGCCACGCTGGTGGATCCTGGACGGCCAGCAGCGCGGCACCTCCTACGTGGGGGCCTTCGGACGGCGCCCGGCCTGGATGCCCGAGGAACGCTGGAGCGACATAGGCGGGCCGGCTCTGGAGGTGGCGGCGCGCTTCACCGCTGCAGGCCGCATCCAGTTCCGTGCCCACCAGCCGGGCCGTGTGCGGCACGTCCGGCTCGCCGATCTGGTCGCCGGCGGTGAGGTGCGCTCCCTGCTGGAGGAGGCGAGCCTGCACCCCACCGATGCCCTGGTGGAGAAGGCGCTGGAGCTGCGGGCCGGGCTGCTGCGCTATGTGCTGCCGGTGGAGTGGCTGGCGGCCGAATGGGCCGACGCGGCGGAGAACTTCATCCGCCGCAACCCCTCGCTCAAGCCCGAGGAGCGCTCCTTGTGCAGCCTGAGCATCGCCTTCGAGGAACTGCAGCGCGAGCACGTCGATGCGCTCGTGCAGAGGGCCCGCACGGCGGGCTTTGCCCACTGCCTCGACCGCCATCAGCTCAGCCTGGTCCTGCAGGACTTCCTGCCGCGCGAGGCCCGCCGGGCCCAGGGACGGTGGGCGCAGCGCGATGCGGTGAGCCGGGCCATGGAGCGGACCGACCAGTCCGTCACTCAGGTCATCGCCTTTCTTCACCGCCACGGCATCACCAGCGACGCCGTGCTGTGGTCGCCTCCCATGGTGCGGGTGCTGTGCGCCTTGTTCGACCGTTTCCCCCAGGCGGCCGCCTCCCCGTTCACTTGGCAGTGGCTGGCTCATGCCGCCGCATCCCAGTTCTCCCCCGGCGGCCCCCGGCCCGCGCGCCCTGGCCGGGACGTCCAGGCCGTCGTGGCCTGTGCGTCCTTCCAGGAAGCCGCCGCACTGCTGGCCGGGCAGATGGCTCCCGTGCACGCCTCTAGGCTGCAGGCCGAGGAGTTGAGCAGTCCGTGGGCGTCCAAGCGGCAGCTGCTGGGGGCGGCCGGCACGCTGTATGCGATGGCCTGCGCGCGCCGCATCTGCGGTCCGGTGGTCGACCTGGCCGACCCAGCCATGGTCTTTCCCGACCCGCGGATGCGGCCGCGGCTGCTGTGGCCCGATGCAGGCAAAGAGCTCAGCCTGGCGGCCTGGGCGCTGCTGGGCGACGCCAGCGCCGAACGCATCCAGGCCGGCGGTGGGTGGAACCGGACCGTGTTCGAAGATCTGGACGTGCCCCCGGGCATCCTGGCCGCGCACCAGCTGGCGCCCCCGGTCGGCGGGGCGGTGGCCGTGCCGGTGGAGCAGCAGCTGAAGCTGCGGGCGCAGGCCATGACGGATGCCGTCAACGCGTTCCTCGAGGCCATCGGGCCGCTGGCCGTCCCCCGGGGAGAGGAGGTCTGACATGCCCTCCACCCTCCCGCCGGACGGTCCGCAGTGGCGGCAGGCCGGGGTGTATACCAACGAGGACGGGCAGAGCGTCGCCGGGCTGCTGACCGGCTGGCTGCGCGAGGCGGAGCGGGACGGCGGATGCCTGACACTGACCGCCGGATACATCAGTTTCCGCGGACTGGAGCTGCTGGTGCCCGCCCTGCGGCGGGTGGTCGAGGCTGGCACGCCGGTGCGGCTGTTGATCGGTGCGGAGCCGACCGGGCGGGCCGCACTGATCGAGCCCGCCGGACCGCCGGAGGACCACAGACGGGTCGCCCAGGCACTGGGGCAGAGCGAGCAGGCACTGCGCGCCGAGCTCAATGGCGTTCCCACCACGGCGGCCAGCGCCTGGCGGCTGTATGAGATCCGGCAATGGCTGCGCCATCCCGGGGCGGAATGCCGGCGCTGGGAGCACCGGTTCCTGCATGCCAAAGCACTGGTGGAGGTCACGGCTTCGGGCCGGTGCCGGGCAGTGGCAGGCTCCTTCAACCTGACCCTGCCGGGGCTGTGCACCAGCGGCGAGCTCGGCCTTGCCGCACACAACGCCCGGCAGAGCCGGGCCGTGGCCCAGGTCGTGGAGCGGTTCTGGCAGCAGGGCGCCTCCTACGACCTGGCTGCGCTGATCGACGAGCGGCTGTGCCCGTATCCAGCCGAGCTGGTGTATCTGCGGATGCTGCTGGCCCGTTTCGGTGACGAGGTCAACGCAGCCCCCTCGCCGCTGTCCTTGAAGACGTTCCAGCGCGACGGGGTCGCCAAGGCGCTGGCGGTGATGGACCGTTACGGCGGTGCGCTGCTGGCCGACGAGGTCGGCCTGGGCAAGACCTACATGGCCGGGGAGGTGATCCGCCGCCTGACCCTGACTGGCGCGGGACCGGTGTTGGTGGTGTGCCCGGCCCACATCAAGCAGTCGGTGTGGCGCAGGCGGCTGGACGAGTGGCAGATGGACGGCGTGCACGTGCTCAGCTACCCGCAGCTGCTGCTGCGGGTACGCCGCCTGATGCGCCGGGGCAACGACAGTGCCTGGCGCCGCTACGGGCTGGTGGTGCTGGACGAGGCGCACGCCCTGCGCAACAGCAACACCTGGCGGTGGGCGCTCATGCAGTTGCTCGCCCGGCAACCCGTGCGGCCGAAGATCCTGATGCTGTCGGCGACCCCGGTACAAAACCGGGGCCGTGACCTCTCCCAACTCCTCAAGATCGTCGCCCCGTTGCGGGACGAATCCGACGACCCGGTGCAACGGCTCCGTCCGTCCTTCGACGAGCTGGAGGAACTGTGCGAGCACGCGGACATGCTCGACGAACGGGACCTGGAGCGGCTGCACACCGAACTGGACCGGCTGATGGTGCGCCGCACCCGGCCCTTCATCGTCCAGGCCTACGCCCGCGAGGCACGCCGGCTCAAATTCCCCACCGTGCGGCAGGTTCCGGTGCGCTACAGCCTGCCGCCGCCGCTGCAAGTCCTGTTCGGTGATGTGCTGGACGCGGTCGGCCACGACAATGCCCTGTCCGAGGACCAGCTCACCGACCTGGAGAAGCTGCGCGGGCCCACGCCGCGGGTGGCCACCCTGCGGCTGGCCGCCTACAAGGCAACCACCTATCTACGTGTTGATCCCGACGAGCCGCGCTGGCTGCCCCTGCTGCTCGGCCTGCTGCGCATGGGTCTGCTCAAACGCATTGAGTCCTCCGTCGCCGCATTCGCCGCAACCGCCTCCCACATGGCCGAACGCACCCGCACCGCCCTCGACGAACTCGACCGGGGGCGGGTGCGCGTCTACGTGCCCGTCCGGCTCAAGAAGGAGATCCGCGAGCTGCTGGACTCCCCCACCCGGCAGGTGGCCCACAACGGTGAAGAGCTGGACTACAACACACTCGTCGACCACTACCTCGGCGGCGAACGCCCTCCGCCCGGCGCGCACACGACGGGACGGGACTTCCGCTACCGGCAGGCCGCCGACTTCGATGTGGCGTCCATGCGAGCCGACCTCGAACACGACCTCGAGGTACTGGAACACCTTGCCCGTACCGCTGCCGCAGCCGTCCCTCATGACCCCAAGCTCGACGTCATCACAGGGCTCCTGGCCCGGATCTGCGCCGGGCTGTCGTCCGCGAAGACCGTCCTGTTCGCCAGCTCCCGCGTCACCACAGCGGATCTTGAAAAGCGCCTGGAAACAGCCGCAGCCGCAGGCGGCCCGCTGGACCTCCTCCAGGGCCGCATCGCCAATCTCGGCGACACCGAGATCCCCTCCAAGGCGCACATCGCCACAGTGCTGGGGCACTTCGCACCACTGACCGCCGCCAACCTGACCGGCGAGATCGGTTCCGAGATCCCCGAAGACCTCTACGACCTCCTGCTCACCACCGACATGCTTGCCGAGGGCGTCAACCTCCAGCAGGCCAGCTACGTCATCCACTACGACCTGCCCTGGAACCCGAAAATCCTCGAGCAGCGGCTGGGCCGCATCGACCGCCTCGGCTCCCCGCACACCCACGTGACGTCCTACACCGTGCTGCCGGACGTCGGGCTCGATCTCGTCCTGCGGCTGGTGGATCGGCTCATGGCCAAGACCCGCGTCGCCGCCGCCTGCGTGGGCACCCCCAGCGAACTGCTGCCCGGCGCCCCGGTCGAACCGCGCAACTTCGTCGACCTGATCGACCATCTCGACCATCCGCCATCCCGCCGCGGCCGCCTCCCGCTCGCCGAACACCAGCGGGTCTGGCTCGCCCGCGCCCTGCGCGAACCACGCCTCAAAGACGCCCTCGACCGACTGCCGCTGTGGTGCGGGGCCATCCACCCCGGCCACTTCGACGTCCCCGGCGTCGTCTACTGCTTCACCGTCCTCCAGCCACCCGACCAGCGGTGCATCACCGCCTTCGCTCGCGTCCACGGGTACCCCCGCCACCAGGCCATCACCCTGGACGCCGCCCGCTGCCTGGAGCAGGCCCATCTTGATCTCGAGCAGTGGCTCGACGCCTGCACACAGCACGCCGTTCCTCTCGCACCCCAGCCGCATGTCGCCCCGGCCGAAATCCAGCTGGTCTGGGAACTCCTCGACTACGCCCGCCAGCAGGTGGCCACGGCGCACGGCGTCACCGACGACCCCGCCGGCGAGCGCATCCAGCTAACCGCCTGGATACTCCTGCCTGACCGCAACGCCACCCCGGCTTCCTGACCTCCGGCACAGAATCGTTGACATCCTCCCCCTCCCAAAGGAGGGGGATTCCCGCCAGCCGGCCGGTGGTGACCGGCTTGGGCTTCGGGTGGGTTCCCCGTTCAAC
This sequence comes from Streptomyces sp. NPDC059816, assembly GCF_042732055.1. Classification (NCBI taxonomy): domain Bacteria; kingdom Bacillati; phylum Actinomycetota; class Actinomycetes; order Kitasatosporales; family Streptomycetaceae; genus Streptomyces; species Streptomyces sp. NPDC059816. Next base: position 9,385 of record NZ_JBHWIQ010000052.1, read on the forward strand.
GGCCGTGCCTGGCGTGGGATTTCCACTCCAGGGCTGACCGGCCCTCCAGGGGCGTTTAGCCTCTCCGCCTGCCCGGCGGCGAAGATCACACGCGACGCATTGAGGTCACGGTCATGCTCAGTACCGCAGCCGCCGCACCGCCAGGTGCGCACGTGCAGCGGCTTCTTCCCGTCGTCTCGCGGTGTTCCTCCCCCGGCTGAAGCCGTGAGTATCCACTGATCGTCTGGATCCCGGTGCAGGCACGCAGAGCTCGCGGGCGGTCTGACGGGCCGGAGCCTGTCCCCGGGACGCCGCACCCGCGTGCGGGCCTGCCTTGGCTCCCGGCTCGGAGCCAAGAGGGCATGTGACCGAGATGCGTCGGGACGCGATGGTGCACGGCGGAGTCGTACGCGACTGGGGACGTTCAGCGGTACGTCCCGGGCGGACATGACGCGGAGCCGGATCCGGGCTACCCCGGGCCGCCCGGCTTCGCTTCCGGCCGCCCACGGCAACCCGGCGGTGCCTTCGGATTACGCGCCGAGCGGTGTCGGCATGGCGCCGACCGGCAGGGCCTGAAGGCGGGCGGACAAGGCCCGGGGGCTCTGGTCGAGATAGGTCATGCCGCCGGTCCCGCACAGATACGTGCGAGCGCCGGTCGCGGCCGCTTTATACCAACGTTCGTGTCCACCGCATGTCGAGTGCTTCGAGAGCATCGAGCTGTTCGCGGGACAGACGGTAGGGCCGCCGGCGTTTGTCGGAGAGCCATTCCCCGAGGCGGAAGGAGCTGCCGCGGTCCCAGACGACATGGTCGTAGGGGACGTTGAGGTGCTGATGGGTGCGCCAGTAGGCGTGGGCGTGGCGCAGGCCGTGGGCGAAGGCGCGTTCGCTCTGGCTGCGGGGCGGGCGCAGCAGCAGGGCGAGCGGGTGGTGGAGCGGCAGGGCTCCGAGGAGGTTGTGCTGAGCGGAGCTGAGGCTGGGCAGGACTTGGAGTTGCTTGTCGAGCCACTGCTCCAGCGGTCGGTCGTCGCTGTCCGGGGCGAGGTCGGGAAATGCCAGTTCGCCGCGGCGGGCGGCTGCGAGAGCGCGTGCGTAGATGCGCCGCCAGTGGCCGTGCTTGTCCCAGCCGGCGTCCCACCAGGGGTAGATGTCGGTGAGGGCCCGCTGGTAGCAGTAGGGCAGTTGCCCGCGGCGGGCCTTGGTGCGGCATGTGTTGATCCAGCGGCCGACGTCCATGCCCCGGAAGCGTTCCCCCGGCACGGGCGAGAGGTGGCCGTGCTGGGCGTGGTAGTCGCGGGCGATGCCCAGACGGTGCTCGATGCTGGTGCGGGGGTGTTCCCAGATCATGCCCAGCGCGTCGAGCGCTCCGATGCGTTCGGGCTTGAGGCTGTGGTTCATGCGCAAGGAGCGCTGGTTGCCCAGCCACCAGCCGAGATAGAAGCGGTCGGGGCCGCAGTAGCTGCTGGGCACTTTGAGGTGGCCGTGTTGTTCGCGGTAGCGGCGTGCGCTTTCGAGGCCGAGTTCCCAGATGCAGTTGTGGGGGTCTTCGGCGTACAGGCTGAGCAGGGGGATGAGTTCGTCGGCGCGTTCGGGGCGCGCCACCGGGTGCAGGGGGTCGGTGGGCTTGGGGTGGCGCAGGTAGTGGACGCGGTGGAAGACATGCTCGTCGTAGAGCTTGAGGGCGGACAGGACCTGTTGCAGCAGGTAGAAGCGGGTGCCTTTCGCGGCGTCGGCGAGGTCCTGGCCGGGGGCCTTGTAGACGGGGATGATGATGTGGGCGACTTTGTTCTGGCCGGGCACCGGGCGCAGGGCCCGGCCGACGGCCTGGACGATCTGGTACGTGCTGGTCTTGGCGCTGGTGAACAGGACGGAGTCGATGGCGGGGACGTCGACGCCTTCGGCGAAGATCATGCAGTTGGTCAGGACGGCCCGCAGTGGCTTTTTGTCGCTGGAGGTCAGGGAGGCTTCTTTGAAGGCGCTGACCTGGGTGAGCCTCTCGTAGCGGCTCTGCTCGCAGTTGACGGTGCCGGCCTGGAGCGGGCCCTGCATCCGCTTGGGCATCAGGGCAGCCGTCTCGGGGAGGGTTTCCGCGAAGACCTCGGCGGCCTTGATCCGTGGGGAGAAGACCAGGGCGCGTCGTAGGTCGTAGTCGTGCATGGCGCGCAGCAGGGCGACCTCGGCGGCCGCCATGCGCAGGCCTTCGGAGTCGGCGGCGAGCATCGGGTTGCGGTTGAGGATGGCGCGCAGGTCGGCGTCTTCCACCTCGATGGCGACGATGCGGTAGTCGGCCAGCAGCCCCTGGTCGATGGCGTCGGCCAGGGAGAGGCGGAAGACGACCTGGCCGTAGAGGTTCAGGTCGTCCATCGAGGCGACTTCGATGTCGATCGGGAGGTCCTGGCCCGTGTTGGACTCGAAGTTGCGGGGGGTGGCGGTGACGAAGAGCCGGTGGTGGGCGAAGATCTGCTGGCTGTTCAGCAGCAGCGCCCAGGGTTTGGCGAGGTTGCCGGCGGTGCGGTGGGCCTCGTCGCTGACGAGTACGTCCCAGGGCGGCATGTGGAACAGCCGGTGGGCTTCGGCGATCTTTCCCAGCGAGTGGTAGGTCGCGAAGACGCTGACCGGGCCGTCGGCCTGGGAGATCTCCGCGGCGAGTGCGGCAGGGGTGGTGACGGCGGTCAGGATGCCGCGCAGGGCCGGGTCCTTGGGCAGGTCCGGATCTCCGCTGAGGGCAAGGTAGCGGCCGGGGCGGCCTTCTTTGTGCCACTCGCGGGCGGTCTGCTCGAGCAGTTCCAGCGTGGGCACGACGTTCACGGAGGTGCCCGTGGGCGCCATGTGGTGCACGACGTTGAGGGCGATGAAGGTCTTGCCGCTGCCGCACGGGGAGTCGACGCGGCAGCGGGGCGCACCGAGGAGGAACTCGGTGACGCAGTTGTCGACCGCCTGCTGCTGGAACGGGCGCAGCGGGGTACGCAACCGTGGTAACTCGGCCATAGCCGTGCTCCTTTCGGGTTTTTGAGGCAGTCAGGTCCTCCTCGAGGGTGGAAGGGGGCCTGCCGCCCTGCAGTGCACAGACGCCCGCACTTCACTCGAACGGGTGATGGGGGCTTGCGGCCGTGCGCGGTCGGGACTGGGATGCGGAGGTTGCGTTGTGCGCGTGATCCCGGCCGGGCCGCGCGCGGCCGGCCTGTGGCGCATGCGGTCCTGGTGGGAGGTGCGATGGCAGACAGGACGGGCGTATGGGGACCGCGCCTGCGGCTGCGGGTCCCCGTGCCGCACCTGGCCGGCGAGTCGACCGGCTCGTTCGTCAATCGCCTGGCACATGCCCACAAGTTGGAGCTCGGAGATCTTTTGGACCGGGTGGGCACGGGCCGCCAACCGGTCAATCCTCGTCTGCCGGCCCTGGCGGAGCTGTATGTCAACCGGGCGGCACTGGATCATCTGGCGGTGCTGTCCGGCCGGACACCGCACCGGCTGCAGCTGGCCCTGACCAACCTCCAGGCTCGTTTCCTGCTGCCGGGAGATGATCCGGCGCGCTGGCAGTGGCCGTTCGAGGTCCGTGGGGGGCATGTGGTGCGCTGCTGCGACCTGTGCGCCCTTGCCCGGGGTGTGGGTGAGGCGGCGTGGCTGATGGGGCCGGATCCGTGGCGGGTGTGCCTGCGTCACCGGCGATTCACGGACGACCACCGCGGCCAGGACCCGCACGTGGTGCGGCTGGAGGGACTGCCGGAGGTAGTGCGTGCGCACGCCGACCGGTTGCGGCTGGAGCGCCGCTTCGGGGCGGCGGGAGCGGAGCTGTTCGCCGACGGCTTCCAGATGGTGGCGCGCTGGTGGGAACGTACGCCGGACGTGTGGAGCTGGACGCAGCGGGCCTGGCGGGCGGGACTGGAGGGGCGGGAGCTGCGCACCGGTCCGCTGGTGACCTATCCGGAGGCCGTCCAGCTGGCGCGGGAGATGCTGTGCTACGAGCAGCGCGGCGAGCGCACGCCTGCGGCGCGGGCGGTGTGGGTGCAGGACGTTCAGCAGCTGATGGCCGGCTGGGGGTTGGAGGACGTGGACGGCTGGGGCGAGCTGGCGCAGTGGCTGGATCACCATGCTCAGCCAGCTGCGGCCTCGTTCGCCGACGGTGCCGGTGGTGCCCGTCGGCGCCGTCGGCGGGTGCTGGCCGTGGGGCACAGCCGACTCGCTGAGCCGTCCGGCTCGTTGCGCGAGCGCTCCTGCATGGCCTGAGAACTGGCCTTTACCAAAGGCGAGTTGACCGGAGGCTGGTTTGTCAAGGGGGTGTCACCCGTTCGAGTGATGCCTGCTTCGGTGCACTGACCGCTGCGGGCGGGAGACGGCCAGGCTGGCGTCACGGCCTGGTTCGGGGCGACGGCTCCGGCGGGCAGACGCGGAGGGAGGCGCCGGGTGCGTGAGGTGAGGGCGTGGCATCTCGACGACGATGGCCGCTTGGTGTGTGTCGCACCCGAGGCGCTGCGGGGGGTGGCGCTGGAGGAGCGCCAGCCGCCTACAGATCCGGTCGCCTACCACGGCCGGCAGGGTAAGCTCACCGGCTGGTGGTCGGCGACGACCAGCACGCTGGTGGTGTGCGGGTCCAAGCGGCGCACCTATGTGGCCACCGAGCTGGACTTCGATCCCGCCATCCGCCGTTTCGCCGGGGAGCCGGTCGAACTGCACTGGGAGCAGGGCCGCATCCGGCACCGGTGGCGGCCGGACTTCATCGCCCTGACCCGCGACCAGCAGCGGCAGGCCGTGGTGCTCGCCCCGCACCGGATGGGCCCGCAGTGGCGCGAACGCCTGGCCGCCCTGCGCGAGGTCGCCGCTCAGGCCGGCTGGAGCGTGTGCGTGCGCCCGGTCCCGCACGGGGTGCGGCGGGAGAACCTGCTGCTCGTGGCGGACTTCCGGCAGCCTGCCGTCTGCGATCAGGCGCATGAGCGTGCCCTGCTGGCCGTGTTTCGACGACCGCGCCCGCTGAAGGAGGGCGTCCTGGCCAGCGGAGTGCCCGAGTTCCTCGGTCACGACCATGTGTACCAGCTCATCTGGCGCCGTCTTCTGGACATCGACTGGAGCCGGCCGCTACTGCCCTTCTCCCCGGTCTGGGCGGCAAGGGGGCAGCGATGACGGGCACTGTGTCGGGCTGGTTCGAGACCGACCGGGTCTGCCTGGGGGATCTGGTGCGCTGGCGCGGTGGCGTGTGGGAAGTCAGCGCCTTCCAAGGGCGGCAGATCACCCTGCGGCCGCAGTCGGGCGATGTGGCGCCGGTGGACATGCTGTGGCGGGAGGTGGAAAGCGCCCCGGACTTCGCCGTCCTCGACAACGACGGGCAGGACGTGGCCCGCGCATGCCTGCCCGCGCTGGGCGAGCTGCTGGAGGCCGCCACCCCGGCAGAGCGCGAGAAGGCCCTGTGGTGGCACGAGCACATGAAAGAACTCCACACCGGACTGCGGCCCGGCTCCACCACGGCCCGCCCCGGCTACGACCCGGACACCACCACCTTCAAACAGCGCTGCCAGACCAAGTCGGCCGAACTCGCCGCCGTCGGCATAAAGTTCAGCTGGCGGGCGCTGGATGACCGGCGCCGCGCCTGGAAGGGGGCCGACGAGAATCCGCTGGTGCTGCTGTACGACGGCCGCAAGACCCGCACCCCCGACCCGGGCGGCCGCACCGACAAGCGGGTCATCGCGCTGATGCACGAGGCCACCGCCCGCCACGCCCGCGAGTCGGGCGGCCGGGTCAACCGCGTGTACGAGGACGTCGAGACCCTCGTCCGTCAGCGTTACCGCCGGGAGTTGCAGGATCCTCGGGAGGCGGAGCGGCTGCTGCTGCCCCGCTCGACGTTCTACACCCGGATGCAGGAGCTCGGGCTGACCGAGCAGCTCAAGAAGACCACGCGTCGGCGCTCACGCGAGGCCAGCAAGCCGCGGCGCCCGTACACGCCGTCGGTGGCGCTGCGGCCGGGCCAGCTGGTACAGATCGACACCTCTCCGCTGAAGATCAAGGTAATCGGGGACGACGGCCGCGCCGTCTCGGCCGAGCTGACCGCCGCGATCGATGTCGCCTCCCGCTCCTGCACGGCCCTCATGATCGTTCCCGTGGTGACCGGGGAGGGAAAGCCGGGGCAGCGCATCGGGGGCCGCGCCACCAAGGCGTTCGATCTGGTGCTGCTGCTGGCGCAGTGCTTCGCCCCGCTGACCATGCGGCCCGGCTGGGACCCGCTGACCGCGGCCCGCGATTCGGCCCTGCCCTACGGCCAGCTGTGTGCGGCCGACGCCCGCTTCGCCGAGGCCGTCGCGGCCCGCCCGGTCATCCACCCGCGGACCATCGTCATCGACCAGGGCAGCCCCTATCTGAGCGATCACTTCAAGATGGTGTGCAGCTTCCTGGGCATCAGCATCGAATACGCCCGCAAGGACACGCCCACCGACAAGCCGCTGGCCGAGGCCTTCTTCCACGGCTTCGCCGACACCTTCAGCCAGTTCGTGAAGGGCTGGACGGGCCGCAGCTTCGAGCAGCGCGGCTACGGCGTCGAACGCCAGCGCCTGTTCAGCATCAACCAGGTACAGGCCGCGGCCGAGGAATGGGTGGCGCTCGACTACCAGCAGCAGCCGCACGAGGGGCTGCGCAGCCCCCTGTATCCGGGGATGGTGCTGTCCCCGAACCAGATGTACGACCGGCTGGTGGCGAGCTACGGCTACCGGCCCCGGCAGCTGACGGCCGAGGACAACCGCAAGCTGCTGGTGCCGGCCTGGGTGACGGTCACCGACAAGGGCGTCCAGATCGACAACCGCACCTACCGCTCCCTCGATGGGCGGCTGCGGGATCTGGAGGGCCTCGACTCCGGACTCGCGCACAAGAACGGGCGGTGGGAGGCCCGTTACAACCCCTACTATCCCGGCGTCGCCTGGCTGTATGACCAACGGCTGAGCGGCAGGTGGATCCCGGTGGAGTTCCTCTACCGGCACATGCTGGCCGACCTGCCGTGGACGCACTATCACTGGCAGGACGCCGCCGAGGAATGGGCGCTGGGCGGCGGCAGCCGCGAGGATGAGGTGGCCATCACCCTGGCCGTGAAGGAGCGCCACCGCCGCACCCGCCGCGGGCCGATGGCCCGGCAGGCGGCCGAGCCCCGCCTGCCGTTCCGCGGAGTGATCCGCCCCGAGACCGGCGACGCGTCCGACTCCGCGGCGCCGGCCACGCCGCTGGACCCCGACATCGTTCCCGCCGCCCCCTCGCTGCCCGTGCCAGCCCGGGACGTCGGCAACGGCCGCTACACCCTGCCCACCTGGGCCCCGGCCGGCTCCGAGGACGACCCGCCGGCCGGCACCGCTGCGCCCGCATGAACCCGCCTCTCGCTTCACCCGCCGAGGAGAGCCGTATGAAGACCACCGCGCCCGCCGCATCCGATGCCCGGGCCGAGATGGCCCACCTGGTGCGCACCACGCCGCCCCTGCCCGCATGGATCTTCTCCTGGGAAGGCTGGGACCGGTATGTGCGCACCGAGTTCAATCCACCCGACCTGCTGGACTGCGCTCCCGCGGACGTGGAAGTCGACGTGGACGACCCGCGGGTGGACTACCACCGCCATCTGCTGATGATCGAGACCGCGTTCTTGGAAGACTGTCTGCTGCGGGCCCGAGGAACCTTCGGTGTCAACGGCAACCGGTACGAGGGCCTGCTGGACATGGTGATCGACGGCCCGGCCGGCACCGGCAAGACATACCTGCTGCGGCTCATCGGCCGGGAGCTGCAGCGCAGGGTCGAAAAACACTTCAGCGACCGGATCCCGGTCGTGCACATCACCGTCCCGCACGACCCGGAGAACAAACTCAACTGGATATGGGAGATCGCTTCCTTCCTTGCTCTGACACCCGAGCCCAAGAGCGAGGCGGAAGCCCGTCAGCCGCGCCGCATCCCCGACCTGTCCCTGCCCGTGCACACCGTCATGGAACGCAAGCAGACCCGCCTGCTGCTGGTCGACGACATCCAGCGGGTCTCCCCCGCCCAACTTGGCCCGATCCTGCACTACTTCGACTACCTGCGCACCCGGCTGGGCATCACCACCATCTTCTGCGGCACCGGCGCGACCGACATCGTCCATGCCGCCCGCAAAGGCTGCGACCGCCGCGACGAAGCGCTGTGGACCGCCCACCAGCGGCTGCAGCCGGGGGCCACTCCATCCGACCTGAAGGCGGCAGTGGCCAAGGAACACAAGGTGCGCAGCCTGCTGCCGGTCACCTGGGTAGACCCGCTGCCCTGGAGCGATGACAACCAGGAGCCCCTCCTGGCCGCGCTCAAGGGCTACGAAAAGAACCTGCGCATGCGCAAGCTGAGCAAGGACGTTCTCACCCGGCACGCCCAGTACCTGCACGACCGCACCGGCGGCTACTTCCTCTACCTGTCGCAGCTCATCTGCGGCGCCGCCGTCGCCGCAATCCTCGATGGCACCGAGGACATCACCCGCGAGCACCTTCAGGCCATCCGCATCGGCCGGGAAGAGATCCTGCCCAGCCGCTGACCACGCCCGCGAGCACCGGGCGGCACAGGTTACAACCGCCCCCCGTGCCCGCACCGTTTCCGCCAGCATCCCTCTCCAGGATCGAGCCCACTATGAGCGTGGAGCTGACCGGCATCCAGGACGTGCATGCCCTGTGGCTGCAGACACTGGACTTCCTCCGCTACAACGCGCCCCAGACGTGGGCGGACATGCTGCAGCAGGAGGGAGTGACGTTCTTGATGCCGCCCGCCGTGGCGGCACTTGAGCGGGTGGAGGATCAGGCGGCCGCCCTGGCCAATGCGGAAAGGCGTCGGCTACGCAAAGCGGACTTGTTCTACATCACCCGGGAAGCCGCCGCGAGCGTCGCGGGGATAGACGTCCCGTGCATCGCCCAGATCGCCAGCATTGTGCCCTCGCCATCCGGACTGATGGTGTGGGAAGAGCCGCCGGTGCACATCGAGAGGGGTGTTGTGCTGCGGGCCGTGTCCTGGGGGCCCGCCTATGACGGTGGCACCTGGTGGTCCTGGTGGACGGATACGGCAGCCTGTGTGCGCGCCGGCATCACCGAGCCGAGCATGCTGATGATCCACGGAGGGCTGACCTTCCACGAGGAGGTCCACACCGAGCCCGACTTCTGGCCGGTGCAGGCCGATGACCCCGCGCTCCCGGAGCACCTGCAGTTCCGTGCCCTGCTGTTCACGTGGATGGCGATCTCCTGCGGTCTTCTGGTGTACCGCGAGTCTGTGGGCCCCAGCCAGGACATCTGCGGGCATCTGCGCCGCACGGGTATGGAGTCCCGGGCGGTGCACCGTGTGATCCCGGCCAGCAGCGGCGACCGGCCGGAGCTGGCGCAGATCCTGCGCCGCCAGCTTCAGCTGGACGGAACGTCCATGGAGGAACGGCCCTACCCAGGCTACCTGCCGGCGCAGTTGGCGCCGTGGCACGTCTATGTGCCGGGTCTCGGGCACCGCCTGATCGTGGAGATCCCCTCTCTTGAGCCCGGGCAGACCGCGGTTCCCACACTCGGCGCCAGCCGGAGGGTCGGCAACCTCGCATTCGCGCCGGTCAGGACGGTACTGCGCCAGGGCTGGCAGTTCCACAACGGCTATGTGCAGTCCCTGCTGCGCTACGAGCCGGAGTTCGGACTGCTGACGGAGCCCGGTGATGAGGAGTTCTGAACGCTTGCGCACCCCACGGCACCCGTGACCGCTGTCTTGGGCAGCTACCGGGCCGGGCCTTCCCCCACAGACCAGCCCCGGCCTGCGGGAAGCGAGGGTGGTCGTGCCGACGGGCATCACCAGGCACGGCGCTGTTGCGGATCGGCTTCGAAGACGACTACCTGCAGCGCCTGGTGATGTACATGGCGTTCCTCTTGGACGCCCGGTTCGCAGCTCACGTGCAGCTGGGCCCGGCCTCACGACAGCTGGCCTTCCTGTGGCGCGGGCCATCATCTGCGCTGACCGCTTTGGGTTACGACGAGTTCTGAACGCTGCGCCAGACAATGCCCACTATTATCCGATGATCGCTATTCCTCAGAGTGACATGCCGGGGACGGGGGCGGGCAGTGTACGTGGCCGAGGTGCTGGTGGAGCGGTTCCGGTCGTGCGAGCGGGTACAGATTCCGCTGCGGCCGGAAGTGACGGTGTTGGTCGGGGAGAACAACGCGGGCAAGTCGTCCGTGATCGACGCGCTCCGGCTGCTCACGGACCCCCTGGACGGGCGGCGCGTGCGGTATTTCGAGGAGTCCGATGTCCTCACCACCGCGGCCGCGCAGGGCGGCCCCAGCCTGCAACTGGACGTGGCCGGCATCGGCCCGCAGGAAAGCGGCGCGTATCTCGAGGCGCTGCTGCCCCAGGGGACTCCTGACAGCCGTACCGCCCGGTGGCAGGTGTCCTGGACGCCGCCGCAAACGGGCGGGCGGCGTGGAAGCACCGTCTGGGCGCAGGGCGCGGGCCTTCCGGTCACGGGGGACCCTCCGGCGCGGGGCGGTGTGCGGCATGTCTATCTGCCAGCGCTGCGCGATGCCGAGCGGGAGCTGGCCTCGGCGGGCGGGGATCGGGTGCGGATGATCCTTCGCGGGCTGCTGGGCGATGACGAGCAGGCCGATGCCTTCGTGGAACGGATCGGCACCGAGCTGAAGAAGGTGGCTGCGGACCCGGACGTGGTCAAGGTCAGCGAGAAGATCAACCAGCCGCTGCGGGATCTGACGGTCGGCGCGCATCCCCAGGCGAGTGAACTGGCCCTGGCCGAGCCGACGTTCGCGTCGATCGCCCGGTCGCTGCGCATGCTGCTGGGTGATGTCTCCGCCGCGCCGTTCCCGTTGTCGGCCTCGGGGCTGGGTTACGCCAACACCCTGTTCATCGCCACGGTGATGGCCGAGCTGGACGCGGCGGCAGAGGCGGATCTGACCGTGCTGCTGGTCGAGGAGCCCGAGGCGCACCTGCATCCGCAGCTGCAGACCCTGCTGCTGCGTTACCTGCAGCGGCGGGCGCGCGCCTCGCGCCGGCAGCCGTCGGGAGATCCGGCTGAGCCGGCCGGGCATCTGCAGGTGGTGGTCACCACCCACTCCCCCATCCTGTCGGCCGCTGCGAGCGTTCAGGACCTGGTGGTCATGGCGCGCTGCCCGGGTGAGCTGTCGGACGGCTGGCGGGCGCGGCCTTTGCCCATTCCCCGGCTGCAGTTGAGCCCGGACCGGGTGCGGCATCTGGACCGCTATCTCGATGCCACCAAGAGTGCTCTGCTGTTCGCGTCGCGGGCGATCCTCGTGGAGGGTATTTCCGAGCTTCTGCTGCTGCCGGCTCTGGCCGAGCGGGTCCTCGCCGCAGACGAGGACGCCGATGCGCCGGCGAAGCGGGAGGCGTTCGAGGCGGTGGAACGGTTCTTCGGCACCACCCGGGTGATCGTGGACGGTGTCGGGTTCGAGGTCTATCTGCGGGTGCTGCTGGCACCCGTTGACGGCATCTGTCTGGGCCGGCGGGTTGCCTTGATCACCGACACGGACGTGGCACCCGATCAGCCGGAACCACCCCGGCTGCAGTCGCTGCGGAAGCTGCCGCGCGGCTGGCATTCTCCTGGCGAGCTGCACCTGGCCGCGGCGCCGAGGACGCTGGAGCCGGCCCTGTGGTCGCAGAACAACATCACCGCCTTGCGGGCGGCGTTCCTGCGCTGCGCGCCGCACTCGCAGGACCGCTGGAAGCAGGTCGTTGAGGCGACGGATCCCTCCCTGGCGTTCGGGGAGCTGTTCGTCCCGAAGGCCAGCCGGACCGTCACCGGCACGGACGGAGAAATCCTGAAGGGCACCGAGATCTCCAAGGGCCGGTTCGCGCAGGAACTCGCCGACATACTGGCCGACCGGGTGGTGCCGTTCACGGTGCCCGAGTACCTGGCGGGTGCCATCCGTTTCATCACCGCCCAGGACACGAGCACGCTCGCAGTGGGCGCGCCATGACGACGCCTCAGCAGGATCCGGTACGGGCCGACGCCGAGAAGCAGCAGCAGGCCGCCATGGTCGTGGCTGCGCCTGCGTATGTGGCTGCCTGCCCGGGCGCGGGCAAGACGCATGTGATCACCAACCGGCATCTGCAGTCGCCCCGGCGGCGGCTGCGGAAGGGGCGGGCACTGATCTCGTTCACACGGGTGGCGCGGGACCAGATGGCCCGGCGCTGCCGCTCGGCGGGCCGCGCCGATCTGGTCCAGGCGCCGCACTTCATCGGCACGCTCGACTCGTTCCTGTGGGAGTTCCTGGTCAAGCCGCGGCGGGCGGCCCAGCCGGCGCCCCGTCTGCTGGAATCCTGGGCGAGCATCAAGGCCCCAGTGGAGGGCGCGGACCGGGAGATCAACCTGCACCGCTTCCCCATGACGGTAGATCCCTCCTACAGCGAGGCGCGCGAGGCTGTTGCCTGGGACAAGCTCGACTACGACACCCGCCAGCTCATCAAGGACACCTCCTACAGCCGCGCGCAGTGGGAGAAGAAGATCTTCGAGACCCGCAAGGCGTGGTGTGACGAAGGCTATTTGACCGGGCACGAGGCGCGGGTCCTGGCCCTGTGGAACCTGCGCCACGCCAAGACCGCCGCCGCTCTGCTGCCCCCGCTGCTCTCCCGGTTCGCGGAAGTCGTCGTCGATGAGGCACAGGACTGCTCCGCCGCCGACCTGGCGATCCTTCAGCTGCTGCACGACGCCGGCCTGCCGCTGGTTCTCGTCGGTGACCCGGACCAGGCCATCTACGCCTGGCGCGGCGCCGAACCCCAGGCTCTCCAGTCCTTCGCGGCTCAGCTCTCCCCCGCCCCGCACCGCCTGACCGGCAACTGGCGCAGCTCCCCCGTCATCTGCCGGCTCGCGTCCACCCTGCGCACGGGGCAACGCCCGCCGGACACCTCCGTGGTGCGCGACGACGACATCCCCGTCCTCGTGCTGCCCACCCTATTCGCCGACTCCGGCAGCCGGCACCTGCACGCCCCGACCGGTGCCGGCATCGTCGACGCCTTCCGCACGCTGGCCGAGGAGTACGCCGTCCCGGCCAAGGACTGCCTGGCGACCGCCTACAAGTACGCCACCCTTCCGGGCATCACCCGGGAAAAGCCCAACACCAAAGCCATCACCAGCCTGGGCTGGGCCCGCACCGTCACCCACACCCCGGGCGCCAGCGGCGATGACCTCGCCCGGGCCTGCGCGGTCGCCGTGCGCGTCCTGTTCGGATACTGGTACCCGGGCGAAACCGGCGGCCCCGACCGCATCATGGCCGGCCACCGTCTCTCGGCCGGACAGGTCAACCGCACGGCGTTCGCCTTCCTGCACAGCCTGCCTGCGCCCCACCGGGAATGGGGGCCGCAGGTCTGGCAGGCCATGAAGGCCTGGCCCGCTCTTCCCGGGGCTGCTCCGCAAGGCGGCAAGGGCCGCCCCGCCGGAAAACCCACCGTGTCGCGCCTCCAGGTGGCCACCGGTATCCGCACCAACATCGTCCACCAGCTCAAGGGCGACGAAGCAGACGGCGTCCTGCTGTTGCTGCCCGATGCCGGAAGCGTCCAGCGCTGGGCCACCGCAGACCCGGCCACCGACGAGGTCCTGCGTGTCTGGTACGTCGCCGTCACCCGCGCACGCCGCCTGGCCGCCATCGCCGTACCCGAGGACGAGACCGACGCGCTGGCCCAACTGCTGGCCAAGGACCAGGTACCGGCCCGCGTCGCATGAGATCTCTTTCATGCTGCCTGACCCGGTACGGAGACAGGCAGCGTGGGGAGAAACCCGGAAGGCAGCGCAGTGAGCATCGCCGGCCTGCAGCGCCAGCATGACGACATCGACGGCGGATGAAGTCTATCTACTTGTGCGCTTTTGAGATCAATAGGCCGTAGCCGTGCCGGACTCGGCGCGGACCGGGCTAAGGTCAACTTCGGCCTGGTCACGATGGTTTGGGCCGGTGACGAAGTTCGCTCACGAGGGAGCCAGCGCAATGCACGGTCAGTTGACACCGGACGTGCCACTCGGCCCGTTCGAGGGCACGGCGATCACGGTGTGGTCGGGGCAGGGCAAGCAGGCGAAACTGCATGCCAAACCCTCGTGTTCGTACCTGCGCTCGGCTCACGGCGTCGAACGGACGGTACATCTGGATGCCGTTGTGGTAGGCCGGATGTGCCCGCAGTGCGGCACCTACGGGTCCTGGGCACGTCCGGGTACAGGGCTGGCGGTGTTCCTGGACACGGTGACCGGGCTGGGTCTGTTGTATGAACTGGACAGCTTCCGCGCACCGGACGAGGACACCTTCAGCGACGAAGAGGTCCGGCACGCGGCCGCTGTGCTGTACACGCCCGTGGCCGACGGTCCGGCGGTCCCTGCCGAGCAGGACGACGCGGAGGACGACGAGGACGGCACGTGGGAGGAGCGGCAAGAGGCCCAACGTGTACGCGAGTCGGTGCTGCGGCAATGGGGCGGCGCGCTGGCGAGCATGCACCGTACCCACCGGAAGCTGGCGCTGTTTCCCTGGCTGCGGGCCTGGGCCGGGGAAGCTCTTGAGGCAAAAGCCGGGTATCTGCGCGTCCTGCAGGAGCAGGCCCGGCTGCTGGTCGTCGAAAGGGCGCTGCTGGCGGCTGCCGCGGCGGCTGCCATGACGGAACCGGATGTTCCCGCCGACGAGCCGGCCTTCGCGCCGCTGGGCGGCCCCGGCGAGGCTCGCCGGCTGCTGCTGAAGCTGTGGCGGCGGTGGCGCGGCGCGGTCGAGGACAGCTGGGACGACCCGCAGCAGCAGACGTACGTGGTTCATCACCTGACCGACACGATGGGCAGCCGCCGCAAGGGACGCAAGCAGATACTGGATCGGGCCCGGGCGGTGGTGGCCGGCTGGGAGGCCGACGTCCGAACGGCGGCCGGCGGGCGACACGGCGAGCGGGTTGTGGTCGCTCGTTTTCCTGATGATGCGGCGGAGCGCGGTTCTGGCAGGTCACTTGTGGACCGGCTGGGTGAGTGGGAACTGGGGGTGCTCGCCTCGTACACGGCCGGCACCGTCTGGGAGCCGCAGTCCGTCCTCACCCTGCGGGTGCCGGAGCCGGTGGCCGTGCGGCTTCTGACTTACCCTCACACGCTCTCCTACAGCGAGCCGGAGACTGCCGAGGCCGGACAGCCGGCGGCGCCGTCCCCGGCAGAGCCGCGGCCTGGGACCGGATCGGGGCTGGGGCCGGGGGTGTTCGACGACGCGCCGGTCCACAGCAGGCGTCCGGTCACCAGCGAGCACCTGCGCGCGCTGCGCACCGCGATGCGGGATGCCGAACAGCTGTACGTGGTGTTCTCCGTCGACGGCGGGCTTGAGGTCGTGGCCTTGAGCGTTCTGGAGGAACGGTGCAGCTCAGGATGGCAGGGTTGCATCGTCGCCGGTGCAAGTGACTTGCCCGACGCGCTCTTCGCGCCGCGCCAGCCCTCTTCCGGGCAGGAGGAGCCGGTCTGGCCCGCCCGTATCCACGATCCGCATCACGAGGCGTTCGGCAGCCATCTGAGCTCGGCAGAAGGCGAACGGGTGCTGGTGCGGCTGCGCGAGGGGCGACGCGACACCGATCACGCGCTGCGTTCGCTGGCTCTGGCCCGCGGCGTGGCCGACCTGCGCCGGCTGGAGGCTGTCGGGTATGACGACCGGGATTTTCCGCGCCGTCCCTTCGTGTCGGCGGTCTGGCACGGTCTGCTGGCCATGGAGCAACTGGATCTGGAGCCCTTCGAACACGACACCGGCACCGGGTGGCGGCAGGGGTCGGGGCTGCCACTGGGCGTGCTCGCCAAAGTGCAGGTCTACACCTCGGACGCGGAGGGCCGCTATCAGGGCCGGGCCCACTCCCCCGACTGCAAGCACCGGCGTCCGGAGCGCGGTGTCACCGGCGACGACGACTTGGTGAGCATCGCGGAGTTGCTGGACAACAAGGGCTTCGATCCGTGCAGTAAGTGCGGCGGGTATGCCGTGCGCCGTCTCAGAAAGTGTTGGGTAACCGGGTGATCACTCGTTCTTGAGATCGTCGGCGAGGCGGCGGGCTGCTTCGGTCTCGATGGGGCCGCGTGGTTCG
>NZ_JBHWIQ010000053.1:0-22947 GCF_042732055.1 Streptomyces sp. NPDC059816
ACGCGACCCCGCGCCTGCCCCCGGGGGCGGGGGCGGTCCCGCGGGCCTCACGGCCCCCCCCGGGGCCACCCCCCCGACCGCGCCCGCACACCGGGCCTCACCGGCGGTGCGACCCCGCCTCACGCCCGCTGCCCGGCGTCCTTCACCGCCCGCAGGGCCATGTGCTGGAGGAGGGCGAAGCCACCGACCGTCAGGGCCTGGAGCGGGACCCAGACCGCCCCGGCCATGGTCGGCGACAGCCAGAACAGGACGGCGATCACACTGAGAACGGCCCAGACCGCATTGCCCTCGATGACCGCGCGGACCCCCACCGTCCACGGCGCGCGCTGTGCTCCCAGTACGGCCACCCCGATCCCGTAGAGGGTGAGGAACCCACCGATCGCGAGGAGCAGGCCCCGGTCGACGCCGAGCAGCCGGCCCAGCGGACCGGAGGCCGCGAGGTAGGCGATGCCGTTGACACCGGTGACGACGGCGTCGAGGGCGAGGAAGCGCCGCAACATGGTCACCGGCTCGGTGGTGCGGGCCAGCGCGGCGAGCGGAAGCGTGGTGGACATGTGGATCACCCTCCAAGGGGTTCGAACGAGCTGATCGGCCCGGCTCCCGAGGCGGAGTGCGCCGCCCCGGGGGCCGATGGCTCAACCATGCCCGCGGCCCCGGTGGCGGGTCGATTACGCCGGAGGTAATGCCCTGACCACGGGCCGGAACCCCGCGCCGGCGCTGCGACCGCGTCCACTCACCGGGCGCCGGGCGCCGAGCGCCAGACAGGGAGCAGCGACCGTCCGGGCGGCCCGCGTTCGGTGCTGGATGCCCCCCTTGGGTATGGTCGGGGCGACACCCCGGCGGCGGGGTGTCCGACGGTCGACGATCGGAGGGGACGAACCTCGTGCGAGCAAGCCGGAGTCTGCGGACGGCGGGTGCCTGGGGGCACTTGCTGCTCGTGGCCGCGCTCGCGCTCGGGGTCTTCCTGATGCACACCGTGGGTCACCCGGACGGCTCGTCCTCGGGTGGGACCGCCGCTCACGGGTCCGGCTCCACCACGGCGAGCGCGACCGGGCACGGATCAGTGACCCCGGCGGCCCCCGCCTCGTTCGGCCCGCACGGGCCCGAGCGGGCCGCTGCCCTACCGGCCGACACGGAACACGACGGCGCGCCCTCCTCGCACGGCTCCGGCATGGCGATGGACCTGGCTTCCCTGTGCGTGGCCGTCCTCGCGGCCTGGGTGCTCGCCGCCCTGGTGGCCGCCGCGTTGCGCCGCCGCACGGAATGGCTCGTCCGCTTGCGCACGGGCGCCCTGCGTTCCCTGCTGCCCCTGCCGCCGCCGCGCAGTCCCGACCTGCTGCAACTGTCCGTCCTGCGGATCTAGGCCGAACGCCCCTGCGGGTGCCACGCGCTGCCCTTCGGCAGCCCGTGCCCGCTCCCGCGCTCCGGCCCGATTCCCCTTGGACCAGACAGCATCAAGAGGTTGTGACATGACCGCCTTCCAGCATGCCCCGCGCCGTACCCCCGTCCGTCGGTTCGTCCTGATCGGCGCCGTCGCCGCCGCGAGCCTGGTGCTCGCCGCCTGCGGTGGCGACGACTCCATGGACGGCATGGACCACGGCAGCGGCGGCTCCGGCGCGCCGAGCGCCAGCGCGTCCCCCGTGCCGTCCGGTGCGAACCCGGCACCGGGTGCCTTCAACGACGCGGACGTGATGTTCGCGCAGATGATGATCCCCCACCACGAGCAGGCACTGGAGATGTCCGCCCTCGCGGACGGCCGCGCCGAGGACCCCGAGGTCAAGGCGCTCACCGAGGAAATCTCCCGGGCCCAGGACCCCGAGATCCAGAAGATGAGGTCCTGGCTCAAGGCATGGGGCAAGCCCGAGTCGGCGGGTGACGGTGCGGACCACGGCGGCCACTCCGGTGGCTCCGGAGAGATGTCCGGAATGATGACCGACGAGGACATGGCCGCACTCAAGGACGCCAAGGGCACCGCGTTCGACAGGAAGTTCGCGCAGCTGATGATCGACCACCACAACGGGGCCATCGAGATGGCCGAGGACGAGCAGAAGAACGGCCGCAATGCGACGGCCAAGGAACTCGCCGACGACGTGGTGAAGGCCCAGTCGACCGAGGTCGATCAGCTCAACAAGATCCTCGACCGACTCTGATCGCAGGAGCACCGCACGGTCCGGGGCGGGGCAGGACGGGCACCGGCTCGTCCTGCCCCGGCCCCGGCCCGTGACCCGGCGGGCGCCTGAACCCCCGCCCGCACCCCCGCCACTCCCCCACCCACGGCGACCCCCGACCGCGCGGGCACCACCCGGCGGCCGTGGGCCGACGCCCGCGCGGCGCCCCCGCGCCCGACACCCGATCAGGACATCACCATGAAGCACCGCACCGCACTGCCCGTAGCCGCTTCCGTCTCGGCCTTCGCCCTCGCCCTGGTCCTCGGGGCCTGCTCACCGGGCAGCGACGACGAGGCGGACGGCGACGCCGGGGCGACGATCAGCCACATCCACGGGGTGGCGGTCGGCCCCGAGGACGGCAAGCTCTACGTCGCCACGCACGACGGGATCTACACCCCGGACGCCGAAGGACACCCCGAGTTGGTCGGCGACCGCAAGGACGACTTCATGGGCTTCGCCCTCGGGAAGTTCGGCGCCTTCCTCGCCAGCGGCCACCCCGCGCCGGGCCGGGACGCGCCCAGCAACCTGGGGCTGATCGAAAGCACCGACACCGGCCGCACCTGGAAGGACAAGTCCCTCAGCGGCAAGGTCGACTTCCACGCCCTGGAGTACGCCCACGAGACCGTCTACGGGTACGACAGCACCAACGGCCTGCTGCGGGTCAGCGCCGACGGCGTGACCTGGGACGACCGGGCCTCGCTGACGGCGCTCGACATCGCCGTCAGTCCCCGGGACCCGGACACCGTGCTCGCCACCGCGGAGCAGGGCCTCCTGCGCAGCACCGACGGGGGCAGGACCTTCGCCAGCGTCACCGGGCCCACCCCCGCCTTCGTGTCCTGGGCGACGCAGGACGCGCTGTTCGCGGTCGATCCGACGGGCGCGCTCTCGGTGAGCCGCGACGGCGGGGCCGGCTGGAGCGAGCGGGGCACGGTGCCCGGGGGCGCTCCCCAGGCACTGACCGCGCTCGACGGGCAACGTCTCGTCGTCGCCTCCCAGGACGGCGTCTACGAGTCCCGGGACGGCGGGAAGACCTTCGACCGGAAGCTGGACGTCGCCGCCTCCGGCGACCACTGACGGCTGCCGGTGCCCGCGACGGCGGGCACCGGCTCACTCCAACGGCGTGCCGACCCGCAGTCGGTTGCCGTCGGGGTCACTCAACTCGATCTCCCTGGCCCACGGCACGTCCTGGGCGGTGACGCCGAACTCGGCCGCCACCGCGTCCACGTCCGCCACCCGGAGGTACACCAGGGTGCCGGGGCGCGCGTCCCCGACGTGCTCGGAGAGGAACAGGCGGACCGCGCCCCGGGCCACCTCCACGAAGGCGGGCAGGCCGGGTTCGAAGCGGTGCTCCCACTGCTCGGTGAACCCCAGCCGGGCGTACCAGCGGACGGCCCGGGCCGCCTCCCGCACCCGGAGGACCGGGATCGCCTCCTCCACCCGGTCGGGCGGGGAGTCCTGGGGTGCGGGCCGGTGCGGTGCGCTCGTGTCCATGCGGTCACTCTGGCAGAGGGGTCTGACAACGCGACCGCCGTGCGCACGCCGCGGACCCGCACGGGACCCGAGCCGGTCCTCACCCGACCGCGCCGCGCTCCGCAGGGGTCAACGGCGGCCCGCCGAGCGGGGGTCGGAGGGGACCGCGGACGGCCGCGAGGAGGACGGACGGTTTCAGGAGGAGCAGCGGGCCGTCCTCCATCGAGGTCACCCGGGTGAGTTCCCTGGCGATCCGCCCGTTGCCGGTTGCGGTGTGCATGAGGCGGTCCACGTAAGCCGCGGTGGCCCGTTCCCGCAAGGTGGGACCGTTCGGGGTGGCGCCGGGGTAGAAGACGTCCTGACCGGTGGCCAGGTCCCAGGCCACCGCGACCGGGCCGGCGATGGCCCGTTGGATGTGGCGGGCGAGCCCGGGCGTGCCCCAGCCGCGCCGCCGCAGGACGGCGCGCAGCGCGCGGGCGCTCTGCGCGGCCACCGACATGCCGTGTCCGTAGATCGGGTTGTACGCGGCGACGGCGTCCCCGAGGACGGCGAACCCGTCGGGCCAGTGGCGGGCGCGTTCGTAGTAGTGGCGGCGGTTGGCGGTGGCCCGGGTGAGGACCACGTCGTCGAGGGGTTCCGCGTCGGCGATGAGATCGGCCAGCACCGGGTGCCGCAGCCCCCGGGCGAACGGCTCGAACGCGTCGTTGCGGCCGGACGGTGCGCCGCCCGTGGTGCCGGACAGCGTGACGTGCCAGCGGCCGTCCTCGATCAGCACCAGGGTTCCGGCGCGCCCCGGACCCGGGCCGCGGGGGTCGGCCTGGATGTTGACCGCGGGGAACCCGCCGTGGGCCGCTTCGGGCGCCCGGTACAGCCGGCTCGCGTAGACGAGCCCCGACGAAACGGTCCGCTCGGGGACCGGGGGCAGTCCGAGGGAGCGCAGCCAGCCGGCGGCCCGGGAGGACCGGCCGGTGGTGTCGACGACCAGGTCGGCGCGGAGCGTGCTCTGCACGCCCTCGCGGTCGCGGACCCGGACCCCGGCCACCGCCGACCCGTCCCCGGTGAGGCCGAGGACCTCGGTGTGCTGACGGAGCGTCACCCGTTCGGAGGCGAGGACCTCCGCGCGCAGCGTCGCGTCGAGGAGGTCCCTGGAGGACAGCAGCATGTAGTGCTCGCCCGCCCAGCGGCGCAGCCATCCCTGGGGCGAGAAGCCGATCATGTCGTCGGGCAGGGCCAGCCGGTGTGCGCCGCGGGCCATCAGTCGGTTGATGGTGCCGGGCAACAACTCTTCGACGGCCTCGGCTCCCCCGGACCACAGCAGGTGGACGTGACGCGCCTGGGGCAGGCCCTTGCGGGCGGCCGGGCCGGTCGGAAGCTCGTCGCGTTCCACGACGGTCACGTCGGCGAGGCCGGACAACGCCTGTGCGGTCAGCACTCCGGCGAGGCCGCCGCCGAGGACGACGGCGGATCTACCGGAGCTACCTGATCTGCGGGATCTACCGGATCTGGGGGAGCGATCACTCATGGGGCCACGCTTTCTGTTCGGGCGTTCACGCGTGCGCGAACCGCTGCGACGAGGTCGGGAGAGCGCAGGGCCCGGGCGATCTGTTGGGCCTGGCCGCCGAGCGGGGCGCCGGGGGCGTGGCCCCGGCCGTCGCCGCCGTCACGACGGGCGGCACGGCGCTCGATCGCGGCGAGGAGGGTCACGGCGCCGGCGATGCCGGTGGCGTCCTCGGGTGCCGCGCCGCCGTGCAGTGCCTCGTGGTGCGCCAGCCGCCACAACGCGTAGTCGATGTGGGGCCCGAGGTGGATCACCTCGTCGCCGATGTACGTCTCGCGCGCGGTCAGCGCGAGCGCGGCACTGCGTGAACGGCCCACCGTCAGGGACGGCTTCACCTCGGCGTGGGCCTTCAGGAGTCGGTACAGCGGGCGCAGCCGCCAGTGGCTGGTCCGGGCGTGGCACCAGCCCTGGGCCGCCTGTCCGGCGTGCGGGAGGATGAAGCCCGCGCCGATGAAGACGGCGCTGACGCAGGCCACCGGCGGGGCGATCGTGGTGCTGAGGTGGTCCAGGTTCCCGCCCGTCCACCGGGCCGCCACGGCGGTCCACTTGAGGGTGTCGAAGCCCAGGTTCGCCACGTAGCCGATGCCGAGGCAGACGACGCCGCTGCGCAGCCACCCGCACAGGCGTCCCTGCCAGGACCAGATCAGGTACGAGGTGATGAGCACCGCCACCGTGTGGGCCAGCAGGTAGAGGATCACGAGCTCGCGGATGAAGGGCGTGGTGGCGTAGTGCGTGTCGAGGTCCTGCACGCGCTCGTCGGGCACGTCGGCCAGGGCGAAGAGGATCCACAGGCCCACGATCACGGTGGCGTAGGCGACCGTGACGCAGCGCACCGAGCGGCGGGTGACGGCCCGGTCGTCGTCCTTCCACACGATGAGCAGCACGAGGCACGAGGCGCAGAACGCCGTCAGCAGGGTGTACACCCACGGCGCGGAGACGTTCGGGACTCCGGTGACGTCGTTGAGCCAGACGATGGTGCGGGGGTTCGCGAAGAAGAAGACCCCGCAGGCGAGGACGAGCAGACCGCCGACGGCGCGCAGCAGTTTGTCGCGCCAGAACCGGACGATGGCCGGGGTCTTGTAGACCAGGGCCGCGCTGAGGACGGCCCCCGCGATGAGGTAGCTGAGGTGGGTGTCGGATGGCGGCACGCGGTCACCTGACTCCGAGGGAGGCCTGGATGCGGTTGCTGATGCCGTCGCGGTGGGCCGCGCGCCGGTGGTGGGGGTCCTCGATGAGCGTGCGCAGTCGGCTGCCGAGCAGGAGCCCGAACGATTCGGCGTCCCGTTCGTGGTCGTCGTGGCAGTGGCTGCGGGCCGCGAACGAGCGCAGGACGTCCGCCCACCGCCCGGCCGGTCCGGGTCGGGCGCCCGCATCGCCGGCGAGGGCTCCGGCGGGGACGGCGGGGTCTCCTTCGGCGGGCCGGCCGTGGCCCTGCGTCAGGTGCCACAGTTCGTGCCCGACGACCACCACCTGCTGGACGGGGTCGTGGCGTTGTTCGACGAGGATCATGTCGTAGGTGTCGAAGCTCAGCATGAGCCCGGTGACCCCCGCCTCGTCGGGGAACCTCTCGAAGCGCAGCACGATGGGCCGCCCGCGGCGCTGTGCCATCTCTTCGCACAGGGCCCGGCACAGTGCGTCGGCGCTGGTGGGATCGCCCAGGTCCCGGTCCGTCACCGCGTCCGCGAGGCTCGCGGCGAGTCGTTTCATCCCCCGGTTGATGTTCATGGTGCGGCGCCCTCCGGGAGGGAGGGTCCCGGTCCGGCGCCGGGTCTCGTCGGGGCGGGTGGCCGGGGGTCGAGTCCTTGCTGACGTCGGATCACCGGGTCCAGCAGGGCGCGGGCCGCGCGGAGCGGGACGGGGGGTTGACTCACCGTTGGTCTCCGTGGACGTGGGCTCCAGGACGGGGTGCGGACAGCCGGTTCGCGCGCTGCACTCGCGAGCCTGACCCTAACGCCTCCCGTCCGGACCGCAATGCCGGTTCCCCGGGCTCCCGTTGGACGGCCGGTCACGGGCGTCGTCCGCCACCGGGTGCGCGCGGCCCGGGCGGCGGCGGTCGTGCCGGACGTCGGCGGGCCGAGCGGTCGGTTACGGTGCTGGTCGGCCCCCGGCCCGGGTGGACCCGGGTGGTCCGGGGGCGACGTTCCACTGCGAGAAGGGCGTACGGATGGCGGCGAAGGGCGCGGGGCCGGGCGGGCGGAAGATGCCGCGGGAACCGTACGAGCGTGAGCTGTACCGGCTCCAGACCGAGTTGGTGAAGCTCCAGGAGTGGGTGCGGGCCGAGGGGGTGCGGCTGGTCATCGTCTTCGAGGGCCGTGACGCCGCGGGCAAGGGCGGCACGATCAAGCGGGTGACGGAGTACCTGAACCCGCGGGTGGCGCAGATCGTGGCCCTGCCCCAGCCCACCGAACGGGAGCGCGGGCAGTGGTACTTCCAGCGGTACACGGCGCACCTGCCGGCCGCCGGTGAGGTGCGGCTGTTCGACCGGAGCTGGTACAACCGCGCCGGTGTGGAGCACGTGATGGGCTTCTGCACCAAGGCGGAGCACCAGCGGTTCCTGCACCAGTGCCCGATCTTCGAGCGGATGCTGGTCGAGGACGGCATCCTGCTGCGCAAGTACTGGTTCTCGGTGAGCGACGCGGAGCAGGAACGCCGTTTCCGTAAGCGGCTGGAGGACCCGTTGCGGCGTTGGAAGCTGTCGCCGATGGACCTGGAGTCCATCACGCGGTGGGAGGCGTACTCGCGGGCGAAGGACGAGATGCAGGTGCACACGGACATCCCGGAGGCGCCCTGGCACATCGTCGAGAGCGACGACAAGCGTCGGGCCCGGCTCAACATGATCGCCCATCTCCTGTCCACGGTCCCCTACCGGGAGGTTCCGCCGCCGGACGTCACCATTCCGTCGCGTCCGCCCGCCTCCGGTTACGAACGCCCGCCGAAGGACCTCCAGTCGTACGTGCCGGACCACGCGGCGACCCTGTTGGGCTGAACGGGCCCGGCGGCTCGGCGGCTCGGCGGCTCGGCGGCTCGGCGGCTCGGGGCGAGCATCGGAAATGTCGGTGCTCAGCCCCCGAAGAATCCGCTTTCACGGTTCCCCCCGCGGGCCCCAGGATGGCCGGGAGCCAGCCTGCCGTGGGAGGAACCGTGACCTCAGCCGTCGACCCCGATCTGCTGCCCCTCACTTCGACGTCCGGCCCCGGAGGGCTGGCCGTCGGCGGAGTGCCACTGCTGGAACTGGCCGGGCGCTTCGGGACCCCGCTGTTCGTGTACGACGAGGAGCACCTGCGGCACCGCTGTCGGGAAGCACTCGCCGCGTTCGGCACGGACCGGGTGGCCTACGCGTCCAAGGCGTTCCTGTGCACGGCCATGGCCCGGCTCGCCCACGAGGAGGGCCTGCTGCTCGACGTGGCCTCCGGCGGTGAACTGCGGGTGGCGCTACGGGCCGGCGTCCCGGCGGACCGGATCGTGGTGCACGGCAACAACAAGGACACCTCCGAGTTGCGGACCGCCGTCCGGGCCGGGGTGCGTCACCTGGTGGTCGACAGTTTCGACGAGGTGCACCGGATCGAGGCCCTGCACCGGGACGAGGGCCTGCCGCCGGTCCCGGTGCTGCTGCGGGTGGCGCCCGGGGTCGCCGCAGGTGCGCACGAGGCCATCCGGACGGGGGGCCTGGACTCGAAGTTCGGCTTCGGCCTCGCCGACGGGACCGCCGCCGAAGCGGTCCGACGGGTCCGGCGCAGCCCGGCGATGCGGTTCGACGGCGTGCACGCGCACGTGGGCTCGCAGGTGCTCGACCCCTCCGAGTTGGCGGCGGGGGCCGCTGCCGTGGCCCGTTTCGCCGCCGGGGTGGGCGCCACCGGGCTGACCGTCGGCGGTGGGCTCGGCGTCGCGTACGAGGGCGGGCAGCGGGTGCCGACCTTCGCCGCCTGGGCGGACGCCGTGCGGGCGGCGGTGCACGGCGCGGGCTGGTCCGGCGAGGTGACGGTGGAGCCGGGCCGGTCGATCACCGCACGGGCCGGACTGACGCTGTACCGGGTCGGCACCGTCAAGCACATCGAGGGGGTGCGCACGTACGTCAGCGTGGACGGCGGGATGAGCGACAACCTGCGTCCCGCCCTGTACGCGAGCCGGTACGAGGCGTTCCTGCCGCGCTGCCCCGGGGCTCCGCGTCCGCTGCGGGCCCGGCTGGTGGGCAAGCACTGCGAGAGCGGCGACGTGATCATCGACCGGGCGGCGCTCCCCGCCGACCTCGCCGTGTCGGACGTCCTGGCGACCCCGGTGACCGGGGCGTACGGGTACGCCATGGCCTCCAACTACAACAAGCTGCCGCGCCCGGCGGTGGTGTTCGTGCGGGGTGGTGACGCCCGGCTCGTGGTGCGGCGGGAGACGGAGGAGGACCTGCTGCGGCTCGACGTCACGGAACCCGGGGCCGGGGGCGGGGCGGCACGCACGGACGCAACCGCCCTGGTCGCGGTGGCGGGCACGGGCACCGCCTAGTCTGACGCGATGCTGAACAGTGCGCGTCTGCTCGTCCTGCTGGAGATCGCCCGGCGGGGCACCATCGTGGCCGCCGCCCAGGCACTGCACCTCAGCCCGTCGGCGGTCTCCCACCAGTTGGCGCGGCTGGAGCAGGAGGTGGGCGTCGCCCTGGTCGAGCGGGCCCCGCAGAGCCTGCGGATGACGGCGGCGGGACAGCGGCTCGCGGAACACGCGCAGGCCATCGCCGATCTGATGGCCCTCGCGCAGGACGATCTGCGGGAGCACTCGGTGGGCGAAGCGGGGGTGCTGCGGCTCGGGTTCTTCGCCTCGTCCGGACTGGAGCTGCTCCCCCGTGCACTGTCCGGGTTCTCGGCGCGTCGACCGCACGTCGAGCTGGAACTGATCCTCGGGCAGCCGCACGAGTTGGTGCCCGGTCTGGAGGCCGGGCGGCTGGACGCGGCCGTCGTCTTCGAGCACCCCCTCGACCCCTGGTGCCGTGACGCTTCGGTGGACGTGGAGATGTTCTTCGACGAGCCGCAGTTGATCGTCGTGCCCCTGCGGCACCGGTTGGGCCGGCAGTCCACGGTGCGGCTCGCGGCCCTGGAGGGCGAGACCTGGATCGGCACGCGGGGCGGCAACACGGGCGAACCCGTACTGGAGCGCGCCTGTGCGGCCGAGGGCTTCCTGCCGCGGGTGCGGTGCCGCAGCGACCACTACCAGGTGACCGTGAACCTCGCCCGCGCCGGCATGGGGATCGCCTTGGTGCCGGCGCTGGGGATCGGTGACACGGCGGGCGTCCACGTGTGCCGGCTGGACCATCCGCAGTTGCACCGCAGGATCGGGGTCGCGACCCGGTCCACCCATGTGAACCCGTTGCTCGACCACTTCCTGGGGGAGCTGCGCACGGCGGCGCGCGAGGTGGGCACCCTGCTCGGCAGCCAGTTCGGTCTCACCCGCCCCTGAACGGCCGGGGCGGGGCGGACCCACGGGGGCCGTCCGGCGGGTCGGGTGACCACGGCGCCTGGACGCCGGCCCGCGGCTCCGGTCCCCCGGCCGCCGCCCTCGCGAGCGCGGTGCCGGCGGCGGGATGCTGGCGGCGGCTCGGTGCCGACGCGGCCCGCCACCTGGTCGACGCCGGTCGGCGACGGGGCGTTCGACGACGTGACCGCCTCGCTGGTGCTGCGCCCCCGGAGGGCCGGGGCCGACCCCCGGCCGAGGTGCGGCGGATGCTGCGGCCCGACGGCCGGCTGATCGGGTCGGTGCGTCACCCCGGCACGGCCCGTGCGCACCGGGACCCCACCCGACCACCGCGCCGCGCGCGGCGGGCGCCCCGTGCGGCTCAGCCGGGCCCGGGGAGCATCGCGCAGTCGGCGAGGGTCCGTCCCACGTCCCGCAGGGCGTGCACGGCCGCGCGTTCGGTGCTGGCGCCGAGCGCGGTGTCCCAGTGCGCGACGACCGCGTAGGCGAGCCGTCGGGTGCCGATGAGCAGGCCGACGTCGGCCCGCACCCCGGTGTCCGTACCGGTCTTGTTGGCGATGAGCAGCGCGCCCGGCGCGGGCGCGGGGAAGCCCGGCGCGTACGGGTCGTGGGCGACGAGCGCCGGCACCAGGCCGTGGTCGGTGTTGGCCCGCATCCACTGCAACAACCGCGCGGACGCCCCGGCGGAGACCATCGTGCCGCGCGCGGCGTGCGCCACCAGGCGGGCCAGGTCCCGGGCGGTACCGGTGGCGAAGACCAGGGGCACCCCGGGTCCCCGTACGTCCCGTACCGAGTCGTGCAGGGTGAGGTCCCGGAGCGTCAACCGCTCGGCGAGCCGGGCCGTGGCGTCCCGTCCGACGAGGCGCAGCAGGGCGTTGGTCGCCGTGTTGTCGCTGACGGACGCGGTGAGCCAGCACAGGTCCTCGACGGTCCACCCGGTGCGCCCGAGGCGGCCCAGCAGTCCGGTGCCGCCCGCACGGTCCTCGGGGAGCACGTCGACGGTCCGGTCGCCGCGCAGTTCCCCGGCGTCGAGCCGGCGGGCGATCTCGGCGAGGAGCAGCAGCTTCGCGGTGGACGCGACGGGCAGGACCACCTCGTCGTGGAAGCCGATGCGATCGGTGCCGGCGCCGTCCGTGCCGTCAGTGGCCTCAGTGCCATCCAGGTCGATCGCGCTGACGGAGAGGACGAGCGGCAGCGCGGCGGAGCGGCCGGCCGCCGCGGCGACGCGGGCGAGGCTCATCGGACCTCCAGGACGCGTCCGGCGCACACCCCGGTCGGGGCGCCGTCGCGCACGGCGAGCCGCCCGGCGACCACCACCGCGGTGATGCCCTCCGGAGCGGCCAACGGGCGGTCGAAGGTGGCCCGGTCGGACACGGTGGCGGGATCGAACACGACCAGATCGGCGTGGGCCCCCGGGTGGACGGTGCCGCGTCCGGTGAGTCCGAAGCGGGCGGCGGGCAGCCCGGTCATCTTGTGGACGGCCGTCTCCAGGGTCAGGAGGCGCTCGTCGCGCCCGTAGTGGCCGAGGACCCGGGCGAAGCTGCCCGCCCAGCGGGGGTGCGGACGGCCCGGTTTGGGGACGCCGTCCGATCCGATCATCGACAGCGGGCTGGCGATGACCCGGCGCACGTCGTCCTCGCGCATCGAGTGGCTGATGATGGTCACCTCGCCCTGCTCGGCGAGCAGCAGGTCACAGACGTAGTCGACGGGGTCGCAGCCGCGTTCCGCGGCGAGCTCGGCGATGCGACGGCCCTGGATGTGGGGGTGGGTGGGGGCGGCGGCGACGGCGATCAGGTCCCAGCCGCCGTTGCCGACGGTGTTCTCCCATCCGTCCACGCCCTCGGCGATGTCCCGCCGGATCAGTTCGCGCACGGACTCCTCGTGGAGCCGGGCCAGCAGGGCGCCGATGCCGCCCGCGTTGGCCCAGGGCGGGAGCATGGCGTGCAGGACGGTGCTGCCCGCGGTGTAGGGGTACACGTCGCAGAGCACGTCCACTCCTTCCGCGCGGGCCCGTTCCAGTCTGGGCAGGGTACGCAGGGTGGCGCCCCAGGCGTGCCGTCCTGCGGTCTTGTGGTGGGAGACCTGGAGCGGCGCCCCGGAGCGCACGGCGATCTCCAGCGCTTCCTCCAGGGCCCGGTCGATCTGGGACATCTCGTCGCGCAGGTGCGTCACGTACGGCTTGCCGTGCCGTGCGGCGACCCGGGCGAGGGCGACGATCTCCTCGGTGTCGGCGTAGGTGCCGGGTGGATAGATCAGCCCGGTGGAGAGGCCGGCGGCGCCCTGACCGAGGGCGCGGTCGAGGAGGTCGCACATGGCGGCCAACTCGTCGGCGGTGGGGGTGCGGGCGTCGAATCCCATGACGCCGGCGCGGAGCGTTCCGTGTCCGACCAGGGAGGCGAGGTGGGTGGCGCGCAGCGCGGGGGCCTGCCCGGCGGCGAAGGCGGTGAAGTCGGGGCAGGGTGCGACGGGCCCGAGACCGAAGGTCACCCGCAGGTGCTCGGCGAGTGGGGGGAGCCGTTCGGGCAGGGCGGGGAAGAGGCTGGAGCCGCAGTTGCCCGCGATCTCCGTGGTGACTCCCTGGAGCAGCGGGGCGAGCCGCAGTGCCGCGACCGAGGGGTCTTCGGTGTCCTGGGGTACGGCGAGTGCGTCGGAGTGGGTGTGCACGTCGATGAACCCGGGGGCGACGACCTGTCCTTCGACGTCGAGGACCGTGTCGGCGGTGGCGGGCCGGCCCGTGGGCAGCAGGGTGATCCGCCCGTCGGCCACGCCGACGTCGACGGTGCGGGCGGGGGCACCGGTGCCGTCGACGAGGGTGCCGCCGCGCAGCAGCAGTTCGAGGGGGCGCGCCATCACAGCACCGTGGAGAGGAAGGCCCGGGTGCGGTCGTGCCGCGGGGCGCCGAACAGGTCCTCGGGGGGGCCTGACTCCACGACGAGGCCGTCGTCCATGAAGACGACCCGGTCGGCGACCTCGCGGGCGAAGCCCATCTCGTGGGTGACGACGACCATCGTCATGCCGCTCGCGGCCAGGTCCTTCATGACGCCCAGGACCTCTCCGACGAGTTCGGGGTCGAGCGCGGAGGTGGGTTCGTCGAAGAGCATCAGGGTGGGTTCCATGGCGAGGGCGCGGGCGATCGCGACGCGCTGTTGCTGGCCGCCGGAGAGTTGACCGGGGTAGTGGTCGGCGCGGTCGGCGAGTCCGACGCGGTCGAGGAGTCGTCGGGCCTGCTGTTCGGCCTCGGCGCGGGGGCGGCGCTTGACGGCGAGGGGGCCTTCCATGACGTTCTGCACGGCGGTGCGGTGCGGGAAGAGGTGGAAGCGTTGGAACACCATGCCGATGCGTTCGCGCTGGGCCCGGACCTCCTTGGCCCGTCGCTCCCGCAGGACCCGGCCCGAGGTGCCGTGCGGTTCGTAGCCGACGAGTTCGCCGTCGAGCCACACGCGTCCCGCGTCGATGGACTCCAGGTGGTTGAAGCAGCGCAGCAGGGTGGACTTGCCGGAGCCGGACGGGCCGATCAGGCAGAGCACTTCGCCGGAGCGGACCTCCAGGTCGATGCCGCGCAGCACCTCGATGGCGCCGAACCGCTTGCGGACCCGTTGGGCCCTGAGGACGAGGTCGTTCACGACACGGCTCCCTTGCCGGTGCGTCCGGGGACGAGGTTGGTGAGCACCCGACGGCGCAGGGGGGCGGCACCGGGGCTGTAGCGGCGCTCGATGAAGTGCTGGGCGACGCTGGCGACGGTGGTGAGCGCGAGGTACCACAGGGAGGCGACCATCAGCAGGGCGATCACCTCGAAGTTGGCGAGGTAGAGGTGTTGGGAGACGGTCATGAGGTCGGCGCCCGCGATGACGGAGACCAGTGAGGTGGTCTTGAGCATGGAGATGAACTGGTTGCCGAAGGGCGGGATGATGACCCGCATGGCCTGCGGCAGGACGACCCGGGTGAGGATCTGCCGGTTGGAAAGGCCGAGCGAGGCTCCCGCCTCGCGCTGGCCCGGGTCCACGCTCTGGATGCCGGCGCGGACGATCTCGGCGAGGTAGGCGCCCTCGTTGATGGAGAGGCCGAGCAGCGCCGCGACGAATCCGGTGATGACGGCGTTGGTCTGCCACTCGACGAGCTTGGGGCCGTCGAAGGGGATGCCGATGCTGATCACGGGGAACAGCAGGGCGAGGTTGAACCAGAAGATCAGTTGGACGAGCAGCGGGGTGCCCCGGAAGAACCAGGTGTAGGCGCTGGCGGTGAGCCGTAGGACGGGGCTCTCGGACAGTTGCATCACGGCGATCAGGACGCCGATGGCGATGCCGGCGGTCATCGAGATCAGGGTGAGCTGGACGGTCACCCACAGCCCTTCGAGGATCACCCCGTCGAACTGGTACTCCGCGATGACGTCCCAGTGCAGGTTGGGGTTGACCACGACGGTGTACGTGAGCCACACGGTGCAGGCGGCGGCGAAGAGCACCGCGAGCCAGCGGCCCGGCCGGGGGCGGCGGGTGACCTTGAAGGTGAACTCGTCGTCCGGGGGCGCGGTGCCCGGTCGCGGTGCGGGGTCGTCCACCGGGTCGGGGGTGTCGGCCGCCTCCGCCGTCGCATCGTCCTTGCTGAGGCGGGTCATGTCCTTTTCCACCCTCGGGCTCACTGACCGTCGTTGATGGTGGCCTTGGGCACGGCACTGCCCGCGACCCCGTACTTGTCGAGGACCTTCTTGTACGCGCCGTTGTCGATGAGGTCCTGGAGCGCCTTGTGCACCGCGTCGCGCAGCCCGTTCTGGTCCTTGCTGACGGCGATGCCCCAGGGCGCGGCGCCGTACTGGGTGGGCACGACCTCGTACGCCTTGTTCTTCTCGGCGAACATCTGGGCCACCGGGTAGTCGACGATGGTGGCGACCGCCCGGCCGCTCTCCAGTTGGAGGAGTCCGGTCGGGGCGTCCTCGCTCTGCGAGATCCGCATCTTCTTCTCGCACTCGGCGTTCTGCTTCTCGCCGATCTCCAGGTTGGAGCTGCCCTTGGCGAGGACGACGGTCTTGCCGCAGAGGTCGTCCAGGGTCTTGATGCCCTCCGGATTGCCCTTCTTCGTCATGATCACGCCGCCGGTGCGGAAGTAGTCCACGAAGTCGACGGCCTGCCGGCGCTGCGGGCTGTCGGTCATGGACGACATGACCAGGTCGAAGCGCCCCGACTTCAGCCCGGGGATCAGCCCGTCGAACGCGGCGTTGGTGAGCTTGAGCTCCAGTCCCAGTTCGTCGGCGACGGCCTTCGCGAGGTCGGGGTCGACGCCCGTCAACTCGGTGGTGCCCGGCTTGTACATCTCCATCGGGGGGTAGCCCACGGCGGTGGCGACCCGGAGCACCCCGCTCTTCTCGAACGATGCGGGAAGCAGTTCCTTCGCGGTCTTCCCCTCGCTTCCGGAACCCTTCACCGCCGTGTCGCCGCCCTGGTCGGACCGTCCGCAGGAGGTGACGGCCAGTGCGGTCACCGCGGCCAGTGCCGCGAGGGAACGCAGGGGTCTGTGTTGAGTCAAAATGGCCATTTCTCTCCCTCAGCCGTGACAGTGCGCTGATGCTGGCAGCCTGGTGCCGGTGAGCGGAAGATGATGAAGCCATTGAGGCCTGAGCATCGATTTTTCCGTTGCTCGGACTCGGTGCGGGGTTGCTGGCAGGGGTTGCGGGCGCACCTGGAGCCGACGGTGCTCACCGAGGGCCGCCGTCCGACTCCGGGACGCGACCGCGCTTGGCTCTCGACGGGAACCGAGGGAGGCTGAAGGGGTAGGCCCCCCACATGTGAAGTCCACGGAGGCACGTCATGCGCAAGGTCGCCGACTGCCGGGACTACCCCAGCGAGTCGAACTGCACCCTCACCATCTCGGGCGAGGAGGACGAAGTGGTCCGGGCCGCCGCCGAACACGCGGCGTCCGTCCATGGTCATGAGAACACCGGAGAGTTCCGGGACCAGCTCAGGGGCATGCTGAAGGACGAGGTGCCCCAGCACGTCTGAACCCCATCGGTCGGTCGGCTGCCGCACGGCGGCCGACCGGTCTGCGTTGTCCAGGCGGTGGGCGAGCGCCATGCGTTCGGGTGCCGTGGATGCGGTGCGGCCACCTCCCCCGCACGTCCCGACCATGCTGGACGACGACGCCGGGCTCCCGCACCGGCGAGGGAGGACGGAGCGCCCATGGATCTCACGGCGATGCTCACGGACCTGGAGGAGTTGGTGCGGTGCGAGTCCTTCTCAGCGGACCACGCGGCGGTGGCACGCAGTGCCGCCGCCGTCGCACGACAGGGCACGGACCGGCTGGGAGAGGGTCCGAAGACGATCGTCTTGGGCGGAGTCACCCATCTGTCCTGGACGTTCGGGACGCCCCGGGTCCTCCTGGTGGGGCACCACGACACGGTCTGGCCGACGGGGTCGTTGAACACCCGGCCGTGGCGGGTGGCCGACGGCGTGGCCCGGGGACCCGGGGTCTTCGACATGAAGGCCGGACTGGTCCAGATGTTCCACGCGCTGGCCGGTCTGCCGACGCTCGGCGGCGTCCGGATCCTGGTCACCGGTGACGAGGAGGTCGGTTCGTCGACCTCCCGGGCACTGGTCGAGGACGCGGCCCGGGAGTGCGCGGCGACCCTCGTGCTGGAGGCTTCGGCTGACGGCGGGGCGCTCAAGACCGCGCGCAAGGGCACCTCCCGCTATGCGTTCGAGGTGCACGGCGAGGCCGCGCACTCCGGACTCGAACCCGAGAAGGGCGTGAACGCGGGCGTCGAAGCGGCGCACCAGGTCCTCGCCGTCCACGCGCTCGGCGCCACGCTGAACGGCGGATCTCCGGGCTCCGGGGCCTCCTGGACGACAACGCTGACCCCAACCCTCGTCTCTGCGGGCAGCACCGCCAACACCGTGCCCGCCCGGGCCGACTTCACGGTCGACGTGCGGGTGCCGACGCTCGACGCCCAGCACCGGGTGGACGACTTGTTGCGGGCCCTGCCCGTGCGCACCCCGGGCGCGCGGCTGGACGTACGGGGCGGCCCCAACCGGCCGCCCCTCGAACCGGAGGCGTCGGCGGGGCTGTTCGCCCTGGCGCAGGAGGCCGCCGCTCGCCTCGGGTTGCCGCCGCTGACCGGTGCCGCGGTGGGGGGCGCCTCCGACGGCAACTTCACCGCGGGCGTGGGATGTCCGACGCTGGACGGTCTCGGCGCCGTCGGGGGCGGTGCGCACGCGCAGGACGAGCACGTGCTGGTGGAACACCTGCCGGTGCGCGCCGCATTGTTGGCCGAACTGGTCAAGGCGGTGCTGCGCTGAGCGCACCGGCCCCGACGGGTGGGCCGGTGTCAGGGGGCTCCCTCACACCGGCCACACCCGAACGCGACGCGGGGCTCAGGACTCTGGTGCGTGGGCGATGGCCGTCACTACCAGGCCCCGGGTCACCACCCAGCGTCCGTCGAACCCCGTGAGGGCCCGACCCCGGGGGTCGCGCCCGGTCTTCAGCAGTCGCGCCCGGAAGGTCCCCCCGACGGAATCGGACGGCTCACCGGCCTCGTCCGGGACGAACGAGAGTTCGGCCTCCTCGAATCCCAGCCACTCTCCGGTCAGCGGGAACCAGGTCTTGTACACGGACTCCTTCGCGCTGAACAGCAGCCGGTCCCAGTGGACGTCGGGCCGCTCGCGCACCAGGCCGGCCAGCCTCTCCTCCTCGGCGGGCAGGGCGACACTGCCGAGGACCCCTTCGGGCAGCGGACCGTGGGGTTCCGCGTCGATGCCGAGCGAGACCAGCTCGTGGTCGCGGGCGACGGCAGCGGCCCGGTAGCCCTCGCAGTGCGTCAGCGAGCCGACCACTCCCGGTGGCCACCCGGGCGCCCCCCGCTTCCCCGGGAGCAGCGGCGCGGCGTCGACCCCGAGCCCGGCGAGCGCCTGCCGGGCGCAGTACCGGCCGGTGCTGAACTCCCGGCGCCGCTTGTCCACGGCCCGGGCGATCACGGCCTCCTCCTCGGGGAAGAGGTACACGTCCGACGGATCGGTGAACCTCTCGGCGACGACCACCCGGGACGGCAGCACCTCTGCGAGCAACGCGCCCATCACCACGCACCTGTCGTCGTCATGCCGTACGGGTCCGTTCCGCTCCGCGCCCCCGGCGCTCCTGTCGGCCTCTGGGCGTCGCAGGACTGTACGCCCGGCACCGTGTGCTCCCCCACCCCTTGTTCCCCCTTCGCTCGGTCCTCACGGACCAACCCTACGGTCCGCCACCGGCCTTGGGGACGTGGCACGGGATCACGGGGGCGCACGCCGGCCCCGCACCTACGTGTCCGGGGCCCGCCCCCGCAAGGACGGGCCCCGGACGGGGACGATCAGAGAGTGGACTTGAACAGCAGCCGGTTCGGAGTGCCGCTGACGTTGCCGCGGATCACGTTGGGCGTGCTGTTGTTGATCAGCCAGTTGTTCACGGTGGTGCTGGAGGCGTCACCGTTGGTGCCCTTGTAGAGCGCCGCCACACCGGCGACGTGGGGCGCGGCCATCGACGTGCCGCTCATGCTGGTGGTGCCGCCGCCCATCCGGGTGGACGTGACGTTCACGCCGGGACCGTACAGGTCGGTGCACTGGCCGTAGTTGCTGAAGCCGGCCTTGGCGTCAGCGGAGTCCGAGGCCGCGATCGAGAGGGCGCCCGCCGCGCTCGCCGGGGAGAAGTTGCAGGCGTCCTGGTTGCTGTTGCCCGCGGCCACCGTGGTGTGGACCCCGGCGTTGGCCAGGGCGGTGGCGGCGTTGTTCAGGGCGGCCGAGTAGCCCCCGCCGAGCGAGGCGTTGGCGACCGCGGGCTTCGCGGCGTTCTGCCGGACCCAGTCGAAGCCGGCGATGATGCCGGAGAAGGAGCCCGAGCCCTGACAGTTCAGCACCTTCACGCCGCGCAGCTGCACCCCCTTG
The DNA here is from genome assembly GCF_042732055.1 of Streptomyces sp. NPDC059816. Taxonomy (NCBI): domain Bacteria; kingdom Bacillati; phylum Actinomycetota; class Actinomycetes; order Kitasatosporales; family Streptomycetaceae; genus Streptomyces; species Streptomyces sp. NPDC059816. Next base: position 19,548 of record NZ_JBHWIQ010000053.1, read on the forward strand.
GCCACGCCGTAGGTCGAACCGCCGACGGTGCCGGCGACATGGGTGCCGTGACCGTTGCAGTCCTGGCCGTTGCCGCCGAAGGCGTCGAAGACGTTGCGGGCCCGGCCGCCGAAGTCCGGGTGGCTGGTGTCGATGCCGGAGTCGATGATGTAGGCCGTGACCCCGGAACCGGTGCCGTTGTAGGTGTACGTGTTGCTGCGTCCGGTGCGCTGGTCTATTCGGTCCAGGCCCCACGGCGGGTTGTTCTGGGTGGCGGAGGGTGCGGCCTTCTGGTCCTCTTCGATGGACCGGATCCGCGGGTCGGCGCGGAGCTCCGTGAGCTCGGTCGACGTCAGGGAAGCGGCGAAGCCGTTGATCACCGCGTCGTACACGTAGTCGGGAGTGACCGATCGTGCCTCGGCGACGGCGGCCGGGTCGTTGCCCGCCTTGACGGTGACGATGTACTGGCCCTTGATCTCGCTGGCCGCCGGGGCCTGGGCGACCTTGACCAGCGGAGCCGGCGTCGGCGCGGCGGACACCGCGGTCGGGACCAGGGCGAGCGGAAGGGCGAGACCGAGGGCACCGGCGGCCAGGCCGCCGAGGGGAGTTGTGCGCATGAGGGGCTGACACCTTTCGTCTGTCCGGCCGCACGCAGGGCGACGGCCGGTGAGTGGGGGAACGCGCGCCGGCCGTACGGGGGTGGAGAGCACCGGGGAACGGGGCGGGGCGCGGAAGGTGGAACAGCTTCGCCGCGACGAGCGGCGGTGGTGGGGCACGGCACAGGAGGGGTGGACGGCGTCGAGGACCGTCTCCTACGAAGGCGCCCGTCCCTCGTGACGGAGCGCCAGAACACCCCGGCCGGGGAGGTTCAGGAGCGGGATCGCCGCTATGCGGACCTCCGTGTCCGCTGTGCGAGCGACAACCTACCGGCTCGGTGACCGGTTGACCACGCTTGAAATGCTCATGGCGAATTGGGATACTGCCGCGCCCTCGGACGCCCACGGGCGGCACTCCAACGGCAGCCCCACGGCCGCTCCGTGACGAGCCCCCAGAAGGCGCCCGGCCCCCTGTAGACAGGGGAGCGGCGACACTCCCGGGCCGCGACGACCGACGAGGGCGACCGGCAGCCGGTCCACTGTGACGGCCGACGCGCTGCCCACCCCGCGGAGCGCCGCCGTTCACGCACCTGAGGCACCGGGGGCGAGGAGGCCCCGGTCGCACCCACCCCTGTAGATCCACAGCGTCGAGCCCGGTCCTGCGGGCCGACCCGCCGCCACGCCCCCCGGTGATCCACATCGAGGGGCGAGCTGTGCTAAGCTGCAAGAAGTTGCAGTTGTGGTACCCATGAACCTATGTGCGCCTGACGGGATTGCTTCTCCTCAGGCGCATTATTTGTTTTCCCGGCATTCTCCGGATGGGGCCTCTGCCCGAAAAGGAGAAATATTATGGCACAGGGAACTGTGAAGTGGTTCAACGCCGAAAAGGGCTTCGGCTTCATTGAGCAGGACGGCGGCGGCCCCGACGTCTTCGCCCACTACTCGAACATTGCGACCCAGGGCTTCCGTGAGCTGCAGGAGGGCCAGCGGGTCTCCTTCGACGTCACGCAGGGCCAGAAGGGTCCGCAGGCGGAGAACATCGTCCCCGCCTGATAGCCGGACGCGTATCCACTGACCGGGGTCCGCACCGTCATGGTGCGGACCCCGGTTTGCGCTGTTTTAAGGAAGGCAAATATCCGCATGTCCCGCAGGCCCCAGAAGTCGACTCGGCGCGCCACATCACCGTCGCCCTCCGCATCGTCGCCCAGGGAATTCCGGCTGCCGGAAAGCACGACCCCCTCACTTCCCGCCGTTGACGACTTCGCTGCCTTGGACATGCCCGCAGGGCTGCTGAAGACCCTCACCGCACAGGGTGTGATCGCCCCCTTCCCCATCCAGGGCGCCACCCTGCCCAACTCGCTGGCCGGCCGTGACCTCCTCGGAAGGGGACGCACGGGATCCGGCAAGACCCTCGCGTTCGGTCTGGCCGTCCTGGCCCGCACGACGGGCCTGCGCGCGGAGCCCAGGACCCCCCTCGCCCTGGTGCTGGTGCCCACCCGTGAGCTCGCCCAGCAGGTGACGGAGGCGCTGACCCCGTACGCCACGGCGGTGAACCTCCGGCTGACCACCGTGGTCGGTGGGCTGTCCATCACCAAGCAGGCCGCCGTCCTGCGACGGGGCGCCGAAGTGGTCGTGGCCACTCCCGGGCGACTGAACGACCTCGTGGAGCGCGGTGACTGCGTGCTCGACGAGGTCCGCATCACCGTGCTGGACGAAGCCGACCAGATGACCGACATGGGCTTCCTGCCGCAGATCACCAAGCTGATCCGGCAGGTCCGGTCGGACGGGCAGCGGATGCTGTTCTCCGCCACCCTGGACCGCAACATCGACCGGCTGGTGCGCGGGTTCCTGACCGACCCCGTGGTGCACTCCGTGGACCCGTCCGCCGGAGCGGTGACCACGATGGAGCACCATGTGCTCCACCTCCAGGACGAGACCGACAAGAAGGCCGTCACCACGCGCATCGCGGCGCGGGACGGCCGGGTCATCCTCTTCCTCGACACCAAGCGGTCCGCCGACCGGCTCACGAAGCGGCTCCTGGCCGTCGGGGTCCGCGCGGCGGCGCTCCACGGGGGCCGTTCCCAGCCGCAGCGCAACCGCACCCTGGAGCAGTTCAAGAACGGCCAGGTCACCGCACTGGTGGCGACGAACGTCGCGGCTCGTGGCATACACGTCGACGATCTCGACCTGGTCGTGAACGTCGATCCGCCCACCGACCACAAGGACTACCTCCACCGGGGCGGTCGCACCGCCCGCGCGGGTGGCTCCGGCAGTGTGGTCACGCTGGTCCTGCCCGAGCAGAAGCGGGACATGACCCGGCTCATGTCGGACGCGGGCATCCGCCCCCAGACGGCCCGGATCAAGTCGAGCGACACGGAACTGGCCACCATCACCGGTGCCCGTGAGCCGTCCGGTGTGGCCGTCACCATCGAGGTCCCCCAGCCCACGGCGCCGAAGGCGTCCGACCGGAAGGCCGGCTCCGGGTCCAGCAGGCGATCGAGTCGACGCCGCCGCAACGCCGGCGAGTCCGCCGGCGCCGCAGCCGCCACCGGCACGCGGGGCCGCAGCGGTGGGGAGCGCCGGACCGCGAACGGCGCCGCCACCGGCGGCGGCACTCCCCCGACCGGCGGGCGTGGTTCCGGCCGCCGTACGGGAACCGCCGGGGCCGCGAACGGTTCCGCGAGTGCCGGTGGGCGTGGTTCCGGCCGCCGGGCCGCCACGGGCAGCGCCGCCGGGAACGCCGGCCGTGGCGCCGAGCGTCGCTCCGGTGGCCGTCGCGCCTCCACCACCTAGCGAGATCAGAGAGGGGGGGGGGTGATCCAGGT
>NZ_JBHWIQ010000054.1:0-20105 GCF_042732055.1 Streptomyces sp. NPDC059816
TCCGCCCCGCAAACACCTCCGAACCACCCAACAACCCCACAGCCATCCCCACCCACTGCGACCCCTGACCCGGAAACACCACCACCGAACGACCGGAAACCAACCCACTGCCGGACACCGCAGGCCCTTGTGACAGCGCGGTCAAGTGCTCGGAAAGGTTCTCGTCCGTGCCCACCAGCACCCTGCGGTGTCCCAGCGTGCTGCGGCCAGTGGCCAGGGAGAAGGCCAGGTCCGCGGCGCGGACGCCGGACCCGTCCCCGAGCCGGGCCGTCAGCGCCGCGGCTTGGGCGCGCAGCGCCTCCGGAGTGCGCGCAGAGAGGAGCAAGGGGACGGCAGCGGGCACGGTCTCCGGTGTTTCGGGCCCGTCAACGCGGGTGCCTGCGGCGTCTGTAGGGGCGTCGGGGGCCTGTTCGATGATGACGTGGGCGTTGGTTCCGCTGACGCCGAATGAGGACACGCCCGCCCGGCGCGGACGACCCGTGTCGTCCCACGCACGGGCCTCCGCCAGGAGACGGCCGGCCCCCGCCGACCAGTCCACCTCGGGCGTCGGACCGTCCACGTGCAGCGTCTTCGGCATCACCCCGTGCCGCAGGGCGAGCACCGACTTGATGACCCCCGCCACACCGGCGGCTGCCGAGGCGTGTCCGATGTTGGACTTCAGCGAGCCGATCCAGACCGGACGGTCCACCGGACGGTCCTGCCCGTACGTGGCCAGCAGCGCCTGCGCCTCGATCGGGTCACCCAACCGCGTCCCCGTACCGTGCGCCTCCACCACGTCCACCTCCGACGCCGACAACCCCGCATCCGCCAACGCCGCACGGATCACCCGCTGCTGCGACGGACCGCTCGGCGCCGTCAGACCGTTGCTCGCCCCGTCCTGGTTCACCGCCGAACCACGGACCACCGCCAACACCGGATGCCCGTGACGCCGGGCGTCCGACAACCGCTCCACCAGCAGCATGCCCGTGCCTTCGCCGAAGGCGGTCCCGTCGGCCGCCGCGGCGAAGGACTTGCAGCGACCGTCCGGGGCCAGACCGCCCTGGCGACTGAACTCGACGAACAGTTCGGGGCTGCACATCACGTTGACACCGCCGGCCAGGGCCAGCGAGCATTCACCCGACCTCAGCGCCCGTACCGCGAGGTGCAGGGCCACCAGCGAGGACGAGCACGCCGTGTCCACGGTGACCGCGGGGCCCTCCAGACCGAAGAAGTAGGCCAGGCGTCCGGAGACGATGCTGCCCGAGTTGCCGGTACCGAGGAAACCTTCGACGTCCTCGGGGATGTAGGGCAGCAGCCGGGCGGCGTAGTCCTGCTGCATCAGGCCGACGTACGTGCCCACCGGGGCGCCGCGCAGGGTGGACGGGTCGATGGCCGCGCGCTCGAAGAGTTCCCAGGTGGTTTCCAGGAGCAGCCGCTGCTGCGGGTCCATGGCCAGGGCCTCGCGCGGCGAGATGCCGAAGAACTCCGCGTCGAAGTCGGCCGCGTCGTGGAGGAAGCCGCCCTCGCGGGTGAGGGAGGTGCCGATGCGCTCGGGATCGGGGTCGTAGAGGGTGTCCAGGTTCCAGCCCCGGTCGGTGGGGAACCCGGAGATGCCGTCGCGGCCCTCGGCCAGCATCCGCCACAGGTCCTCGGGCGAGCGGACGTCACCGGGGAGACGGCAGGCCGCGGAGACGATCGCGATCCGGTCGTCGTCCGCGTCCCGGTTCCGGTCGGCCGGCCTCGCGGGTGCGGAGGGTGTGACGGTCGCTTCCGTGTCCGTGAGTCCGGCGCCCAGGAAGTCCGCGAGCGCCGCCGGAGTCGGGTGGTCGAACACCAGGCCGGCGGGGAGCCGCAGGCCGGTGGCGGCGTTCAGCCGGTTGCGCAGTTCCACCGAGGCCAGTGAGTCGAAGCCCAGTTCGCGGAAGGCCCGTCCGGGGTCGAGGGTGTCCGGGGAGGTGTGGCCGAGGACGGCCGCCGCGTGGGTGCGGACGAGCTCGACGAGCAGCCGGGTCCGTCCGTCGGCGTCGAGGGCCGCGAGGCGCCGGCGCAGGCCGTCGTCGTCGGTCCTCGTCTCGGCGGCCGTGGCCGCCCGGCCCGGCGGCGTGCGCACCAGGCCGCGGAGCAGCAGTGGCAGGGTGCCGTCCGTGGCCGCGGAGTGCAGGGCCGCGGTGTCTAGGCGCATCGGAACCAGGGCGGCCCGGTCCACGGTGAGGGCGGCGTCGAAGAGCGCGAGCCCCTGCTCGGTGGAGAGCGGCGGCATCCCCGACCGGGCGAGGCGTCGTACGTCGTCCTCATCCAGGTGTCCGGTGAGGGCGCTGGGCTGTTCCCACAGGGTCCAGGCCAGGGACTGGCCGGCCAGCCCGGCCGCCCGGCGCTGGGCGGCGAGGGCGTCGAGGAAGGCGTTGGCGGCGGCGTAGTTGGCCTGTCCGGGGCCACCGAAGGTGCCCGCGGCCGAGGAGAAGAGCACGAAGTGCGTGAGGTTGCGGTCACGGGTCAGTTCGTGCAGGTGGAGGGCGGCGTCGACCTTGGGGCGCAGCACGGCGTCCACGCGTTCGGGGGTGAGTGCGGTGACGACGCCGTCGTCGAGGGTGCCCGCGGTGTGTACCACGGCGGTCAGCGGGTGCGCGGGCGGCAGGTCCGCGAGTACCGCGGCCAGGGCGACCCGGTCGGCGGCGTCGCAGGCGACGACGGCGGTCTCGGCTCCCAGCGCGGCGAGTTCGGCCCGCAGTTCTTCGGCTCCGGCGGCGGCCGGGCCGCCACGGGAGAGCAGCAGCAGGTGTCGGACGCCGTGCCCGGTGACCAGGCGGCGGGCGACGTGGGAGCCGAGCAGACCGGTGCCGCCGGTGATGAGGACCGTGCCCTGCGGGTCGAAGGCCCGGAGGGACTCGACCGCATCGTCCGAGGGGTCCGGGCCGTTCCTGAGGACCCGGGCCAGCCGGGGTACGCGGACGTCGTCGCCGCGGACCGCGGACTCCGGTTCCCCCGAGGCGAGGGCCGCGGCGACGCCGGCGGAGGTGCCGTGCTCGTCGTCGAGGTCGAGGTCGAGCAGGGCGAAACGCCCTGGGTGCTCGGATCGGGCCGAACGGACAAGCCCCCAGAGCGCACTGTGCGCGGGGTTGCGTACGTCCTCCCCCTCCCCGGCGCTGACCGCGCCCCGGGTGGCGAACACCAGGCGCGAGCCGGCGAAGCGGTCGTCGGCGAGCCACGTCCTGACGTCGGCGAGGGCCTGGTGGACGGCCTCGCGGACCGCCGCGGCCGGTTCGGCCGGGTCCGCGGGCTGCGCGCGGGCGAGCAGGACCGTGGCGGGCACCGGGGCTCCGGCGTCGATGGCGGCCGACAGCGTGGCCAGGTCCGCGGTGCGGTGGACGGGCGCGTCGCTGCCGGTCGGAGGGGTGGTGACCCACTCCGTCACGTAGAGGTCCCGGTGGCGGCGGCCTCGGGGAGCAGGGCCGCCGCCGCGGCTGACGGTGCCGGCGGGCCGCAGGACCAACGCGTCCACGGTCGCCACGGGGGCACCGGTCGCGTCGGCGACGGCGAGCGTCACCGCGTCGGGTCCGGCCGGAGCGAGCCGGACCCGGATCGCGTCGGCGCCGGTTGCGTGCAGGGTCACGCCGTTCCAGGAGAACGGCAGCCGCCCCTCGGGGTGGGCGTCCGCGCCGGGGCTGCCGGGCACGCCGGTGGCGTGCAGGGCCGCGTCCAGCAGGGCCGGATGCAGGCCGAAGCGGGCGGCGTCGGGGGCGGGTAGGGCGGCCTCCGCGAACAGTTCGTCGCCGCGCCGCCAGGCCGCGCGCAGGCCCTGGAAGGCGGGGCCGTAGGAGAATCCGCCCGCCGCGAAGCGGTCGTACAGTCCGTCGAGTGCGAGGGGCTCGGCGCCGGGCGGCGGCCAGGGCATCGGCCCGTCGGCCTCGGTGTCCTGCGCACCGCCGGCGGCCAGGACGCCTTCGGCGTGCCTGGTCCACTCGTCGTCGGGGTCGCCGTCGGCGGGCGTGTCCGGTCGGGAGTGCAGGCCGAGCGGGCGGTGGCCCCGGGAGTCGGGGGCGCCCACGGTGAGGCGCAGTACGGTGCCGCCGTGCTCGGGCAGCACCAGGGGGGCTTCGAGAGTGAATTCTTCGACCCGAGGGCAGCCGACGCGGGCTCCGGCCTGGAGCGCGAGTTCCAGGAAGGCGGTGCCGGGGAGCAGGACACGGCCGCCGACGGCGTGGTCGGCGAGCCACGGGTGGGTGCGGACCGACAGGCGTCCGGTGAGGAGCAGGCCGTCGCTGTCGGCCAGGACCACGACGGCGCCCAGCAGCGGGTGGTCCGCGGGGGTCAGCCCGGCGGAGGTGACGTCGGCGACGGGCGCGGCGCCGTCCTCCAGCCAGTACGGCTCTCGCTGGAAGGCGTAGGTGGGCAGTTCCACCCGGCCGGGGCGGCGGTCGGCGAAGACGGTGTCCCAGTCGGGGGACACTCCGTGCAGGTGGAGTTCGGCCAGGGACTCGGTGAAACGGCGCGGGCCGCCGTCGTCGCGGCGCAGGGTGCCCAAGGCGGTGGCGTCGGCGCCCGCGTCCTCGACGGTCTCCAGCATCCCGACGGTGAGCACCGGGTGCGGGCTGCTCTCCAGCAGGACCTGGTAGCCGTCCGCGAGAAGGGCACGGGTCGCCTGTTCGAAGCGGACGGTCTCGCGCAGGTTCTGGTACCAGTAGTCGGCGTCCAGGACGGAGGTGTCGTCCAGCCGGGCGCCGGTGACCGTGGAGTAGAACGGGATGGCGGCCGGGCGCGGGGTCACTCCGGCCAACTGGTCGAGCAGTTCCGCACGGATGTCCTCGACGTGGGCGCTGTGCGAGGCGTAGTCGACGGGGATGCGTCGCCGGCGGATGTCCAGGGCCGTCGTCCGGTCGAGGAACGCGTCGAGCGCTTCGCTGTCGCCGGAGACGACCGTGGAGGCGGGTCCGTTGACGGCGGCGACGGAGAGCCGGCCGTCCCAGGGGGCGAGGTGTTCGGCGACCTGTTCTGCGGGCAGGGCGATCGAGGCCATGCCTCCGCGACCGGTCAGGGCGCGGATCGCCCGGCTGCGCAGGGCGACGATCCGTGCGGCGTCGTCCAGGGAGAGGGCGCCGGCGACGCACGCCGCGGCGATCTCCCCCTGGGAGTGGCCGATGACGGCGCCGGGGGTGATGCCGTAGGAGCGCCACAGTTCGGCCAGGGAGACCATGACGGCCCACAGCACCGGCTGCACCACGTCGACGCGCTCGGCCGGCGGGGTGCCGGCGGCGCCGCGCAGGACGGCTTCGAGGGACCAGTCGACGAAGGGGGCCAGGGCGCGCTCGCAGTCCGCGATGCGGGCGGCGAAGACGGGGGCGGAGTCGAGGAGTTCGACGGCCATGCCGGACCATTGGGACCCCTGTCCGGGGAACACGAGGGCGACCTGTCCGCCGGTTCCGGCGGTGCCGCGGACCAGGCCGGGGGCGGGGTGGCCGGCCGCCAGGGCGTCGAGGCCGCCCAGGAACTCGTCGGGGTGGGCCCCGATGAGGACCGCCCGGTGCTCGTGCGCGGTGCGGGTCGTCGCGAGGGCGTGGCCGACCTCGGCCGGGCCGGGTCCGGGGTGGGCACCGAGGTGGTCGCGGAGCCGTGCGGCCTGGGCGCGCAGCGCTTCGGCGGTGCGGCCCGAGAGCACCCAGGGGAGGACGGGTGGCGCCGTGCCGTCCGGGTCCGGGGTGTGTCGGGCCGTGTCCCGGCCGGCGGGGGCGTCGGCGGCCTCGGGGTCGGCCGGTTCTCCGTGCTCGGCGGGGCCTGCGGGGCCGTTTGCGTGTTCTTCGCTTGCCTGTTCCAGGACGACGTGTCCGTTGGTGCCGCTGACACCGAAGGAGGAAACCGCTGCCCGGCGCGGCCTTCCGGTCTCGGGCCAGGGGGTGTTCGCGGTGACCAGGCGTACCGCGCCCGTGGTCCAGTCGATCTGCGGGGACGGTTCCTGTGCGTGCAGGGTGGGCGGGACGGTGCCGTGCCGCATGGCGAGGACGGTCTTGATGACGCCGCCGACGCCGGCCGCCGCCTGGGTGTGCCCGATGTTGGACTTCAGCGAGCCGAGCAGCAGCGGCCGGTCGGCCGGCCGGTCCTGCCCGTAGGTGGCCAGCAGCGCCTGGGCCTCGATCGGGTCGCCCAGCGGGGTGCCGGTGCCGTGCGCCTCGACCACGTCCACGTCGGCGGGGGCGAGTCCGGCGTTGGCGAGGGCGTGGCGGATGACGCGCTGCTGGGCGGGGCCGTTGGGGGCGGTGAGCCTGCTGCTGGCGCCGTCCTGGTTGACGGCGGTGCCGCGGATCAGCGCCAGAACCGGGTGGCCGTTGCGTCGGGCGTCGGAGAGGCGCTCCAGCAGGAGCATGCCGACGCCCTCGCCCCAGCCGGTGCCGTCGGCGGCGGCGGCGAAGGACTTGCAGCGGCCGTCCCGGGCCAGGCCCCCCTGGCGGCTCATCTCCACGAACGGGACGGGTGTCGACATGACCATCGCGCCTCCGGCCAGGGCCAGGGTGCAGTCGCCGGACCGCAGGGCCTGGGCGGCGAGGTGGATGGCGACCAGCGAGGAGGAGCAGGCGGTGTCGATGCTGACCGCCGGGCCCTCCAGACCGAAGGTGTAGGCGACGCGGCCCGAGGCGACGCTGTCGGAGCTGCCGCTACCGACGTAGCCGGCCACGTCGTCGGGTATCTGGCGCAGCCGTACCGCGTAGTCCTGGTACATCACTCCGGCGAAGACCCCGGTGCTGCTGCCCCGCAGGGTCGCGGGGTCGATGCCGGCCCGTTCGAAGGCCTCCCAGGTGGTTTCGAGGAAGAGCCGCTGCTGCGGGTCCATCGCGAGCGCTTCGCGCGGGGAGATCCCGAAGAATCCGGCGTCGAAGTGCCCGACGTCGTCGAGGAAGCCGCCCAGCGCGGTGTGGCTGGTGCCCTCGCGCAGCTGCTCCGGGTCGTGCAGGTGGTCGAGGTCCCAGCCCCGGTCGCGGGGAAAGCCGGTGATGGCGTCGGTGCCGTCGGTGACCAGGCGCCACAGGTCCTCGGGGGACCGTACGCCGCCGGGGTAGCGGCAGCTCATCGCGACGACCGCGAGGGGTTCACGGCCCGCTTCCTCGGCTTCGCTCAGGCGCCGGCGGGTGCGGTGCAGGTCCGCCGTCATCCGCTTGAGGTAGTCCCTCAGCTTGTCGTCGTTCACCATCGGGAGCCGCCGTCCGGGTTCGTGTGTCGGGTCGGTGTCATGACAGGCCGAGCTCGTTGTCGATGAGGTCGAAGAGTTCGTCGTCGCTGGCGCCGTCCACGCGGTCCTCCAGGGAGTCGGCTGCCGTGTCGGCGTCGGCCGCGGTGGCCGCCGGGTCGAGGTGGCCCAGGAGTTCCCGGAGCCGGTCGGCGAGCCGTTCGCGGGCCGTCGGGTCGCCGACACCGCCGTGGAGAGCGCCTTCCAGGCGGTCCAGTTCGGCGAGGCCGGGGATCGGGCCGGGCCCGGTGTCGGGGACCAGTTCGGCGGTGAGGTGTCCGGCGATCGCGGCCGGGGTGGGGTGGTCGAAGAGCAGGGTGGCGGGCAGGGGGTGACCGGTGGCGGCGCGCAGCCGGTTGCGCAGCTCGACCGCGGTCAGCGAGTCGAAGCCGACCTCCAACAGGCCGCGGCCGGGCTCGACCGCGGCCGGGCCGCTGTGGCCGAGGACCAGGGCGGCGTGGGAGCGGACCAGGTCGAGGAGGACCCGACCGCGCTGGGTTTCGTTGAGGGAGCCGAGGCGCTGCTTCAGGGCTTCGGGCCCGTCGGGGCCGGTGCCGGCGGCGGGGCCCGCGACGCCGCGCCGGGCGGCGGGGCGCACCAGGCCGCGCAGCAGGGCGGGGACGCCGCCGGTGGCGGCCTGGGCGCGGACGGCCGCGGTGTCGAGCCGCAGCGGGAGGACGACCGGCTCGTCGAGGGTGCCGGCCGTGTCGAACAGCGCCAGCCCCTGGGCCGGGTCGAAGGCGACGATCCCGCCCCGGGCGATCCGTCGCAGGTCTGCCTCCGTGAGCCCGCCGGTCATCCCGGTGCTGTTGGCCCACAGGCCCCAGGCGAGGGAGCGGCCGGGCAGCCCGTCGGCGCGGCGCCGGTGGGCCAGTGCGTCCAGGAAGGCGTTGGCTGCGGCGTAGTTGCCCTGGCCCATGCCGCCGAAGACTCCGGCGATGGACGAGAACAGCACGAACTCGGACAGGTCCAGGTCGGCGGTGAGTTCGTGCAGGTTGACCGCGGCGTCCACCTTGGGGCGCAGGACGGAGCGCAGCTGCTCGGGCGTCATGGTGGCGACGACGCCGTCGGCCAGGACTCCCGCCGCGTGGACCACCCCGGTCAAGGGGTGTGCGGGGGGCACGGCGGCCAGCAGGGCCGCGAGGGCGTCGCGGTCGGCGGCGTCGCAGGCGATGATCTCGGCGTGCGCGCCCAGGGCGGCGAGTTCGGCGCGGAGTTCCGCCGCACCGTCGCCGGCGGGGCCGCTGCGGCTGGTCAGCAGCAGGTGCCGGACGCCGTGCTCGGCGGCCAGGTGGCGGGCGATGTGGGCGCCGATGGCGCCGGTCCCGCCGGTGATCAGGACGGTTCCGTCGCCGTCCCAGCCGGGGGTGCGGCCGGCGGCGGCCAGGGGTACGCGGGCCAGCCGGGCGATGTGGACGGCCCCGGCCCGGATCGCGAGCTGGGGTTCCCCGGACGCGAGGGCTTCGGCGAGTACGGCGGGCGGGACCTCGTGGCCGTCCAGATCCAGGAGGACGAAGCGGTCGGGGTTCTCGGTCTGCGCCGAGCGGACCATGCCCCAGACCGCGGCCAGGGCCGGGTCCGGGACGTCGTCACCGGTCACCGGGACCGCGCCCGCGGTGACCAGGACCAGCTTGGAGCCGGTCAGGCGCTCGTCGGCCAGCCAGCCGCGCAGCAGGGCGAGGACCTTGCCGAGGCCGTCGTGGACCGCGACGCGGAGGGCGCCGGTCGGCTGGTGCGGGGCGGGGGTGGGCGCGCAGGCGGCCAGGACCAACTGGGGTGGCGGGGCGCCCGTGTCGAGCAGGGCGGACAGTGCGGCGAAGTCGACGACCGTACGGCCGGGGAGCGGAGCGGCGCCGGGGGGCAGGGGGGTGCCGGTGCCGAGCACGGTCCAGGACTCCGGGCGGGAGACGGTGCCCGCCGCCGTCCCGGCACGCTCGGGCAGGGCCTGCCACTCGGGGCGGAACAGTTCCTCGTGGTGGCCGGCGCGCGTGGCCCGGAAGCGGTCGGGCGAAACGGGCCGCAGGACGAGGGAGCGGGCCGAGACCACGGGCCGCCCGGTGGCGTCGGTCGCCTGTACGGCGACGGCGTCGCGGCCGGTGGGGGTCAGTCGCAGCCTGAGCTCGGTGGCGCCGGAGGCGTGCAGGCGCACCCCGTTCCAGGAGAACGGCAGCCAACCCTGCGCGGGTCCTTCCAGTACGTCGAACACCAGCGCGTGCAAGGCGGCGTCCAGCAGGGCCGGATGCAGGCCGAACGCGGCGGCGTCACGCTGCTGCTCGTCCGGCAGGCTCGCGACGGCGTACACCTCGTCGTCGAGCCGCCAGGCCGCGCGCAGGCCCTGGAACGCGGGGCCGTAGGCGAATCCGCCCGCCGCGAAGCGGTCGTACAGGCCCTCCGTGTCGAGGGGGACGGCTCCGGGCGGCGGCCACACCGCGGGGTCCGCCGGGTCGAACGGGTCCGCCGGGTCGTCCTTCTTGGCGGAGGTGAGCAGGCCGCTCGCGTGCCGGGTCCATGGGGCGTCGGGGCCGTCGTCGGCGGCCCGGGCGTGGACGCTCAGGGGGCGGGCGCCGGAGGCGTCGGGGCTTGCGACGGTGAGCTGGAGTGCGACGGCTCCGCCCGGCGGGAGCACCAGCGGAGCTTCCAGGGTCAGCTCCTCGACCTCGTCGCAGCCGACCTGGTCGCCCGCGCGGACCGCGAGTTCCAGGAACGCGGTGGCGGGGAACAGCACGCCCTCGTAGACGCCGTGGTCGGCCAGCCAGGGGTGGCTGCGGACCGAGAACCTGCCGGTGAAGAGGAAGCCGTCGGAGTCCGCGAGTTCCGTTCCGGCGCCGAGCAGCGGGTGGTCGACCGTCTGGAGTCCGGCCGCGGGCAGATCCGCCGTCGACCTGCCGGCCTCCAGCCAGTAGCTGTCGCGTTGGAAGGCGTAGGTCGGCAGGTCGACGGCGGAGCGGGACGGGCCACCGCAGTGGACGGCGTTCCAGTCCACGGGGACGCCCGCGACGTGCAGCCGGGCCAGGGCGGTCGTCGCCGCGGGTGCTTCGGGCCGGTCCTTGCGCAGCAGGGGCAGCAGCAGGGGGCTGCCGGTGGCGGTGGCGCCGGTCAGGCAGTCCTGGCCCATGGCGGTGAGCGCGCCGTCGGGTCCGAGTTCCAGGAACGCGGTGACGCCGTCGCGTTCCAGGTGGCGTACGCCGTCCTGGAAGCGGACGGTGCCGCGCACGTGCTCCACCCAGTGGTCGGGTGAGCCGAGTTGTTCGGAGGTGGCCGGCTCGCCGGTCAGGTCGGAGATGACGGGGAGGGTGGCCTCCCCCGGGACGATCCGCGCCGCGACCTCGCGGAACTCGGCGAGCATGGGCTCCATGAGGGGCGAGTGGAAGGCGTGGGAGACGCGCAGCCGATGGGTCTTGCGCCCACGGGCGGCGAGCACGGCGGCGATCTCGTCCACCGCCGCCGCGTCGCCGGAGATCACGGTCGAGGCCGGGCCGTTGACCGCGGCGAGGCCCACGTCGCTCTCGCGGCCCGCGAGCAGCGGCAGTACCTCCTCCTCGGCGGCGGCGAGGGCGACCATCGCGCCGCCCGCCGGGAGGGCCTGCATCAGTCGTCCCCGCGCGACCACCAGCGCTGCGGCGTCGGGTAGGGCGAACACGCCGGCGACGTGGGCGGCGGCCAGCTCTCCCACGGAGTGGCCGAGCAGCCGGTCGGGACGTAGGCCCCAGTGCTCGACGAGCCGGAACAGGGCGACGCCGACGGCGAACAGGGCGGGCTGGGTGTACTCGGTGCGGTCCAGCAGGCCGTGGTCCCGGTCACCGGGGACCGCCTCGATCACTTCCCGCAACGGGCGGTCGAGCAGCGGGTCGATCTCCGCGCAGACCGCGTCGAAGGCGTCGGCGAAGACCGGGAACCGCGCGTACAGTTCGGTGCCCATGCCGGTGCGCTGGCTGCCTTGGCCGGGGAAGAGGAAGGCGGTCTTCGCGGCAGGGCCGGCGACACCGCTCACCAGGTCCGCCGACGGCTCGCCGGCGGCGAGGGCGGTGAGCCCCAGGAGCAGGGTCTGCCGGTCCGTGCCGGTGAGGGCGGCCCGGTACTCGAAGGCGCTGCGGTTCAGCGCCAGGGAGCGGCCCAGGTCCGCGACGGCGAGGGACGGGTCGTGCTCCACGTGCCGCAGCAGCCGGGAGGCCTGCTCCCGCAGCGCGTCCGCGCTGCGGGCGGAGAGCAGCCAGGGCAGTGTGGACGCAGCGGAGGTGGTCGCCGGGGTCGGCGCGGGGTCGGCGGGCCGGCCCGGGCCGGGCGCGTCGGGGCTGGCGGGGGCTGCGGCCGGGGCCGGTTCGGTGGGCTGTTCGAGGATGGTGTGGGCGTTGGTGCCGCTGACGCCGAACGACGACACGGCGGCCCTCCGCGGACGCCCGGTCTCCGGCCACGGGGTGTCGTCGGTGAGCAGCCGGACCGCGCCGGCCGACCAGTCCACGTGGGGTGTCGGCGTGTCGACGTGCAGGGTGCGTGGCAGCGCCCCGTGCCGCATGGCCTGCACCATCTTGATGATGCCGGCGACTCCGGCAGCGGCCTGACTGTGTCCGATGTTCGACTTCAGCGACCCCAGCCACAGCGGCTGCCGCGCGTCGCGTGCGCGGCCGTACGTGGCCAGGAGGGCCTGGGCCTCGATCGGATCGCCCAGCCGGGTACCGGTGCCGTGCGCCTCCACCGCGTCGACCTCGGACGCCGTCAGTCCCGCGTCGGCGAGGGCCGCCCGGATGACCCGCTGCTGGGAGGGGCCGTTGGGGGCGGTCAGGCCGTTGCTGGCGCCGTCCTGGTTGATCGCGGAACCGCGGACGAGGGCGAGCACCGGGTGGCCGTTGCGCCGCGCGTCCGAGAGGCGTTCCAGGACGAGCAGTCCGGCGCCCTCGGCCCAGGAGGTGCCGTCGGCGGCGGCGGCGAACGGTTTGCAGCGGCCGTCCTCGGCGAGCACCCGTTGCCGGCTGAACTCCACGAACGCGCCCGGTGTCGACATCACGGTCACCCCGCCGGCGAGCGCCAGCGAACATTCGCCGGACCGCAGCGATCGGGCCGCGAGATGGACCGCGACCAGCGACGAGGAGCACGCCGTGTCGACGGTCACCGCGGGCCCTTCGAGGCCGAGGCTGTAGGAGATCCGCCCGGACGCCACGCTGCCCGCGCTGCCGACGCCGAGGTAGCCCTCGAACTCCTCGGAGGGTTCGGTGACGCGCGACCCGTAGTCGTGGTGGCTGCATCCGACGAAGACGCCGCTCGGGCTGCCCTTGAGGGACAGCGGGTCGATACCGGCCCGCTCGAACGCCTCCCACGAGAGTTCCAGCAGCAGCCGCTGCTGGGGGTCGATGGTCAGCGCCTCACGTGGGGAGATCCCGAAGAAGGCCGGGTCGAAACGGTCGGCGTCGTGGAGGAAGCCGCCTTCGCGCGCGTAGGTGCTGCCGACCCGGTCCGGATCCGGGTCGTAGAGGCCGTCCAGGTCCCAGCCCCGCCCGGTGGGGAAGCCGGTGATCGCGTCCTGCCCGCCCACGACGAGCTCCCACAGCTCCTCCGGGGTGCCGACCCCGCCGGGGTAGCGGCAGCTCATGGCGACCACGGCGATCGCCTCGTCCTCGGGCACCGCGACGGCCGTAGGCGTCTGCGGGGGAGCGTCGGGCGTCTCGGTGGCGAGCGCCCCCGGTAGTTCGGTACTCAGGTGTCCGGTCAGGGCCGTGGCCGTGGGGTAGTCGAAGGCCAGGGTCACCGACAGGCGCAGGCCGGTGGCCGCGGCGAGCCGGTTGCGCAGTTCGACGGCGGTCAGCGAGTCGAAGCCGATGTCCTTGAACGCCTGGTCGGGTCCCACCGCCTCGGGCCCGGGGTGGCCGAGCACGGCGGCGACCTCGCGGCGCACCAGGTCCATCAAGGCCCGGTCCCGTTCCGCCAGGGGCAGTGCGGCCAGCCGCAGGGCCGGCGGCTCGGCGCCGTCAGCGGTGCTCCGGGGCCCGCCCGGGGCGGCGAGCACCTCCCGTACCTCGGGCAGGTCCCCGAGGGCGGGGCTGGGCCGAAGCGCGGTGAACGCCCGCGTGAAGCGGTCCCAGGCGAAGTCGGCGACGAGGACGGCCGTGTCGTCGTGGTCGAGGGCCCGGCCCAGCGCGACCGTGGCCGTGGCGGGGTCCATGGCGGGCAGGCCGTCGCGGATCAGCCGTTCGGCGACCGCTCCGGAGGCGAGGCTGTCGCCGCCCCACAGGCCCCAGGCCACCGAGGTGCCGGGCAGTCCGAGGTCGCGGCGCTGCCGGGCCAGGGCGTCGAGGTAGGCGTTGGCTGCGGCGTAGCTGCCCTGGCCGGTGCCGCCGAGCGTGCCGGCGAGCGAGGAGAACAGCACGAAGGCGGTGAGGTCGAGTCCTCGGGTGAGCGCGTCGAGGTTGCGTGTGCCGTCGAGTTTGGGGCGCAGGACCCCGGCCGCCCGTTCGGGGGTGATCGAGTCGATCACCCCGTCGTCGAGGACGCCCGCAGTGTGCAGCACGGCGCGCAGCGGGCGCTCGGCAGGAATGCCGGCGAGCAGTTCCGCCAGTGCGTCGCGGTCCGCGACGTCGCAGGCCACCGCGGTGACGGCGGCGCCGAGGCCGCGCAGTTCGGCCAGCAGGGCACCGGCCCCCGGGGCCTGTGCGCCGCGTCGACTGGTGAGCAGCAGGTGCGCGGTGCCGGTGCGGGCGAGCCATCGGGCGATCTGGGCGCCGAGGCCGCCGGTGCCGCCGGTGATCAGGACCGTGCCCTCGGGCGTCCAGTCGCGTGCGGGGGCGGTGTCGCCGAGTCCGGCGCGGACGACCCTGCGGCCGTAGAGGCCGGTGGCGCGCACCGCCAACTGGTCCTCGCCGCCGGGGCCCGTCAACGCTTCGGCGAGCCGGGTCGCGGCCCGGTCGTCGAGCCGTCGTGGCAGGTCGACCAGGCCGGCCCACCGCTGCGGGTACTCGACGCCGGCGACGCCGCCGATCCCCCAGACCAGGGCTTGGAACGTGCTGTCGATCCGGTCGGAGCGGCCGACCGACACCGCGCCCCGGGTGGCGCACCAGAGCGGGGCGTCGATGCCGAGGTCGCCCAGGGCCTGGAGCAGTGCGACCGTCAGGGTGAGGCCGCGGGGAAGCGCCGATCCCTCGCCGTGGGGTTCTTCGGCCAGGGCGAGCAGCGACAGGTGCCCGGCGGGCGGCCCGTCGGTGTGGTCGTGGGCGTCGCGGAGCAGTGCGGCGAACCGTGTGCGGTCGGTCGCGTCGGGGCCCGCCTCCACCAGGACGGGGGCGGCGCCGTGTCCGCGCAGGGATTCCACGGCGAACGTGACGGCCGGGTCGTCGGCGGCGCCGGCCGGGGCGACGACGAGCCAGCTCCCCGTGAGCCGGGGCCGCTCGGGTGCGGGCAGGGGCTTCCAGGTGACCCGGTAGCGCCAGCTGTCGGCGGTCCGGTCGTCGGCCCGGCCGCGCGCCCACCCGGCGAGTGTGGGCACCAGGGAGGCGAGCGAGGCCTTCAGTTCCCCGTCCTCGACCCGCAGGGTGGTGGCGAGGGCGTCCAGGTCCCCCTGGTCGACCGCCTCCCAGAAGCCGGAGTCGGCCGGGCCGGTGCCGGTCACGGCAGTGGTGGGCCGGTCGGGGACGGTGGTGTCCAGCCAGTAGCGCTGCTGCTGGAAGGCGTAGGTGGGGAGGGGGCGCCGGCGCGCGCCGGTTCCGGCGAACACCGTGCCCCAGTCCACCGCCAGTCCGCGTACGTGCACTTCGGTGAGCGCGGCGAGGAAGCGGCCGGGGCCGCCCTCGGCGCGGCGCAAGGTGCCGACGACGGTTCCGTCGCCGGCCCCGGCCGCTTCGACGGCCTGCTGGAGCCAGACGGTCAACGCGGGGTGGGTGCTGCACTCGACGAAGGTGTGGTGTCCGTCGGCGATGAGCGCGTCGACCGCCTGCCCGAACTCCACGGGCCGACGCAGGTTCTCGTACCAGTACGCAGCGTCCAGGCCCAGGGTGTCCAGGGGGCCGCCACTGACGGTGGAGTAGAACGGAATCTCGGACGTCCGCGGCGCGGTGCCTGCGAGGAGGGTGAGGAGTTCCTCCCGGAGCTCCTCCACCTGGGGCGAGTGTCCGGCGAAGTCCACGCCGGGGACCGGCCAGGTCAGAACACCCGCCTCGGCGTACTGCTCGCGCAGTCGTTCCAGGGCCGCCGGGTCGCCGGAGACCGTCACCGACGTCGGCCCGTTGACCGCGGCGACGTCGAGTGCCCCGCCGTGGGCGGACAGTGCTCGGCGTACGGCTTCGACGGGCTCCGGCACGAACAGCATGCCGCCGCGTCCGGTCAGGGGCAGCAGAGCCCGGCTGCGCAGGGCGACCATCCGGGCCGCGTCGTCCAGCGACAGCGCGCCGGCCACGCAGGCAGCAGCGATCTCCCCCTGGGAGTGGCCGATCACGGCGTCGGGGACGATCCCGTGCGCCCGCCACAGCTCGGCCAGCGACACCATCATGGCGAACAGCACCGGCTGCACCACGTCCACCCGGTCCAGCGGGGGCGCGTCGGGCTCTTCCCGCAGGACCGCGAGCGGCGACCAGTCCAGGTGCGGGGCGAGGGCGCGTTCACAGGCCGCGATCCGCTCGGCGAAGGCCGGGGCGTGGTCGAGTAGTTCCCGGGCCATGCCGGCCCACTGGGAGCCCTGGCCGGGGAAGACGAAGACGGTCCTGGACGATCGGGCGACGGTGCCTTCGACCAGGCCCTGTGCGCGATCTCCCGCGGCCAGCGCGGCCAGGCCGCCCAGCAGGGCCGTACGGTCGTCACCGACGACGGCCGCACGGTACTCGAAGGCGGTCCTGGTGGTGGCCAGGGAGTAGCCGACATCGACGGACGACAGCTCCGGACGCTCCGTCAGGTGCGTGTGCAGTCGCTCCGCCTGGGCTATCACCGCCTCGGCGGTCCGCCCGGACAGGACCCACGGGACTGCGGCCCGCGGAGCGCCCGCGTCCGTCGCACCGGACCCGGCGGTGCGTACGGGTACGGCGGGCGCGTCGGACATGACGGCGGGTGGGGACCCGGCCGGCTCGGCGGGCGGCTGCTCGATGACGACATGGGCGTTGGTGCCGCTCAGGCCGAACGAGGACACTCCGGCACGGCGTGGCCGGCCGGTCTCCGGCCAGGGCACGGCCTCGGTCAGCAGCGCGACGGCGCCCGCCGTCCAGTCCACGTTCGGGGACGGCCGGTCGATGTGCAGGGTCTGCGGCAGCTCGCCGTGCCCCATGGCCAGCACCATCTTGATGATGCCTCCGACCCCGGCGGCGGCCTGGGTGTGCCCGATGTTCGACTTCAGCGACCCGAGCCGTACCGGCCGGTCGGCCGGCCGGTCCTGTCCGTAGGTGGCCAGCAGCGCGTCGGCCTCGATCGGGTCGCCCAGCCGGGTACCGGTGCCGTGCGCCTCGACGGCGTCCACGTCGGCGGTCGTCAGTCGGGCGTTCGCCAGCGCGTCGCGGATCACCCGCTGCTGGGCCAAGCCGCTGGGCGCGGTCAGCCCGTTGCTCGCGCCGTCCTGGTTGATCGCCGAGCCGCGGAGCACCGCGAGCACCGGGTGGCCGTTGCGGCGGGCGTCCGAGAGGCGTTCCAGGACCAGCAGGCCCACGCCCTCGGCCATGCCGAAGCCGTCCGCCGAGGCGGCGAAGGACTTGCAGCGCCCGTCTTCGGCGAGCCCCCGCTGCCGGCTGAAGCCGGTGAACGACAGCGGGGTGCCCATCACCGTGGCGCCGCCCGCCAGTGCCAGCGCGCATTCGCCCGAGCGCAGCGACTGCGCGGCGAGGTGGACCGCCACCAGCGACGAGGAGCAGGCCGTGTCCACGGTCACGGCGGGCCCCTGGAGGCCGAGTTGGTAGGCGATCCTCCCGGACAGGACACTGGTGGAGATGCCCGCGATGAACAGGCCCTCCAGTTCCTCGGGGACGTCGCGCAGGGTGCCGCCGTAGCCCTGGTAGGAGGCGCCGGCGAAGACCCCCGTCGGGGTGCCGTGGAGGGACGCCGGGTCGATACCGGCGCGCTCGAACGCCTCCCAGGAGGTTTCGAGCAGCAGTCTCTGCTGCGGGTCCATGGCCAGGGCCTCACGCGGTGAGATCCCGAAGAATCCGGGGTCGAACCGGTCCGCGTCCCGGACGAATCCGCCTGCGGCGGCGTAGCTCCGGCCGGGCCGGTCGGGGTCCGCGTCGTACAACGTGTCGAGGTCCCAGCCCCGGTCGGACGGCAGTCCGGAGACGGCGTCGCGCCCCTCGGCGACCAGGCGCCACAGGTCCTCGGGGGTGCGTACGCCGCCGGGGTAGCGGCAGCTCATGGAGACGATCACGACGGGGTCGTCGTCCGCGGCGGGTGCGGCCGACGGGGGCTGCCGGACGGTGGCGGGCTCCTCTGCGGCGCCCACCAGTCCGGTCTCCAGGTGCCGGGCGAGCGCGTTCGCCGACACGTAGTCGAAGACGACGGTGACCGGGAGCCGCAGGCCGGTGGCGGTGTTGAGCCGGTTGCGCATGTCCACGGCGGTCAGTGAGTCGAAGCCCAGGTCGCGGAAGGCACGGCCGGGGGCGACCGCGTCCGGCGAGTCGTGACCGAGGACGGCTGCCGCGTGGGTCCGGACCAGATCGACCAGCACCCGGGTCCGCTCGGCCGCGGGGAGCGGCTCCAGCCGGTCGCGCAGCGCCGAGTTCGTCTCCTCGGCCCCGGTCCCGGTGGTCGCCGGTTCGGCGGCCAGCGCGGTGCGCACCTCGGGGAGTTCACCGATCAACGGGCTCGGGCGCGCCGCGGTGAACACCGTCGCGAAGCGGTCCCAGTCGATGTCGGCGACCACGACCACCGTCTCGTCGTGGTCCAGGACCTGCTGGAGCCCGGTGATCGCGACCGCGGGCGGCATGAAGAGCACGCCGTGGCCGCGCAGGTTCTCCTCGACCAGTTCGGCCGCCATCCCGGCCCCGCCCTCGGGGTTCCAGATCCCCCACACCACGGAGGTCGCGGCGAGGCCACGGCCCCTGCGGTCCTCGGCGAGGCCGTCGAGATAGGCGTTGGCTGCGGCGTAGGCGCCGTGGACGGCGCTGCCCCACACCCCGGAGATGGAGGAGAACAGCACGAACGCGTCGAGCGTGTCCCGGTCGAAGAGCAGGTCCAGGTTCCTGGCCCCGCCGGCCTTGGCGTGAAGGGTGTCGGCGAACTCGTTCACGTCGGTGGCGGGCAGGGGCACCAACAGCCCGGCCCCTGCGGCGTGGAAGACGCTGCTGATCCGATGGCCGTCCTGTTCGAGACCGTCCTTCAGCGCGCGCAGGGATTCCAGGTCGGCGACGTCGCACGGGGCCAGGGTGATCCGGGTGCCGAGGGCGGCCAGTTCCGCGGAGAGCTCCTGCGCGCCCGGAGCGTCCCCGCCGCGCCGGCTGACCAGCACCAGGTGCTCGGCTCCCCGCCGGGCCAGCCAGCGCGTGATCTGCGCGCCGATCCCGCCGGTACCGCCCGTGATCAGCACGGTGCCCCCGGGCCGCCAGCTCCGCCGCGGCGCGGTGTCGCCCAGGGCGGACCGGACCAGCCGCCGGCCGTGGCAGCCGGTGGCCCGTACGGCCACCTGGTCCTCGTCTCCGGCCTCGCCGGCCAGCACCCGGCACAGCCGGGGGGCGGTGTCCGCGTCCAGGACCTCCGGGAGGTCGATCAGACCGCCCCAGCGCTGCGGGAACTCCAGCGCGGCCACCCGGCCCAGCCCCCAGAGCAGACTCTGCGCGGCGCTGACCGCGCTCCCGGTGTCCGTGCCGCCGACCGACACCGCCCCCCGGGTCGCCCACCACAGGGGTGCCTCGATCCCGACGTCGCCGAGGGACTGCACCAGGGCCAGGTTGAGCGCGGTGCCCAGCGGAACGGACGGGTGCGCGGAGTGCGGGCGCTCGTCGAGGCCCAGCAGCGACAGCACTCCCGTCACCGGGCCGGGCAGCGCGTCGAGGCAGATGCGGACCCGGTCGGCCAGCACGACGCGGTCGGCCTCCGCTTCGGTGAGCCGTACGTGGACCACCGAGGCCCCGGCCTGCTCCATGACGTCGACGGTCGCCTCCGAACGGCGCACCTCGTCCTCGGACTGACCGTCCGACGACAGGACGAGCCAACTGCCCTGCAGTGCGGCCGGGAGTCCTTCGGGCAGGGCCCGCCAGGTCACGCGGTAGCGCCAGGAGTCGACCACCGAACGCTCGCTGCGTTCGGTGCGCCAGGTGGCGAGCGCGGGGAGCACCACGTTCAGCGGGTCATCGGGCGCCACTCCGAGGGTCGCGGTGAACCGGCCCAGGTCGCCCCCGCCCAAGGCGTCCCAGAAGTCGTCGCCCGCCGAGGACGTCCCGGAAGGGCCGCCGGCCGCCGGGCCGGTGTCCTCCAGCCAGTACGAGCGGCGCTGGAAGGGGTAGGTGGGCAGGGAGACGCTGTCCGGACGGTGTCCGGCGAACACCCGGCCCCAATCGGGCGACAGACCGCCCGCGTGGGCCTCTGCCAGGGACGTCAGGAAGCGGTCGAGGCCGCTCTCGTCGCGCCGCAGCGTGCCGACGACCACGGCGGGGCCGTGCGCGGAGCGGGCGGTGTCGGCCTGGTCGGCGGTCTGCTGGACACCGAAGGTGAGCACGGGGTGCGGGCTGGCCTCGACGAAGAACCGGAACCCCTCGGCCAACAGCACTTCCGTCGCCTTCTCGAACTCGACGGTCTCCCGCAGATTCCGATACCAGTACTCCGCGTCCAAACCCTTCGTATCCAGCCAACCCCCCGTCACCGTCGAGAAGAACGGCACCGAGCCCGACCGCGGGGCGATGCCCTCCAGATCGGCGAGCAACCGCCCGCGGATCTCCTCCACGTGCGAAGAATGCGACGCGTAATCCACCTCGACCAACCGCGCCCGCACCCCCTCCCCCACCAACTCCTCCACCAAGCCCACGAC
>NZ_JBHWIQ010000055.1:0-14895 GCF_042732055.1 Streptomyces sp. NPDC059816
GCTCGTGGGCCGTCGCCGTCGCCGTCGCCGTCACGGTCCGGCCCGGGACGGGCGGGACCGCCGGCGGTTCAGGCGGTGTGGTGGATGACGACCGAGATGACCCGGACCTCTTCGTCGGTCATGTTGCGGTACTGGTGCGGGGTCGCCGAATCGAAGGCGAGCGAGTCGCCCGCCTCCAGCACGTACGTCTCGAAGCCGATGTCGGCGTGCAGGGTGCCGTGCAGGACCAGTTGGTACTCGCGCCCGTCGTGCCGGATGGAGGCGTGGGTGTCGGTGGAGCGACCGAAGGGCTGGTAGACGACCTCCAGGAAGTCCACCCGGGCGTCCTGCTGCGGGGTGAGCCGCTCCCAGCGGACCCCGCTCGCCAGGTCGATGGTGCGGCGGCGGCCCCGACGCTGCACCACGGGTTCGTCGGGCAGGACCGAGAGCGCCTCGTCGCCGTGGCCGCCGGCGCCGGCCGGCGCGGGAACCCGACCGCCGGCCCCCTCGGCGGTGTCGAGGGTCGGAGCCGTCCGCTGGCCCGCCGCGGCGAACCACGGCACCGCGTGTTCCGGTGTCATGCTCCGCTGCTCTTCGGGGCGGCGGGCGGCGGTGGAGGCCGCACTGTCCTCCCCGACACCGAACAGGTAGTCGAGGGAGATGTCGAGCGCGTTCGCGATCCCGTAGATCACGCCCGCCGAGGGGGCCGTCTGCCCCCGCTCGACCTGGGAGATGAGGCTGGCCGAACACCCCGCCAGCCTGCCCAGCTCGCGCAGGGACAGACCGCGTTCCGAGCGGACCTTCCTCAGTCGCGCCCCGAGTCCTGGACTTCCCCCCGCTGGCTTCATGGCGGCTCCTGCTTTCGTGGGGGGCGATCGGTCGGCCGCGCCCGAATCGTCGTGTACCTGTCGGCCCTAAGGCGTGTGCACGATGTACAGCATGCTCGACATGCTGCACGGTTGTCACCTGTTCTCCGGGAGAAAACCTGGCAGAGGGCCCGATCTCATCCAGCTTTGGTTTAACTCTTGACAAGCTGACTGCACGAGGCGTGCACTATAGCGCACAAGCCCTGCTGTGAACGGGCACACAGACCTGTGTGGAGGTTCTCGCTGTGAACGACAACGGACAGTCCACCCCCGGGGGGCGGGCTCCCCGCTCCAGAGCAAGAACCAGGGGCGCTCGGCTCGGCGGCGCCGTGCTGACCACCGCCCTCGCCGTCACCCTCACCGCCTGCTCGGGCGGAACCGGTTCCACCACCGGCACCGGCACCCCGAAGAAGTCGGGCGACGGACCGAGCGGCACCCTGCGCATCGGCACCAACCAGCAGTTCGACGACTGGGACACGGTCAACAAGCAGAACAGCACGTTCAGCTCCCTCGTCTACGAACCGCTGATCAGCGTGGCCGCCGACGGCTACACCCTGAAGCCCCAGTTGGCCACCGAGTGGAAGGAGTCGCAGCTCCGCGTCGACTTCACCCTCCGCTCCGGGGTCGTCTTCCACGACGGCACGCCCTTCGACGCCGAAGCCGTCGTCAAGAACCTGGAGCGCATCCAGAGCTCCCCGAGCCAGTACCGCAGTCAGCTCGTCGCCATCAAGAAGATCACCGCCGTGGACGCCACCCACGTCCGGATCGACCTCAAGGAACCGGCCCCCAGCCTCGTCAACAACCTCGCCAGGCTCGGGATGTTCATGGTCTCGCCCAAGGCGCTCGCCGACGGCACCTGGAAGACCAAGGCGGCCGGCACCGGCCCGTGGGTCTTCGACCCCAAGTCGTCCACGAAGGGGCTGCGCACCGTCGCCACCGCCTTCGATAAGTACTACGACAAGAAGTCCGTGGGCCCCGCGCGCGTCGAGATCACCCAGATCAACGACCCGGACAGCCTCTACAACGCCCTGCGCGCGGGTCAACTCGACGTCGTGTGGACGACACCGCCGCTCGCCGCCCGCGCGGACAAGGAGGGGCTCAAGTCCACTTGGTTCCCGTCCGTGCTCTGGCACCTCCAGATGTACGACATCGACGGCGTCTTCAAGGACAAGAAGTTCCGCCAGGCCATCTGCCACGCCTCGAACCCGCAGGACTACATCGACGCGGCGCTCGGCGGCAAGGGCAAGACCCACCTCCAGCGCTTCCCGGAGGGCCAGCCCGGCCACGACCCGTCGCTGAAGGGCTACCCCTTCGACCTGGACAAGGCGAAGCAGCTGATGTCCGAGGTCGACGACTCCAAGAAGTCGTTCACCCTGATCAGCTACGACACCCAGCGCACCATCGCCGAGCTGTTCCGCAGCCAGATGTCCAAGATCGGTGTGGACGTCAAGCTGGAACTGCCCAACTTCCCGCAGTTCCTGAGCACCTACCAGAACGGCAAGTACCCGGCCGCGATCCTCTCCGACGGCTCCCGCTCGGGCGCGTACGACTACTACAACCGCAAGTTCGCCCCCGACGCCCCGGGCAACCCGCTGAAGGTCGAGTACCCCGAACTCACCGCCGCGGCCGAGGAAGGACTCGCCGCGAAGACGCCCGAGGCACAGCAAGCGGCCTGGAAGAAGATGTCCAGGATCGTGAACGACGAGGCACTGGACTGCGGTTACTTCGACTACTCGGGCTTCTGGGCGTACAACCCCAAGAAGGTCGACAACATCGTCTCCACCACGAACGACGTAGCGGTCTTCCGCTACAAGGATGCCCAGGTCGTGGGCTGACGCCCACCCCGCAACCTGCGCCCCCCGCGCCGGGACCACGGCACCCGTAGCCACGGGAGTGCCGTCCGCCGAAACGGTACGCCAGGACCGCGTGCGCCCACCGCCCACCGGTCCGCCCCCGAGCCCCCGCGGCCTGCGCCGCGCGCCCGCTCCGCCCCACCCGCACCACCGCCGGGAGCACGCTCCCCACACCCCGGTCCCGCCTCCCCACGGCCGTCGTCGCCCGAGGCACCGGAGCCCCACGCCACCCCCCTTGCGCACTCCGTCGTACGTGGCGCCACGCCACACCCTCCGTACACCCCGGATGGAGAAACCAACCCATGAGCAGCACACCGACTTCCACGGCGCACCCCGATCTGGTGCTGCTGAACGGACGCGTGACCACCATGTCCGCGGACGACCACAGCGCCGAGGTGGAAGCCGTCGCCGTCACCGGCGAGCGGATCTCGGCGATCGGCACCACACGGGAGATCAAGGACCTCGTGGGACCCACCACCACCGTGGTGGACCTCGCCGGCCGCCGCGTCGTCCCCGGGCTCATCGACTCCCACGTCCACATCGTGCGCGCCGGACGCACCTGGCGCGACGAGGTCCGCTGGGAGGACGAGCACTCCCTGGCCAGCGGCCTCGCCGCCGTCACCCGCCGCGTGGGCGAGCGCCCCGAAGGAAGCTGGATCCGCGTGATCGGCGGTTGGCACCCCGCCCAGTTCCCCGAGAACCGCGGCCCCAGCCGCGCCGAACTCGACGCCGCAGCGCCCGACAACCCGGTCTACGTCCAGTTCCTCTACGACTGGGCCGTCCTCAACACCGCGGCGATGCGGGCCCTGGGCGTGGACCACGACCTCGTGCGGCAACTCGGCGAGGAGGGCTTCGACCCGGCCGCCTTCGAGACCGACGCCGAAGGCGCACTGACCGGCAAGGTCAACGGCACCCCGCTGATGGAGTGGTTCTACCGGCGCATGCCGAGCCCCGACCTGGAGGAGCAGATCGCCTCCACCGCCGAGATGTCCCGCGAGCTGAACCGCCTCGGCATCACCGGTGCCATCGACGGCGGCGGCTTCAACAGCGGACCCGACGCCTACCCCGCCATCCGGGAGACCTGGCGCCGCGGCCTGCTGACCGTGCGCAGCCGACTCGCCGTGCACGCCTCGCGCGCCGGCACCGAGCAGGAGGAACTCGCCGGGTACCTGCGCTTCACCCCGCTCGACGTCGGCGACGGCATGCTCCGGGTGATCGGCTCCGGCGAGGTCGCCCTGTACCGCACCGTCGACAAGATCGCCCACCCCGTCGTCATCGACGACGACGTCCGGCGCCAACTCCGGGAGATGTTCACCGACCTCGCCCGCAACCGGTGGACCGTCCACACCCACGCCCACCACCACGAGACCATCGACGCCGTCCTCAGCGCCTGGGAGGACGTGCACGCCGCACACGACATCAGCGCACTGCGCTGGTCCCTCGTGCACGCCGAGCCCCTGCGCCCCGTCGACGTCGACCGGATCGCCGCCCTCGGCGCCGGCGTCCTCGCCCAGGGCCTGTTCCGCTTCCAGGGCGACGAGGCCCTGACCGCCTGGGGCGCCGACACCGTCGCCGAGGCGCCCCCGCTGCGCACCCTCCTGGAACGCGGCATCCCCCTCGGACTCGGTTCGGACGCGATGCGCGTCGCCTCCTACAACCCGTTCGCCACCCTCGCCTGGTTCCTCAACGGCCGCACCGTCACCGGCAACGCCACCCTCGACGCCCGGCACCTGCTCACCCGCGAGGAAGCGCTGCGCGGCTACACCGCGTCCGGTACCTGGTTCAGCTTCGAGGAGGACGAACGGGGCCGACTGGAACCCGGTCTCCTCGCCGACCTCGCCGTCCTCACCGACGACTACTTCACCGTCGACGAGGACGTCATCCCCCGCATCGAGTCCGTCCTCACCCTCGTCGGCGGCCGGATCGTGCACACCGCCGAGCCCTTCGCCGAGCTGCCCGTCGCCGCCCCCGTCACGCAGGGAGTCAGTCGTGCCTGAGACCACCGACACCCGCACCACCACCGAGCGCACCCTGCTGATCAAGGGCGCCACCGTCCTCACCATGGACCCGGAGTTCGGTGACCTCACCACCGGCGACATCCTCGTCACCGGTGACCGCATCACCGCCGTCGGACCCGACCTCGACGACCGGGCGAGCGCCGACACCGAGGTCATCCAGGCACGCGGCATGATCGCCATTCCCGGCCTCATCGACACCCACATGCACGCCTGGCAGACCCCCCTCAAGGGCCTCTACGCCCACGGCTGGACCGGCGACGACTACCAGTCCCACGTCTTCTACCTCCGCGAGCACTTCCGCCCCGAGGACATCTACGACGCCACCTTCTCGGGCACCGTCCAGATGCTCGACGCCGGGGTCACCGGTGTCCTCGACTTCTGCCACAACGTCATGTCGCCCGAGGGGGCCGAAGCCGGACTGCGCGCCCACCGCGCCACCGGTCAGCGGGCCCTGTTCGCCTACGGCATGTTGGGCAGCTTCGGCGCCCCGCCCGAGGACCACGCCTGGCGCCTCGACCACGTCCGCCGCCTCCACGAGGAGGTGAACAGCGGCGGCGACGGCCTCCTACGGGTCGGCATGGCCCTCGGCTCCATCGAATACGGGTCCATGGACCGCATCACCAAGGAGGTCGCCCTCGCCCGCGAGCTCGGCCTGCGGATGAGCGTCCACCAGAACCCGCCCGGCCAGATCCGCGCCCTCCACGAGGCCGGACTCCTCGACTCCGACATCGTCCCCGCGCACGCCAACAGCGCCGACGACGGCGAGCTGGAACTCCTCGCGCGCTGCGGCGGCGGCATCTCCTTCACCCCCGAGGGCGAGTTCGGCGGCGGACGGTCCATGACCATCCTCAACCGCGCCCACCGCGCCGGCGCCAGCCCCAGCCTCGGCATCGACACCCACGCCCGGGTTTCCATCGACCTGTTCGCCGCGATGCGCCTCACCTACCTGCTGATGCGCAACGTCGACGCCACCACCGAACGCGAGGCGGGCCGCTGGCCGTTGGAGCGCCACCCCGGCGTCCCCCTCGTCGAGCCCCGCGACATCCTGGCGTACGCCACCGTCAACGCCGCCGCCGCGCTCGGCCTCGGCGACGACCTGGGCCGCCTCACCCCCGGACGGCTCGCCGACATCGTCCTCATCGACACCGAGCCGTACGGCGTCGCCCTCGGCGACCCCGCCGCGCACGTGGTCCTCCAGACCACCCCGCGCGACGTGGACACCGTCGTCGTCGGCGGTCGGATCCGCAAGCGCGACGGCCGTCTCACCGACCTGGACCCCACCGAAGCGGGAGCGGCGACCCGCCGGGTCCGCGAGCGGGTCTTCGCCGAGGCCTCCGCGCACGGCGGCCCAGTGCCGGACCTGGGACCGGTCCGGTGAGCAAGTTCATCCTGCGCCGGCTGCTGTCCGCGCTGCCCACGCTGCTGCTGGTGTCGGCCTTCGTCTTCACCCTGGTCCACCTGACGCCCACCGACCCGGTGGCGCAGATCCTCGGCGAGGGCGCCCCGGCCGCCGACAAGGCCGCCATGACCGCGCAACTCGGCCTGGATCGCCCCCTGTTCGAACAGTACGCGGACTGGCTCGGCGGTGCCCTCGGCGGCGACCTCGGCGCCTCGCTGTACACCAGCGTCCCGGTCTCCGAATCGATCGGCGCGGGCATCGGCATCACCCTGTCGCTGGCCGTCGCGGGCATGGTCATCGCCCTCGCCGTCGGCGTCCCCCTCGGTGTGCTCGGCGCGCTGCGCCCCGGCACCGTCGCCGACCGGCTGCTGACCACCGTCGTCGCCCTCGGCCTCGCCATCCCCAGCTTCTGGCTCGCCATGCTGCTGGTCCTGGTGTTCGCGGTGAACCTCGGCTGGCTCCCGGTCGTCGGGTACACCGCACTCACCGAGGACCCGGTGGCCTGGGCCCAGGGCATGATCTTGCCCGCCCTCGCCCTCGGCTCGCACACCGCGGCCGTCATCGCCCGCCAGACCCGCAGCGCCATGATCGAGTCCCTGGAGTCTCCGTACGTCCAGACGCTGTTGGCCCGGGGCATCCGCCGCCGCACCATCATCCTGCGGTACGCCACCAAGAACGCCATGGTCCCGGTCCTCGCGGTCATCGCCATCCAGATGTCCGTCCTGGTCGCCGCGAGCTTCGTCATCGAACGCATCTTCGCGGTGCCGGGCCTCGGCACCCTGCTCATCGACAGCGTCGTACGCGCCGACTACCCGGTGCTCCAGGGCTCCATCGTCCTGGTCGCGGTCATCGTCCTGCTCGTCAACCTGGGCGCGGACGTCCTGTACGGCGTGATCAACCCGAAGGTGAGGCCCCAATGAGCACCCACCAGGCCCGGGCCGGAACCCTTCAGCGCCTGCTCCGTCAGCCCGTCACCCTGATCTGCCTGGCCTTCCTCGGCCTCCAGATCGCCATCGCCCTCGCCGCACCCCTCATCGCCCCGTACGGCCCGAACGAACTGAGCGTCGCCGACAAGCTCCAGGGCCCGAGCGCCGATCACCTCCTCGGTACCGACGACCTCGGCCGTGACAGCCTCTCCCGGCTGATCTACGGGACCCGCACCGCGCTCCTGGCCTCCGGCGAGTCCGTCGCCATCGGCCTCGTCCTCGGTGTCGGCCTCGGCATCTTCGTCGGCTACCGCGGCGGCTGGTGGGACCGGATCGGCATGCGCATCGCCGACGTCATGCAGTCCATCCCGGCCCTGCTCCTCGCCCTCGCCCTGGTCGCCGTGCTCGGCAACGGCCTCACCAACGCGATGCTCGCCGTCGGCCTGATCTTCGCCGTCAGCTTCATGCGCATCACCAGGGCGGTCGTCCTCGCCGAGCGGGAGAAGCTGTACGTGGACGCCGCCCGCGTCCTCGGACTGCGCCCCGCCTCGGTGATGTTCCGCCAGATCCTGCCGAACGTGTCACCCCCGCTGATCGTGCAGGCGTCCATCGCGCTGGGCACGGCGCTGCTCATCGAAGCCACGCTCAGCTTCCTCGGTGTCGGCGTCGACACCACCGCCGTGAGCTGGGGCGCCATGTTGGACGCCTCCCGCCAGCACGTCGCCGAGCACCCGCTGCTCGCGATCCTGCCCGGCGCCGCGATCACCCTGAGCGTGCTGGTCTTCAACCTGCTGGGGGACGGCCTGCGGGACGCCGGATCGCCCCGGTCGGCAGGGGCGGCCCGGCCGCGCAAGCCCACGACGGCCGCCGCGGAGCCCACGGCGACGGGCCCCGGCGACCCCACCGGCACCGGCCCCGCCGCAGTGACCCACCTCACCGCGGACCCGGTACGCCCCGCGGTCGACGCCCCGGGCGCCCCGGCCCCCGACACCGCCGCCACGTCCGGTCCGCTCGCCAAGGGGCCCGTACGCCTCGTCGCCCGGGAGCCGGAGCCCGCCCCCGCCGACGCCCTGCTGCGGATCGACGGGCTCACCGTCACCGACCCCGGCGGCGCCCAACTCGTCTCCGACGTCTCCTTCCACATCAACCGCGGCGAGACCTTCGGCCTGGTCGGTGAATCCGGGTGCGGCAAGTCCATCACCGCCTCGGCGATCCTGGGACTGCTGCCCAGGGGCGTCACGGTCGCCGCCGGCTCCATCCGGCTCCAGGACACCGAACTCGCCGGACTCGGCGGCGAGAAGCTGCGCCGGGTGCGCGGCGGACGGATCGGCATGGTCTTCCAGGACCCCGGCTCCGCACTCTCCCCGGTGCACACCGTGGGACGCCAGCTCACGGACGCCATCCGTGCCCACAGCGACCTGACCCGCGCCCAGGCCGTCGAACGGGCCGCGGAACTCCTCAACCTGGTCGGGGTCCCTGCCCCCCGGGAACGACTCAAGGACTACCCGCACCAGTTCTCCGGGGGCATGGCCCAACGCGTCGTCATCGCCGGGGCCCTCGCCTGCGACCCGGAACTGCTCATCGCGGACGAGCCCACCACCGCCCTCGACGTCACCATCCAGGCCCAGGTCCTCGACCTGCTCGTCTCCCTGCGCGAACGCCTGTCCATGTCCCTGCTCCTGATCACCCACGACCTCGGTGTCGTCGCCGACAGCTGCGACCGCATCGCCGTCATGTACGCCGGGCAGATCGCCGAACAGCGCACCGTGCGCGACGCGTTCGCCCAACCCCGGCACCCCTACACCGAGGCGCTGCTGGCCGCCGTGCCGCACCACGGGGCGGGCGACGAGCCGCTCGCCACCATCCCCGGCCGGGTCCCCCCGGCCTGGGACTGGCCCCGGGGCTGCCGCTTCAACCCGCGCTGCTCCTACGCCACCGACAGCTGCCGCACCACGCCCGTCCCGATCGACATCGACGGGGTGCGCTGTCTGCGGGCCTCCGAACTCCACCTGGCAGGTGCCCGATGAACGACCGAACGAGCGCCCCCGCCCCGCACGCACCCGACCCCTCCACGCCGACCGCGGACCCGCCGCTGCTCAGCGTCGAACACCTCACCGTGCGCTACCAGCTCGGCCGGGGACTCACCGGACGCCCCACCCTGCTCACCGCCGTGCGGGACGTCAGCTTCACCATCGGCGCCGGCAGGACGCTCGGCCTGGTGGGGGAGTCCGGTTCCGGCAAGAGCAGCATCGGTCGGGCCATCCTGCGCCTCGCCCCGGTCTCCGAGGGGCGGATCGTCTTCGACGGACAGGACACGGCCGCCTTCGGCCGCCGCACCCCGCCGTCCTTCAACCGGGACGTCCAGGTGGTGTTCCAGGACCCGCTGTCCTCGCTGAACCCCCGCCAGACCATCGCCGTCACCCTCGGCCAGGCGCTCACCCGGCACCGGCGACTGACGGCCGTCGAACGCAACCGGGAGATCGCCGGCTCCCTCGACCGGGTCGGCCTCTCCGGCTACCACGCCCAGCGCTACCCGCACGAGCTCTCCGGCGGACAGCGCCAACGGGTCGCCATCGCCCGGGCCCTGGCCACCCGACCGCGGCTGATCGTCTGCGACGAACCCGTCAGCGCCCTGGACGTCTCCACCCAGAGCCAGGTCATCAACCTGCTCAAGGAGCTCCAGCGCGACCTGGGCGTCAGCTATCTGTTCATCGCCCACGACCTGGAGGTCGTGCGGCACATGAGCGACGAGATCGGGGTGCTCTACCTGGGGCGCCTCGCCGAGTCGGGGCCCGCCGAGCAGGTGTACCGGACCCCGACGCACCCCTACACCCAGACCCTCCTGGCGTCCACCCTCCTCGCGGACCCGGAACGACAGCAGGCCCGATCGGCCCGCCGCCGCGAACTCGCCACCGACGCCGAACTCCCCAGCCCCCTCGCACCGCCCCCGGGCTGCGCCTTCCACCCCCGCTGCCCACGCGCCGACGACCTGTGCCGCACCGAGCAGCCCGAACTGCTGCACCTCACCGGCACCGCGTCCCTGGCGGCCTGTCACCACGGTGAACCGGTGCCCGTGGCGGCCCCCTGACCACCGTGCCCGCTCCCCTCGTCACCCCGACCCTGGAGATCACATGAGCACCGCCCCCGCCCTCCCGCCGACCCCGGCGCTCCCCATCGCACCCGCCCACGGGCACTCGCTCGTGGACTTCGAGGAGCGGATCAACTTCGACCGGCTGCGCTCCTACCGGCTGTCCCGCATCCAGCAGGCCCTGGAAGCCAGCGAGCTCGGCGCGGTGTTGGTGTTCGACAACAACAACATCCGCTACCTCACCGGCATCTCGATCGGCGAGTGGACCCGCGAGAAGCTCTCCCGGTACGCCCTCTACACCCGTACCGGTGAACTGATCCTGTGGGACTTCGGCTCGGCGGCCGTCCACAACCGGATGTACGCGCCCTGGATGAAGCCGGAGAACTGCCTGTCGTCCTGGACGACCATGCGGGGGGCGGTTCCGCCGGACGCCGATCTGATGGCCCGCGCGGTCGCCGAGATCAAGGACCGGCTCGCCGCCGCCGGAGTCGCCGGAATGCCCATCGGCGTCGACCTGCTCGACCTGCCGATGCACACCGAGCTCACCCGCCAGGGCCTCGACGTCCGCGACGGCCAGCAGACCATGCTGGACGCCCGGCAGATCAAGAACCGCGACGAGATCACCCTGCTGTCGATGGCCGCCGCCATGGTCGACGGCGTCTACCACGACATCACCGAGGCCCTGAAGCCCGGTGTGCGCGAGAACGAGATCGTCGCCCTCGCCAACAAGCGGCTGTACGAGATGGGTTCCGACGACGTCGAGTCCATCAACGCGGTCTCCGGCGAGCGCTGCAACCCGCACCCGCACAACTTCTCCGACCGCATCATCCGCCCGGGCGACCAGGCGTTCTTCGACATCATGCACTCCTACAACGGCTACCGGACCTGCTACTACCGCACGTTCAACGTGGGCCGGGCCACCACCGTCCAGCGCGACGCCTACACCCGGGCGCGCGAGTGGATGGACGTCGCCATCGACGCGATCAAGCCCGGTGTGTCCACCGCGGACGTCGCCCGGCTGTGGCCCACCGCCGAGGAGATCGGCGTCCAGGACGAGAAGACCGCGTTCGGCCTGCTCTTCGGCCACGGCCTCGGGCTCGCCCTGCACGAGCGGCCCATCATCAGCCGCCTCACCTCGCTGGAGAGCCCGATGCTCATCGAGGAGGGCATGGTCTTCGCCCTGGAGACCTACTGCCCGGCCACGGACGGGGTCTCGGCCGCCCGGATCGAGGAGGAGGTCGTCGTCACCGCGAACGGCGTCGAGATCCTCACCCGGTTCCCCGCCGAGGAACTGTTCATCGCCAACCAGTACTGAGCCGACGGCGCCGGGGCCGCCGCGTGCGGCCCCGGCGACCGCCTGGAGAAAGGTGCGGACCATGTCCGTCGATACCCACTCCGCGCACCCGCCGGTCACGGGACCCGTGACCGGCGAGGTCCCCGAGGACACCTCCCTCGCCCTGTACCGGATCATGTCCACCGCCCGGAAGTTCGAGAAGCGGGCGTACGATCTGTTCCTCCAGAACCTGGTCAAGGGCACCACCCACCTGGGCATCGGTCAGGAGGCCGTCGCCGCCGGCGTCGCCGCCGCGATGCGCACCGACGACTACTCCTTCATCACCTACCGCGGCCACAACCACCTCGTGGCCCGCGGCACGCCGCTCGCCCCGCTGATGGCCGAACTCCTGGGCCGGGACAACGGCCTGATGCACGGCAAGGGCGGATCGATGCACCTCATCGACGCCGAGCGCGGCATCCTCGGCTCGTACGCCATCATCGGCGCCCAACTCGTCATCGCCAACGGCGCCGCCTGGTCGGCCCAGTACCGGGGCAGCGACCAGGTCACCGTCTGCTTCTTCGGTGACGGCGCCACCAACATCGGTGCGTTCCACGAGGCCCTGAACTTCGCCGCCATCTGGAACCTGCCGATCGTCTTCGTGTGCGAGAACAACCTGTACATGGAGTACACCCGCATCGACAGCGTCACCGCCGTCGACAACCCGGCGGCCGACCGGGCACCCGCGTACGGACTGCCGTCGGTCGTCATCGACGGCAACGACCCCGACGAGGTCTACCTCACCGCGCGCGCCGCGATCGAACGGGCCCGCGCGGGGGGCGGACCCGCACTGATCGAGGCCGTCACCTACCGGCACGGCGGCCACTCCCGGGCCGATCCCGCCAAGTACCGCGACCCCGGCGAGGTCCGTGCCTGGCTGGACAAGGACCCCCTGGTCACCTACCGGGACCGGCTCACCGACCGGGGTGTCGACCCGACGGTCCTCGACGCCATCGACGCCGAGGCCCTGGCGCAGGTCGACGCGGCCACCGAAGAGGCCAAGGGCGGTGCCTGGCCGGACCTGTCCCGGCTGTACACCAACGTCTGGAGCGACGGAGGCCACGCCTGGCGCACCCCGTCGCCCACCGAGCACGGAGGGGGTCTGGTCCCGTGACCGTACTGACCTATCGCAAGGCCGTCGCCCACGGCATCGCCCAGGAGATGCGCCGCGACGAGCGGGTGGTGTTCCTCGGTGAGGACGTCGCCGCCGCGGGCGGCGTGTTCAAGACGACGGCGGGGCTCCTGGAGGAGTTCGGTCCGCTGCGGGTGCGCGACACCCCGATCAGCGAACAGGCCATCCTGGGCGCCGCCATGGGCGCCGCGATGACCGGGCTGCGCCCCATCGCCGAGATCATGTACAGCGACTTCTTCGCGGTCTGCTGGGACCTGGTCGCCAACGAGATCTCCAAGTCCCGCTACATGTCCGACGGGCAGGTCTCCTTCCCGCTGGTGATCCAGTGCGGCAACGGGGCCGGACTGCGCTTCGGCGCCCAGCACTCCCAGTCCATCGAGAACTGGGCGATGGCGATCCCCGGTCTGAAGGTCGTCGCCCCCGCCACCGCCCGCGACGTCGTCGGCCTGATGGCCGCGGCCGTCCGTGACGACGACCCGGTGATCTTCTTCAACCACAAGGCCCTGTACTCCATGAAGGAGGAGGTCCCCGACCTCGACGACGGTGAGATCGTCGAGGAACTGGGCCGTGCCGTCGTCCGGCGCGAGGGCACGGACGCCACCATCGTCGCGCTCGCCGCGATGGTGCCCAAGGCACTCGCCGCCGCCGAACGCCTGCACGCCGAACGCGGTCTCGACTGTGCGGTCATCGACGTCCGCAGCCTCGTCCCGCTGGACACCCCGACCATCCTCGGCCACGCCTCCCGCACCGGGCGGCTGTTCACCGTCGAGGAGAACCCCCGGCTGTGCGGATGGGGAGCGGAGATCGTGTCGCTGGCGACCGAGGAGTGCTGGGACGCCCTCACCGGAGCGCCCGTGCGGATCACCACCCCGCACATCCCGCTCCCGTCGGCGGACGCCCTGGAGGACCTGGCGATTCCCTCGGTGGAGCGGATCGTCACCACCATCGGCGCCGCCATGGGCGCCTGAACCCGCCCACCACCGAAGATCCGGACGGCACCCGGAATCCCTGGTACGCCCCCGGAGCAAGCCCGACAACCCCCAGAACCTTCTGCAACCCTCCAGAAAGGCGACAACAACCATGAGTGCACCCCGTAACGAGCGGCTCGGCTGGCTCGGCACCGGCCGGATGGGCGCCGTCATGTCCGAGAGCCTCCTCGCGGGCGGCGCCGACCTCACCGTGTGGAACCGCACCGCGGCCAAGACCGGGCCGCTGGTGGCCAAGGGCGCCAAGGCGGTCGGCACCATCACCGAACTCGCCGACGTCGACGTGGTGTTCGTGATGGTGTCCGCCAGTCAGGACCTCATCGACGTGGTGACCGGCGAGGGCGGGCTGCTGCGGGCCGAGCGCGCGCCGTCCGTGATCGTGGACTGCTCGACGGTCTCCGCGGAGGCGTCCGCCGAGGTCCGGGCCGCCTGCGAGGCGGCGGGCACCGCCTTCCTCGCCTCGCCGATCAGCGGCAACCCGCACATGGTCGCCGACCGCATGGGCGCCATCGTCGCCTCCGGCCCCCGTGAGACCTACGACCGGGTGCTGCCGTACCTGGAGCTGATCGCGCCGACCGTCGTGCACGCCGGGCCCGCCGAGCAGAGCCGGCTGGTGAAGCTCTGCCACAACCTGATGCTCGGCATGATCACCCAGGCCCTGGTGGAGGTCACCACCCTCGCCGAGAAGGGCGGTGTGCCGCGCGACGCCTTCATCGACTTCCTCAACGGGTCGGTGCTCGGCTCCACCTTCATCCGCCACAAGGGCCGCGCACTGGTGGAGCGCGACTACACGCCCACGTTCAACAACAAGATGCTGCGCAAGGACTTCGACCTCGGGCTCGGTGCCGCCCGGGACCTGGAGGTGCCGATGCCGGTCAGCAGCATGGTCCACCAGCTGATCCAGACCGCGATCGGCCACGGCTTCGCCGAGGAGGACTACGCGGCGCTGTTCGAGGTCGAGGCCAGGGCCGCCGGGATGCGCTCCACCGGCTGACCCGCCCCCCGTTCGCCCGACGGGCCGCGGGGTGCCCCAACCCCGTACGACCCCCTCGGGCGGGGTCCGGGCCGGGCCGAGTCCACCTCGGCCCGGACCCCTTCGACCCGCCGTGCGCGTGCCGACGCCCTGTCCTGCAACGGCCCGCGCACGGCGGTTTCCTGCTGCCCGCACGACCGCGGCGCGGACGCCTCGTCCGCGGCACGACGAGGCCGGGGGCCCCGCGCCGCCCCCCGAGGGGCGGGGCCCCCGCCGGGGGGGGGGGGCCACAAGAGGGGGGGGGGTTCGTGGGCGCGGGGTGAGGAAGCGGGGCACCAAGCC
>NZ_JBHWIQ010000056.1:0-11955 GCF_042732055.1 Streptomyces sp. NPDC059816
CCGGTGTTGGGGGTTGCGGTGGGGGAGTCGGCGGAGGCGGCGGGTGTGGATGTTGCGGTGTTGGGGACGTTGCGGCGGGGTGAGGGTGGGGTGGATCAGGTGCTCCGTGCGGTGGGCCGCGCCTGGGAGTGCGGGTTGGGGGTGGACTGGTCGGGGGCGTTCCCGGGGGCGCGGCGGGTCGAGTTGCCGACGTACGCCTTCCAGCGGCGGCGCTACTGGTTGGCGGCCCCCGCCGCCGTTCCGGCCGCCCCTGCCGAGGACCGCTGGGACGATCTGGAACTACAGGACCCCGCCCAACTCGCCGAAACCCTCGGGGTCGGCCGTGCAGCCCTGGACGAGGTCCTGCCGGCCCTGGCGACCTGGCGCTCCGTCAGAAGCCGTGAACGCAGGGCGGAATCCTGGCGCTACCGCGTCGCCTGGGCACCCCTGTCGGTCGCGCCGGCGGACGGCCTCGCCGGTCGCTGGGTCGCCCTGCGTCCCGAGGGCGACGGCGCGGCGGCCGTCCTGGACGTCCTCGACGAGGCCGGGGCCGACATCCTCCCGTGCGTCGTCGCCGATCCGGGCGCGACCCGCGAACAACTGGCCGCTCTGCTCACCAAGACAGCCGGAGAGCAGCCGATCGCCGGAGTGCTGTCCCTGCTGTCCTGGGAGGAGCGCCCTCATCCCGCACACCCCGACCTGCCCGGCAGTCCGGCGCTGACCCTCGCGCTGGTACAGGCACTGGAGGATGCGGGCATCGGCGCCCGGCTGTGGACGCTGACGGAGGGGACGGCGGTCCTCGGCGGAGCGGAGCGGCCCGGACACGTCGGTCAGGCGGCGTCCGCCGCCCTGGGCCGGACGCTGGCACTGGAGCACCCGCACCGCTGGGGCGGTCTGATCGACGTGCCCGAGGTGCTGGACGCGCGGGCTGCCCGTCGTTTGTGCGCGGTGCTCGCGGGAGCCGTGGCCGACGAGGAACAGGTGGCGGTGCGCTCCACCGGGGTCCACGGACGCCGCCTCCGCCCCGCCCCGCCGTCCGTGCCGCAGAAGGTCCGTGAGGGGCGCTCCGACGGCGCGGCCGTCCGGGCGCGTACGCGCCCGAGTTGGAAGGGCACGGTCCTCGTCACCGGCGGCACCGGTGGCGTCGGCTCGCACACGGCGCGCTGGCTCGCGGGCCAGGGCGCGGAGCGGCTGCTGCTGGTCAGCCGTCGCGGTGACGGCGCACCCGGTGCGGACGCACTGCGGGCGGAACTGACGGCGCTGGGCGCCGAAGTGGTCTTCGCGGCCTGCGACGTCGCCGACCCGGCCGCACTGGCGGCGCTGGTCGCCGACATGCCGGCGCGGTACCCGCTGTCCGCCGTCATCCACGCAGCGGGCGTCCTCGACGACGGTGTGCTGGACGCACTGGACCCCGCGCGGCTCGCCGCCGTTCTGCGCGCCAAGCTGACCACCGCACGGAACCTGCACGAGGCCACCGCGGGCCTCGACCTGTCGGCCTTCGTGGTGTTCTCGTCGGTGATGGGCGTCGTGGGCAATGCCGGGCAGGGCAACTACGCCGCCGCCAACGCCGCCGTCGACGCACTCGTCGCCACCCGCCGGGCAGCCGGGCTGCCCGGCACGTCCGTGGCCTGGGGAGCCTGGGCCGGGCCGGGCATGCTGGCGGACGATGTCGCCGCGCGGCTGCGGGACTTCGGCATGCCGGTGATGGAGCCCGAAACGGCCGTCACCGCGATCGGCCGGGCACTCGCGGAGGACGACGCGCTGGTCGTGGTCGCCGATGTCGACTGGCGGCGCTTCACCACGGGCCTGGGCCTGCGGTCCGCCGCCCTGCTCGACGGGATACCGGACCCGGCTGCCGCGGGTCCCGTCCGCGACACCGCCCTGCCGACGGCGGCCCGGGAGGGCGACGGTCCCGCCGACGCCCTGCGCCGGCAGCTCGCCCTGCTGCCGCGCCACGAGGACCGGGTCGGGGCCCTCGTCGAACTGGTACGCACCCACGCGGCGACGGTCCTGCGCCACCCCGACGCCGACGTGGTCCAGCCCGCCAAGGCGTTCTCCGCGCTCGGCTTCGACTCGCTGACGGCGGTGGAGCTGCGCAACCGACTCGCCGCCGTCACCGGACTGGCCCTGCCCGCCGCCGTCCTGTTCGACCATCCCACGCCCTCGGCACTGGCCGACCGGCTGCTCGCGGACCTGGACCTGCCGGATGCGGCGAGCGGCACCGCCGGGTTCGCCCGTTCCGTCGGCACCGAGGAGAGCCGGGTGGTGGAGTCCGGCAGCAGCGAGCCGATCGCGATCGTCGGCATGGGCTGCCGCTTCCCCGGCGGGGTCGCGCGGCCCGAGGACTTCTGGCACCTGGTCTCGAAGGGCATCGACGCCGTCGGCGACTGGCCGTCGAACCGGGGCTGGGACACCGAGGGGCTGTACGACCCGGACCCCGACCGCGCCGGCACCACGTACAGCAGGCAGGGTGGCTTCCTGCACGATGCCCCCGATTTCGACGCGGAGTTCTTCGGGATCTCGCCGCGCGAGGCCCTGGCCATGGACCCGCAGCAGCGGCTGCTCCTGGAAACCGCCTGGGAGGCGGTGGAGGGTGCCGGGCAGGACCCGACCGCTCTGAAGGACCGGCAGGT
Source organism: Streptomyces sp. NPDC059816 (assembly GCF_042732055.1). NCBI lineage: Bacteria > Bacillati > Actinomycetota > Actinomycetes > Kitasatosporales > Streptomycetaceae > Streptomyces > Streptomyces sp. NPDC059816. Next base: position 2,613 of record NZ_JBHWIQ010000056.1, read on the forward strand.
CGGCGTCTACATCGGTACCAACGGGCAGGACTACTCCGCGCTGCTGGAGGGCGCCGAGGGCGTGTCCGAGGGGCATCTGCTGACCGGGAACACCGCCAGCGTGCTGTCTGGGCGGCTGTCCTACGTCCTCGGCCTCCGAGGGCCCTCGCTCACTGTCGACACCGCGTGCTCCTCGTCGCTGGTGGCGCTGCACTTGGCCGTGCAGGCGCTGCGGCGCGGTGACTGCGAGCAGGCCCTCGCGGGCGGGGTGACGGTGATGAGTACCCCGCGGCTCTTCGTGGAGTTCAGCCGTCAGCGCGGGCTCGCCGCCGACGGACGGTGCAAGGCGTTCTCTGCGGAGGCGGACGGCACGGGCTGGGGAGAGGGCGCCGGGGTGCTGCTGCTGGAGCGCCACAGCGACGCCCTACGCCACGGCCACCCCGTACTCGCGTTGATCAGCGGCACCGCCGTGAACCAGGACGGCGCCAGCAACGGGCTCACCGCCCCCAACGGCCCCTCCCAGCAGCAGGTCATCCGGGCCGCCCTTGCCGACGCCGCGCTGCGGGCCGACCAGATCGACGCGATCGAGGCCCACGGCACCGGTACGAGGCTCGGCGACCCCATCGAAGCGCAGGCGCTCCAGGCCGTCCACGGACCTGCGCGCCCGGCGGACCGTCCGCTGTGGCTCGGCTCGGTGAAGTCGAACATCGGGCACACCCAGGCGGCGGCCGGGGTGGCCGGGGTGATGAAGATGGTGCTGGCCATCCGCCACGGCGAACTGCCGGGAACCCTGCACGTCGGGACGCCGAACGCGCACGTCGACTGGTCCGACGGTGGCATCCGGCTGCTCACCGCGCACACCCCGTGGCCGGAGACCGGGAGCCCGCGTCGGGCGGGCGTGTCGTCGTTCGGCATCAGCGGCACCAACGCGCACGTGATCGTCGAGCAGGCGCCCGCCATCGCGGTCGTGCCCGCCCCGGACCGGACCGACGCCCCGGAAACGCCCACCGCTGGCACCGCCGCGACGGTCACCGCCACCCCGCTCGCCCGCCGTACCGGCCCGCCCGTGCCGCTGCTGCTCTCGGCCGGCACTCCCAAGGCCCTGCGGGCCCAGGCCGACCGACTGGTGAGCCGACTCGATGCCGACCCGGTCCTCGAACTGGCGGACGTCGCCTACTCGCTCGCCACGGGACGAGCCCCGCTCGAACACCGGGCCGCCGTCCTGGGGCGGGACCGGGCGGCCGTCCGGCGCTCGCTCACCGCTCTCGCGCGCGGCACGTCAGCGGGCCGACTGCTCACCGGCGGCGCCGTACGCTCCGGCCGGACCGCCTTCCTCTTCCCGGGGCAGGGCAGCCAGCGGGCCGGAACGGGTGCCGAGCTCTACCGAGACGATCCGGTGTTCGCCGACGCCCTCGACGAGGTGCTGACCGGCCTTGACCCGCACCTCGACCTCCGCCTGCGCGACATCCTGTTCGCCGGGCCCGGAACCCCTGGTGCGGACCTGCTCGACCGCACCCGGTACACCCAGCCCGCGTTGTTCGCCCTGGAAACGGCGCTGTTCCGGCTCGTACGGCACTGGGGTGTGCAGCCCGACCTGCTCATGGGGCACTCCATCGGCGAACTCGCCGCCGCCCACGCGGCGGGCGTGCTGGACCTGCCCGACGCCTGCGCACTGGTGGCGGCCCGGGGGCGGCTGATGGACGAACTGCCCGAGGGCGGGGCGATGGTGGCGGTCGAGGCCGCCGAGGAGGAAGTGCGCCAGGTCCTGCTGGACGACCGTACCGAGCACCCCGCCCCGGACCGGAAAGCGGACCGGGACGCGGTGGACGTCGCCGCCGTCAACGGGCCCACCTCAGTGGTCCTGTCCGGTGATGCGGACGCGGTACGGCGCCTGGCCGGGGCGTTCCGCTCCCGAGGGCGGCGGACCCGGCGCCTGAGCGTGAGCCACGCGTTCCACTCCGCCCGGATGGACGGCATGCTCGACGCGTTCCGGGACGTGGCCGAGTCGTTGACCTACCACCCGCCCGGCATCGAGATCGTCTCCAACCTGACCGGGCGCACGGCCACGGCCGCGGAACTCCGCTCCCCCGAACACTGGGTACGCCACGTCCGGGACACCGTGCGCTTCCTGGAAGGCGCCCGCCGGCTGCGGGCCGAGGGCGCGACGACGTACCTCGAACTCGGACCGGGCGGCGTCCTGTCCGGCATGCTCCACGCCTGCCTCGGCGACCCCGCCCCGGCCCCTGCTGCTGCCTCCACCGGCATCGGGACGGTGCCCCTGCTGCGCGACGGCCGTGGCGAGCCGGACGCGGTCCGCACCGCACTGGCTTCGCTGCACCTGCGCGGCGTACCGGTGGACTGGTCGGCGGGCTGGAACGGCACCGACGTGCGGCGGGTCGAGCTGCCCACCTACGCTTTCCAGCGCCGCCGCTTCTGGCCGGAAGCAGCCCTGGACCCGGCCCCCGCCGCCTGGCGCCGCCGGGGCACCGAGGTCCCCGGCGGCCCCCACCGCTACCGGATCGCATGGGAGCCGCTCACCGCGCCCGCGGAGCCCCGCCTCTGCGGTCGCTGGCTCCTCGTCACCCCGGACGGGCCCGCCGTCGAGGACACCGCACTCGCCTGTGAACAGGCCCTCGCCGGGCAGGGCGCCGACGTGGTCGCGATCCGGGTCGACGCCGCCGTCGAACGCTCCGAACTAGCCTTGCTGCTAGCGGAGTTAGGCGACCTGGAGGGAGTCCTGTCCCTGCTGGCCCTGGCTGAGGGGCCCCACCCCGACGCGCGGACGCCCGACGCCTGCCTGACCGGCACCCTGCTGCTGCTCCAGGCACTGGGTGACAGCGGCATCGACGCACCCCTGTGGTGCGCCACCCGCGGCGCGGTGGCGGCTGACGGCACCGAGGAGGTCCGTCCCGAGCAGGCCCAGGTGTGGGGCCTGGGCAGGGTGGCGGCACTGGAGCACCCGCTGCGCTGGGGAGGCCTGGTCGACCTGCCGGACCTGCTGGACGGGTCCGCGCTGGACGGGCTGTGCGCGGTGCTGGCCGGACGGGACGGCGAGGACCAGGTGGCCGTACGAGCGCCGGTACCGCTGGGCCGTCGGCTCGTCCTCGTGCCGGAACCCGCGACACCCGCGCCCGCCCCGTGGACGTCGCGCGGCACGGTCCTCGTCACCGGCGGCACCGGCGGCCTCGGCGCCCAGGTGGCGCGCTGGCTCGCGGAGCGCGGGGCGGAACACCTCGTCCTCCTCAGCCGACGGGGGCCCGAGGCCCCCGGAGCCGACGAGCTGGCCGACGCCCTGGCGGCGTTGGGTGCCCGGAGCACCCTCGTGGCCTGCGACGTCGCCGACCGCGCCGCGCTGGAACGGGTCCTGGAGCAGCTGCGCGACGCGGGCGACACCGTACGGGGCGTGGTGCACACCGCGGGACTCACCTCGGACACCGCTTTGATGGACTGCACGCCGGAGGAACTGGCCCGGCGGGCGGCGGCCAAGACGCGCGGCGCGGCCCACCTCGACGCCTTGTTCGAAGGCCACCCCCTGGACGCCTTCGTGTTGTTCTCCTCGATCTCGGGCACCTGGGGCAGCGGCGGCCAGGGCGCGTACGCGGCGGCAAACGCCTACCTCGACGCACTCGCCGCGGCGAGGCGCCGCCGGGGCCTGACGGCGACCTCGGTGGCCTGGGGCCCGTGGGCCGGTGCGGGCATGGCCGCCGGCGACGTGGGCGAAGGCCTGCGCCGCCACGGACTGGTGCCGATGGCCCCCGCGGCGGCGCTTCGCGCGCTCGGCCTGGCGCTGGCCCGGGACGAGGGCGAACCGGTCGTCGCCGAGCTGGACTGGAGCCGCTTCGCGCCCACCTTCGGTTCGGCGAGGGACAGCGCCCTGCTGCGCGGCCTGCCGGACGCCCCGGAGCCCCGGCCGGCGGACACCTCCGCCGGGTCCGGACCCGGGACGGGCGGCGAACCGTCGTGGCTGCACCGGCTCCATCGGCTGCCCGAGCCCGAGGGCCGCAAACTGCTGACGGAACTGGTCCGGAGCGAAGCGACCGCCGTGCTGGGCCACGAGTCAGCCGCCGATTTCGCGGCCGACCGTCCGTTCCGTGAGGTCGGCTTCGACTCGCTCACCGCCGTCGAACTCCGCAACCGGCTGGTCGCCGCCACCGCTCTGCCGCTCGCTCTCACCGCCGTCTTCGACCACCCGACGGCAGCCGCCCTCGCCGCGCACCTCTTCGCCGGGCTGAGCCGCGCGGAACCGGACGTCGACGACAGGGCCGGCACGGCCGCGGCGGACTCCGCAGCCGCCGCCGGCGGCGCAGCCGGGCCCGCGACGGCCGACGAGCCCCTGGCGATCGTCTCGATGGCCTGCCGTTTCCCGGGCGACGTCCGCTCGCCCGAGGGCCTGTGGCGACTGGTGGCCGACGGAGTGGACGCGGTCACCGCGCTGCCCGCCGACCGCGGCTGGTCGCTGGACTCCCTCTACGACCCGGACCCCCTGCACCCGGGCACCTTCTACACCACCGGCGGCGGATTCCTGGACGGGGCGGCCGAGTTCGACGCGGAATTCTTCGGCATCTCCCCGCGTGAAGCACTCGCGATGGACCCGCAGCAGCGACTGCTGCTCGAAACCAGCTGGGAGGCGCTGGAGCGGGCAGGGCTCGATCCCGCTTCGGTACGCGGCAGCGAGGGCGGCGTCTACGTCGGCGTCGCCGCCCAGGGCTACGGCACCGGCCCGCAGAACCCGTCCGACGAGGTCGAGGGACACCTCCTGAGCGGCACGGTCACCAGCGTCGCCTCCGGCCGAGTCGCCTACGCCCTCGGACTCGGCGGCCCCGCCGTGACCGTGGAAACGGCCTGTTCGTCCTCGCTGGTGGCACTGCACCTGGCCGGCCAGGCACTGCGCGCAGGCGACTGCTCGTTCGCCCTGGTCGGCGGCGCCGCGGTGATGGCGAGCCCGGACGTCTTCGTCGAGTTCAGCCGTCAGCAGGGCCTGTCGCCCGACGGCCGCTGCCGCTCCTTCGCCGAAGGGGCGAACGGTACGGGCTGGGGCGAAGGGGTGGGCGTACTGCTCGTGGAGCGGCTTTCCGACGCGCGCCGCCTCGGGCATCCGGTCCTCGCCCTCGTACGGGCCACCGCGGTGAACCAGGACGGTGCCAGCAACGGCCTCACCGCCCCGAGCGGCCCCGCACAGCAGCGGGTGATCAGGACCGCGCTGGCCACGGCGGGACTGTCCGGCACCGACATCGACCTGGTCGAGGCACACGGCACGGGCACCGTGCTCGGCGACCCCATCGAGGCGCAGGCCCTGCTGGCCACGTACGGCCAGGACCGGCCGGCCGACCGTCCGCTGTGGTTGGGGTCGCTGAAGTCCAACATCGGGCACACCCAGGCCGCCGCCGGGGTCGCCGGGGTCATCAAGACGGTGCTCGCACTGCGCAACGGCGTGCTCCCCGGCACCCTGCACGCACAGGAGGCGTCCAGCCGGGTGGACTGGTCGGCCGGCGCCGTACGGCTGCTCGCGGACGCCCGCCCCTGGGACGCCCCGGACGGGGGCCGGCCCCGCCGGGCCGGGGTGTCCGCGTTCGGCATGAGCGGCACCAACGCCCACGCCATCCTGGAGGAAGCACCGGCCGCCGAAGCCCCCCTGCTCCACGGCACGTTCGGCGAGCCGCCCGAGGACACCGAACTCACGGTTGCGTGGGTGCTCTCCGCCATGACCCCGGCGGCCCTGCGCCGACAGGCACGCCGACTGGGCGAGCACCTGCGGGCCGACCCCGACGGGGGTACCGCCGGACCGGCCCGCGCGCTCGCCACCACCCGCCCCGCCCTGCCCTTCCGCGCTGCCGCCACCGGCCGCGACCGCGAGGCGCTCCTCGGCTGGCTGGACGCCCTCGCAGCGGGAGAACCCGCGCCCGACGCCGTGCAGGACCGGGCGCGCGGCGGTCGTACGGTCTTCGTCTTCCCCGGCCAGGGCTCGCAGTGGGCCGGCATGGCCGTGGCGGCGCTCGACGCCTCCGAGGCGTTCGCCACCGCCATCGCCGCCTGCGAACGGGCGCTCGCCCCCCACACCGACTGGTCCCTGACCGAGGTGCTGCGCGGCGCGCCCGGCGCACCGGCGCTCGACCGCGTGGACGTCGTCCAGCCGGTGCTCTTCGCCGTCATGGTCGCGCTGGCCGCGCACTGGCGCGACACCGGGGTCACCCCGGACGCGGTCGTCGGACACAGCCAGGGCGAGATCGCCGCCGCCTACGTCGCCGGAGCGCTGTCGCTCGATGACGCGGCGCTCGTGGTGGCGCTGCGCAGCCGGGCACTGCTGAGGCTGGCGGGACGCGGCGGCATGGTGTCGGTCGCCGCCTCCACCGAGCGGACCACCAGCCTGTTGCCCGCCGGCGGACGCGTGTGCGTGGCCGCGGTGAACGGCCCCGGAGCCGTGGTCGTCGCCGGGGAGCCCCAAGAGCTGGCCGCCCTTCTCGCTGCCTGCGACCGGGAGGGCGTACGGGCCAAGGCGATCCCGGTGGACTACGCGGCCCACTCGGCCCAGGTCGCCGAGATCGAGGACGAACTGCGCGAAGCGCTCACCGGGATACGCCCCCGCGCCTCGGCCGTCCCGCTCCATTCGACGGTGACCGGCGAACCCGTCGCCGGAGAATCGCTCGACGCCGCCTACTGGTACCGCAACCTGCGCGAGCCGGTCGGCTTCGCCGGTGTGACCCGCACCCTGCTGGACACGGGGCACACCCTGTTCGTCGAGGTCAGTCCGCATCCGGTGCTGCTCGCCGGGATCGAGGCGGTGGCTGCGGAGGCCGGGCGGGGGATGTCGGCGGTCGGTACGCTGCGGCGCGGCGACGGCGGCCGGGACCGGTTGCTGGCCTCACTGACCGAGGCGTGGGCGGCCGGCGGCGGTCCGGTGGACTGGTCGCCCTGGACGGGGGCCTCGGATCCGGGCGGCCCGCCTCTCCTCCCGCTGCCGACGTACCCCTTCCAGCGCGACCGGTACTGGCTGCCCACACCGGGTCGGACCGCCGCCGCCTCGACCACCACGGCGGTGCCCGCCGAGGACACGGTGGAAGCCGCGGGCGACGACGGCGCTCCCGCCGCGCGCCTGGCCGCCCGGCTGGCCCCGATGGACCGGCAGGCACGCCGTGAAGCGGTCCTCGACCTGGTCATCCGGCACGCGGCCGTGGTCCTCGGCTATCCCGGAGCCGGTCCGGTGCGCCCGGAACGTTCCTTCTCCGAGGTCGGCTTCGACTCGATGCTCGCGGTGCGGTTCAGGAACGCGCTGTGCGAGGCCACCGGGTTGACCGTCCTACCGACGGTCATCTTCGACCACCCGACGCCCGAGGCGCTCGCCGGCCACCTGGACGCGCAGCTGTCCGCCGCACCCGAATCGCCCTCGCCGCTGCTGGCCGAGCTGGACCGCCTTGCCGCGCTCCTCGCGGCCGTCCCGCCCGGAGCAGCCGACACCGACGTGGTCGGCGAACGGCTGAACGAACTGCTGCGCGGCTGGGGCCGGCGCGCCGGCGCACCGGGCGGCGAGGCACCACCGCCCGGACCAGCGGGCGGCACCGCCAGGGCGACGGAAACGGCGACAGCGGACGAGCTGTTCGCCCTGCTCGACAACGACTTCGGCAACGCCTGAGAGAGAGCTGGCACTGATGTCCGACGACAAGAAGCTGCTCGACTACCTCAGGCGTGCCACCGCGGACCTCGGTGACGCCCGCAGGCAACTGCGCGAGGCCGAGCAGGCCCGCCACGAGCCGATCGCCATCGTCTCCATGGCCTGCCGCTATCCCGGTGGCGCCCACACGCCCGAACTGCTGTGGGATCTGGTCTCCCGGGGCGCCGACGCGATCTCCGCCTGGCCGGTCAACCGAGGCTGGGACCTGGAGGGCCTCTACGACCCGGACCCCGAGCGGCCTGGTACCTCCTACACCCGGCACGGCGGCTTCCTCCACGACGCGGGCGATTTCGACGCGGAGTTCTTCGGCATCTCGCCGCGCGAGGCCCTGGCAACCGACCCCCATCAGCGGCTGGCGCTGGAGACCGCATGGGAGGCGGTCGAGCGGGCCGCGATCGACCCCCGCACGTTGCGGCACACCGGCACGGGCGTCTTCCTAGGGGCGATCGGCAACGGCTACGGCGCGGGCTCGCGCCACCTCCCCGATGTCCAGGGCCTGTTGGACACCGGGACCGCGAGCAGCGTGGTCTCCGGCCGGGTCGCCTACACCTTGGGCCTGGAGGGGCCCGCGGTGACCGTGGACACGGCCTGCTCCTCCTCCCTCGTCGCCCTGCACCTGGCGATCAGGGCCTTGCGGGCGGGTGACTGCACGTTGGCCCTGGCCGGCGGGGTGTCGGTGATGGCGACTCCCGACGCGTTCGTGGCGTTCAGCCGCCAGCGCGCGTTGTCGGCCGACGGCCGCTGCAAGGCGTTCGGGGCCGACGCGGACGGGACCGGCTGGTCCGAGGGCGTCGGCGTCCTGCTGCTGGAGCGGCTGTCGGACGCCCGCCGCAACGGACACCCGGTACTGGCCGTCGTCCGTGGTTCGGCGGTGAACCAGGACGGGGCGAGCAACGGTCTGACGGCGCCGAGCGGTCTGTCGCAGCAGCGGGTGATCCGTGCGGCGTTGGCGGACGCGGGGTTGTCGGCGTCCGAGGTGGACGTGGTGGAGGCGCACGGCACCGGCACCGTGCTCGGCGACCCCATCGAGGCGCAGGCGCTGCTGGCCACGTACGGCCAGGACCGGCCCGCCGACCGGCCGCTGTGGCTGGGCTCGTTGAAGTCGAACATCGGCCACACTTCGGCGGCGGCCGGAGTGGGCGGCGTCATCAAGATGGTGCTGGCGATCAAGCACGGCGAACTGCCCAGAACCCTGCACGCGGACCGGCCGACTCCCATGGTGGGCTGGTCGTCGGGAGCCGTGGAAGTCCTCTCCGAGGCCCGTACCTGGGACGACATGGGTCGTCCGCGCCGGGCGGGCGTGTCCGCCTTCGGCGTCAGCGGCACCAACGTCCATCTGATCTTGGAGCAGGCCCCGGCGGAGGACACCGAACCGGTGGCCGAACCCGCTGCCGACGGCGATGCGTACCCGCTGCCCTGGGTGCTGTCGGGGCGTACCGACGAGGCACTTCGCGACCAGGCGGCGCGGCTGCTGGCACACCTGAGTGCCGGCCCCGAACCCTTGGGCGCCGTCGATACCGGCCTTGCCCTCGCCGTCACGCGTACCGCCTTCGAGCGGCGGGCCGTGGTCGTGGGAACCGATCAGAACCGGCTGATCGACGGCGTGAAGGCCCTGGCCGAGGGCCGGTTGGCGCCGGGGGTGGTGCGTGGTGACGGTGTTTCGTCGGGTCGTTCGGTGGTGGTGTTTCCGGGTCAGGG
>NZ_JBHWIQ010000057.1:0-10868 GCF_042732055.1 Streptomyces sp. NPDC059816
GAGTTGGTGGGGGAGGGGGTGCGGGCGCGGTTGGTCGAGGTGGATTACGCGTCGCATTCTTCGCACGTGGAGGAGATCCGCGGGCGGTTGCTCGCTGATCTGGAGGGGATTGTTCCGCGGTCGGGTTCGGTGCCGTTCTTTTCGAGCGTGACCGGTGGTCTGTTGGACACGAAGGTCCTGGACGCTGAGTACTGGTATCGCAACCTGCGGGAGACCGTCGAGTTCGAGAAGGCGACGGAATCGCTGCTGGCCGAGGGGTTCCGGTACTTCATCGAGGCCGCCCCGCATCCGGTGCTGGGGGTTGCGGTGGGGGAGTCGGCGGAGGCGGCGGGTGTGGATGTTGCGGTGTTGGGGACGTTGCGGCGGGGTGAGGGCGGGGTGGATCAGGTGCTCCGTGCGGTGGGCCGCGCCTGGGAGTGCGGGCTGGAAGTGGACTGGTCGGAGGCGTTCCCGGAGGCGCGGCGGGTCGAGTTGCCGACGTACGCCTTCCAACGCAGCCGCTACTGGCTCGACGTTCCCCACACGAGTTGGGACGTCGCCTCGGCGGGTCTCGCCACGACCGGGCACCCGCTGCTCGGCGCGGCGATGCAGGTCGCCGACTCCGATGAGCTACTGCTCAGCGGTCGGATCTCGCTGGACTCCCACCACTGGCTCGCCGACCACACGGTGTCGGGCGTTGTCCTCTTCCCCGGCACGGCCTTCCTCGAACTCGCGCTGCGCGCCGGGGCCGAGGCGGGCTGCCCGGTGGTCGAGGAACTCACCCTCGGCTCGGCGCTCGTACTCCCGGCCGAGGGTGCCGTCCACCTACAGCTCCGGGTCGCTGCGCCCGACGGCGACGGCCGGCGAAGGCTCAGCGTGTTCGCCCGCACGACGAGGGACGCCGACGCACCGTGGGCCGAGCACGCCACCGGCACCCTGGCACCCCGGTCCACCGGGGACCCGGCCGGTCTGCTGAGCTGGCCGCCGTCCGGTGCCGAACCCGTGGACACCGGCGACCTCTACGAGCGCTTCGCCGAGGCCGGCTACCACTACGGCCCCGCCTTCCGCGGCGTCCGTGCCGCGTGGCTCCGCGGCGGCGAGGTGTTCGCCGAGGTGGTGCTGCCGGAGCCGCAGCACGCCGACGCGGCCGGATGCGCGCTGCACCCCGCGCTGCTGGACGCGGCTCTCCAGATCGCCGCGCTGCTGCCCGACCAGGACGGCCGGGCCCGACTGCCCTTCAGCTGGAACGGTGTGACCGTCGGGGTCACCGGGGCCACTACGCTGCGCGTACGGCTCGCCGCCGACGCGGCGGACGCCGTGACCCTGCACGCCCACGACCTGTCCGGCCGGCAGGTGCTCGCGGTGGAGTCCCTCCTGCTGCGGCCTCCGGCCGAGGGCGGGCGGCTCTCCGCGACCGCCCACGCCGACCTGCTGTACCACCTCGACTGGACCCCGGTCGCCGACCCCGCCGACAGTGCCGCGCCCACTTGGGGCGCCCTCGGCGGTGCCGGCCCCGGCACGGTGTCGTGGCAGGACCTCGACGCCCTGGGGGTCGCCCTCGGAGCGGGCGCCGCCCTTCCCGAGGTGATCGTGGCGGCCGTCGCCACCATCGGCCTGCCCGACTCCGCCGACCGGGTCCGCGCCACCGCGCACCAGGGCCTCGCCCTTGTACAGCAGTGGCTGGCCGACGAGCGGTTCACCGAGGCCAGGCTGGCCCTGCTCACCAGGGACGCGGTCCGTACCGGACCGGCCGACCGTCCCGTCGATCCCGCCCAGGCCGCCCTGTGGGGCCTGGTGCGCAGCGCACGGGCCGAGCACCCCGGGCGCTTCGTCCTCATCGACGCGGCCGGGACCGGCGAGCCGGCGGACGCCCTGTCCGCGGCGCTCGCCACCGGGGAACCCGAACTGGCGCTGCGTACCGGGCCGCCGCTGCTGCCGCGGCTGGTCCGCAGTGGACGGGCGGACGGCATGCTGTCCCTGCCGGACGGCGCCGCCTGGCGGCTCACCACCGACGGTCGGGGCTCCCCGGAGGACATCACGGCGGAGCCCGCTCCCGACGCCCTCGCCCCGCTGGGCAAGGGCGAGGTGCGGATCGCGGTGCGTGCCGCCGGGTTGAACTTCCACGATGTCATCGCCGCGCTCGGCCTGGACCCCGACCCCGAACAGCAGGGCCTCGGCAGCGAGGGCGCCGGGACCGTCATCGCGGTGGGCCCGGGTGTGGACGACCTGGTGCCCGGGGACCGGGTGATGGGGATCTTCGGGGGCGCGTTCGGCCCGACCGCCGTCGCCGACCGCCGTACCGTCGCCCGGATACCGGCGGGCTGGTCCTTCGCCCGCGCTGCATCCGTGCCGGTGGTGTTCCTCACCGCCTACTACGGCCTGTTCGACCTCGGGGGACTCCGGCGCGGCGAATCGGTACTGGTCCACGCCGGGGCCGGCGGTGTCGGCATGGCGGCGGTGCAGCTCGCCCGGCACGCCGGGGCACGGGTGTTCGCGACGGCCTCGCCCGCCAAGTGGGACGTCCTGCGGGCCGGCGGGTTGGACGACGCGCACATCGCCTCGACCCGGACCACCGACTTCGCCGAGAAGTTCCTGGCGGCCACCGGCGGGCGCGGCGTCGACGTCGTGCTCGACAGCCTGGCGCGGGAGTTCGTCGACGCCGGTCTGCGGCTGCTGCCGAACGGCGGCCGGTTCGTGGAGATGGGCAAGACCGACGTACGCGACGCCGGGACGGTCGCCCGACAGCACCCCGGGGTGCGCTACCGGGCGTTCGACCTGATGGAGGCCGGTCCGGAGCGCATCGGCGAGATGCTCGCCGACGTCCTGCGCCTGTTCGAGCAGGGAGTGTTGCGTCCCCTGCCCCTCACCGGCTGGGACGTCCGGCAGGCCCCGGCCGCCCTGCGCTCGCTCAGCCGGGCCCGGGGCGTCGGCAAGAACGTCCTGCTGCTGCCCGCTGCGCCGGACCCCGAAGGGACCGTCCTGGTCACCGGGGCCACCGGCACCCTGGGGCGGCTCCTGGCGCGGCACCTGGTCGTCGCGCACGGCACTCGGCACCTGCTGCTGGCGGGCCGCCGGGGCGGCTCTGCCGACGGGATGCCGGAGCTGGTGGGGGAGCTGACCGGGCTCGGGGCGTCGGTCACCGTCGCCGCCTGCGACGTCGCCGACCGCGCCGCACTCGCCGACCTGCTCGGGTCGGTGGACGCCGCGCACCCGCTGACCGCCGTCGTCCACGCGGCCGGTGTCCTGGACGACGCCACGATCGCCGGGCTGACCCCGGACCGGCTCGACCGCGTCCTGCGGCCCAAGGCGGACGCGGCGCTGGCCCTGCACGAACTCACCCGGGGCCTCGACCTCGCGGCGCTGGTCCTGTTCTCCTCGGGCGCCGCCCAGTTCGGCGCCGCCGGGCAGGCGAACTACGCCGCCGCCAACGCGGTCCTCGACGCCCTCGCCGCCGAACGCCGGGCCGAGGGACTGCCCGGCCTGTCCATCGGCTGGGGCCTGTGGGAGGAGCGCAGCGAGATGACCGCCGCGGTCACCGCGGGCCGGGGCGTCGGGGTGGGCGCGCTGACCTCGGCGGAGGGCCTCGCCCTGTTCGACGCGGCACTGGACTCCCCGTACGCCTACCGGCTCGCGGCCAGGATCGCCCCGTCCGTGCTGAGGGAGGACGACCGCCTGCCCGCCGTGCTCCGCGGCCTGGTCCGCCCCGCCCGTACCGGCGCCGCTTCTGCCGCGGAACCGGACCGCTCGATGGCTCAGCAGCTTGCCGAGTTGCCGGCGGCCGAGCTGCACCGGACCCTGCTCGACCTGGTACGCGGCACCGCCGCTGCGGTGCTCGGCCACAGTTCGCCCGACCTGATCCGCCCGGCCCGCCCGTTCAAGGACGTCGGCTTCGACTCCCTCACCGGCGTCGAACTGCGCAACCGGCTGGTCTCCTCGACCGGGCTGCGGCTGCCGCCCGCGCTCGTCTTCGACCACCCCACCCCGGAGGCACTGGCACGCCACCTTGCCGAGCGGGCCACCGCCGCCCGCCCGACGGGCGACGCGGCGGTCCGGGCCGGGCTCGACACCCTGGAGGCCCTGCTCGAAGCCCTGCAGCCGGGCGGCGTCAGCGACGAACTCGCCGCCCGGATGAGGGAAGTGCTGACCCGCCGGCTGCCCGGCGGGACACCGGCCATCACCGCCCGCCCCACGGAGGACGCGGACGACGCGGACGACCTGGCGCCCGATCTGATCGAGGCGGCCAGCGACGACGACGTGTTCGACTACATCGACCGGCAGTTGGGGTCCACATGACCCCGGCACCGGTCCACCTTCCCCGCGCCGTCCGCGCACCCCGCCCATCCCGAGACGAGACCCGAGCAGCCCGAGACGAAAGCAGCGGTGTCCAGTGAGCGACCAGAGGATGCGTGACTACCTCAACCGGGTGACCATCGACCTGCGGGACACCCGGCGGCGGCTCCGGGCGGCCGAGGCCCGCACGAGCGAGCCGATCGCGATCGTGTCCATGGCCTGCCGCTTCCCCGGTGGTGTCCGCACCCCGGAAGACCTCTGGGAACTGCTCGTCGAAGGCCGCGACACCGTCGCGGCCGTCCCCGGCGACCGGAGCTGGGAGACCGCCTGGCCGTCCGGCGGCACGGTCCCCGGGCGAGGGGCGTTCCTGGACGGCGCCGCGGACTTCGACCCGGAGTTCTTCGGCATCTCGCCCCGTGAGGCGGTCGCGATGGACCCGCAGCAGCGGCTGCTGCTGATGGCTTCCTGGGAGGCCGTGGAGCAGGCCGGCATCGACCCGCTCACCCTGCGGGGCAGCCGTACCGGGGTGTACGCCGCGGCCATCGACCAGGGCTACGCGACGCTGGGCCCCCGCGCCGCCGAAGCCGTCCAGGGGTTCCTGATGACGGGGAACTCGATGAGTGTGATGTCCGGGCGGTTGTCCTACACGCTCGGCCTCGAAGGCCCCGCCGTCACCGTGGACACCGCCTGTTCGGCCTCGCTGGTGGCGCTGCACCTCGCGGCGCGGGCCCTGCGGGCCGGTGAGTGCTCGCTCGCGCTCGCCGGCGGGGTCAGCGTGATGGCGCTGCCGGCGGTGTTCGTCGAGTTCAGCCGGCAGGGCGCGATGTCCCCCGACGGCCGCTGCAAGCCGTTCGCGGCGGCGGCGGACGGCACCGGCTGGGGCGAGGGCGTGGGGTTGCTGCTGCTGGAGCGGCTGTCGGACGCGCGCCGCAACGGCCGTACGGTGCTGGCCGTGCTGCGCGGTTCGGCGATCAACCAGGACGGCGCCAGCAACGGCCTGACCGCCCCCAACGGCCCCTCCCAGCAGCGGGTCATCCGGGCGGCCCTCGCCGACGCGGGACTGACGGCGTCCGAGGTCGACGCGGTGGAGGCGCACGGCACCGGGACCACCCTCGGCGACCCCATCGAGGCCGACGCGCTGCTGGCCACGTACGGCCAGGACCGGCCGGCCGACCGTCCGCTGTGGTTGGGGTCGCTGAAGTCCAACATCGGGCACACCCAGGCCGCCGCCGGGGTCGCCGGGGTCATCAAGACGGTCCTCGCGCTGCAACACGGTGTCCTGCCGCGCACCCTGCACGTGGACGCGCCCACCCCGCACGCCGATTGGTCCTCGGGAGCCGTCGAACTCCTCACCCAGGCCCGCGACTGGCCCGCCGTCGACCGGCCGCGCCGCGCCGGCGTGTCCTCGTTCGGCATGAGCGGCACCAACGCGCACGTCGTCCTCGAACAGGCACCGGAGCCGGAACCGGCCGACGCACCGGAAGCAGGGACCGACGGGCCGGACACCGCGGCCGGGCCGTCGGCGGAGCCGGCGGGCGGGCCCGGGGCCGCGTCGGCCTGGGTACTGTCCGGCCGCACCGCGTCCGCGCTCGGGGACCAGGCGGCCCGGCTGCGCGCCCGGCTCGTCACGGACGCGACCGCACGGCCGGCCGACATCGGGTTCTCGCTCGCGACCACGCGGTCCGCCTTCGAACACCGGGCCGTGGTGATCGGGGACGGGCAGCACGCCCTGCTGAACGGGCTCGCCGCCCTGTCCGGACCGGGCACGGACCTCCCCGCCGGTCCGACCCCGGTGCCCGCCCCTGCCACGCCCGCCGACGTCGTCACGGGCACCGGCCGGGTCGTCGAGGGCCGGACGGCACTGGTGTTCCCCGGCCAGGGCTCCCAATGGGCCGGCATGGCGAGGGACCTGCTCGCCACCAGCCCCGTCTTCCGGGACCGCCTCGCCGCTTGCGACGCCGCCCTCTCCGCCCATGTCGACTGGCAGCTCTCCGCCGTCCTGGAGGGCGCGCCCGGCGCGCCCTCCCTGGAACGGGTGGACGTGGTGCAGCCGGCGCTGTGGGCGGTGATGGTGTCGCTGGCCGCGCACTGGGAGTCCTGGGGCGTCCGGCCCGACGCCGTGGTCGGGCACAGCCAGGGAGAGATCGCCGCCGCCGTCGTGGCGGGAGCGCTGAGCCTGGAGGACGGAGCGAAGGTCGTCGCCCTGCGCAGCCAAGCCGTCCGGGCGCTGACCGGACTCGGCGGCATGGTCGCGGTGTCCCTGCCCGAGGACGAGGTCCGCTCCACGATCGCCCCCTGGGCCGAGAAGCTGTCGGTGGCCGCCGTCAACGGGCCCGCCGCCGTGGTGGTCTCGGGGGAGCCCCGGGCCCTCGCCGAACTGCTCGCCCACTGCGCCGCACAGGACGTACGGGCCCGGGCCGTACCCGTGGACTACGCCTCGCACTCGGCCCAGGTCGAACGGATCAGGTCCGAGGTGCTGGCCGCGCTGGCCGGCGTACGCCCGCTCCCGGCCCCGATACCGCTGTTCTCCACCGTCACCGGAGGCCAGCTCGACACCACGGCCATGGACGCCGACTACTGGTACCGCAACCTCCGCGGCACCGTCCGCTTCGACGCGGCCGTACGCTCCCTGGTCGAGCAGGGCCACGAGGTCTTCGTCGAGGTGTCGCCGCACCCGGTGCTGACGATGGCCCTCCAGGACACCGCCGAGGCCACCGGCTCCGCGGAGCCGCCGGTGGTCGTCGGCACCCTGCGCCGCGACGACGGCGGACTGCGCCGGGCCCTGCGCTCGGCCGCCGAACTGTGGGTGGCGGGCGCGGCCGTCGACTGGTCCGCGGTGTACGCCGGTACCGGCGCCCGCCCGACCGCCCTGCCCGGATACCCCTTCCAGCTGCGCCGCTACTGGCTGGAGCCCGAAGCGGCGCCCGACACCGGACCGGCCGCCGCCCATCCGCACGACACGGCCTTCTGGCACATGGTCGACCACGACGACCCGGCTGAGATCGCCGCGCGCCTCGCCGTCGACGAGGACGCCCTCGCCCCCGTACTGCCGGCCCTGCGCGGTTGGCGCGAACAACGGCGCGACGAGAGCGTCATCGATTCCTGGCGCTACCGCATCGGCTGGCAGCCCCTGCCCGACCCGCCGGCCGACGTCCCCGCTGCCGGCACCTGGCTCGTCGTCCTGCCCGCCGGACTCGACGACGCACGGGTACGCGGCCCGCTGCTCGCCCTCACCGAAGCGGGCGCCACCGTCCTCACGGCGGAACTCACGGCCGACGCCGTCCGCCGCACGGACCTCGCCGACGTGCTCGCCACCACCCTCGGTGACCTCGTTCCCACGGGCGTGCTGTCGCTGCTGGCCGCCGCCGAGCAGCCCCACCCCGACCACCCCGCCCTGCCCACCGGGACGGCACTCACCGTCGCGCTGGTGCAGGCCCTCGGCGACCTCGCCCTCGCGGCACCCCTGTGGTGCGCCACCACCGGGGCCGTGTCCACGGGCCCCGACGACCCGGTCACCCGCCCCCGCCAGGCACTGGTCTGGGGCACCGGACTGGTGGCCGCGTTGGAACTGCCCACCCGCTGGGGCGGGCTCATCGACCTGCCACCGGACCTCGACGACCGAGCCAGGGCCCGGCTCGTCGCCGTACTGACGGCCTCCGGCCCCGGCACGGACGGCTTCGGCCGCGAAGACCAACTCGCCCTGCGCCCCACCGGCATCCTGGCCCGCCGCCTCCGGCACGCCCCCCGCAGCGACGGCCGAACGAACCACTGGAAGCCCCGCGGCACCGTCCTGCTGACCGGCGGCACCGGAGCCGTCGGCCCGCACCTCGCCCGTTGGCTGGCCCGCAGCGGCGCCACCCACCTCGTCCTGCCCGGCCGCCGCGGCCCCCAGGCGCCCGGCGCGGCCGAACTCGCCGCGGAACTGGCCCCCCTCGGCGTACGACTGACCCTGCCCGTCTGCGACCTGGCGGACCGTCAGGCCGTGGCGGAGCTGCTCACCGGCCTGGAGACGGCGGGCGACCCGGTCACCGCGGTCGTCCACGGGGCCGCCTTCGTCGCGCTCGCCCCCCTGGACGGCACACCGATGTCCGCGTTCGAACAGATCGTCGCCGCCAAGGCTGCCGGCGCCGAACACCTCGACTCCCTGCTCGACCGCGAACTCGACGCCTTCGTCCTGTTCTCCTCGATCGCCGGAGTCTGGGGCAGCGGCGACCACGGCGCCTACGCCGCGGCCAACGCCTACCTCGACGCCCTGGCCCAGCACCGCCGGGCCCGCGGTCTCACCGCCACCACCATCGACTGGGGCATCTGGCAGGCCGAGAACCCCTGGCAGGACCGCATCGCCGGAGAGGACGCCGACCTGTTCAAACTGGAACAGCACGGCCTGCCCCGGATCGCCCCCGACCTCGCCGTGCACGCCCTGCGCCAGGCGCTGGACGACGACGAGACCGTCCTCACCGTCGCCGACGTCGACTGGGAGCGGTTCGCCGCCGTCTTCACCTCCGCCCGCCCCAGCCCGTTGCTCACCGACATCCCCGAAGCACGCCGCGCCCTGGAGACCGCGGCCACGGACTCCGAGGCCCCCGCCGCCGCGCTGCTGCGCCAACGGCTCGCCGCCCTCGGTGAATCCGAACAGCACCGCCTGCTGCTCGACCTGGTCCTCACCCACGCCGCAGCCGTCCTCGGCCATGCCACGGTGGACGCGATCCGGCCCGGCAGAGCCTTCCAGGACATGGGCTTCGCCTCTCTCACCGCGGTCGAACTCCGCAACCGGCTCAACACCGCCACCGGACTGCGGCTGCCGTCCAGCCTGATCTTCGACCACCCGTCGTCCACCGCGCTCGCCCAGGAGATCCGCGCCGAACTGCTCGGCCTACGGTCCACCGAACCGGACCCCTGCGGCCCGGACGCCGCCGCGCAGCCGCACGCGCCCGAGGGCGAGCCGATCGCGATCGTGTCCATGGCCTGCCGCTTCCCCGGCGGCATCGGCACCCCCGAAGACCTGTGGCGCCTGCTCGCCGACGGCGGCGACGCCGTCTCCGACTTCCCCACCGACCGGGGCTGGGACGTCGAAGCCCTCTACGACCCCGACCCCGACCACCCCGGCACCTCGACGACCCGACGGGGCGGCTTCCTCCACGACGCGGCCGATTTCGACGCGGAGTTCTTCGGCATCTCGCCGCGCGAGGCCCTGGCCATGGACCCGCAGCAGCGGCTGCTCCTGGAAACCACCTGGGAAGCGATCGAAGGCGCTGCCATCGACCCGACCGCCCTCCGCGGCAGCCGTACCGGAGTGTTCACCGGCGTCAACTACGCCGACTACGCGGCCGTCGTCGCCCAGTCGGAGGAAGGGGACGGTCACCTGCTCACCGGCAGTGCACCCAGCGTCGTATCCGGCCGAGTCGCCTACACCCTGGGCCTCGAAGGCCCCGCGGTGACCGTCGACACGGCCTGTTCCTCCTCGCTCGTCGCCCTGCACCTCGCCGGCCGCGCGCTGCGCGGCGGAGACTGCTCCCTCGCCCTCGTCGGCGGCGTCGCCGTGATGGCGACCCCCGGCGCCCTCATCAGCTTCTCCCGTCAGCGGGGACTCGCCGAGGACGGCCGCTGCAAGGCGTTCTCGGACGACGCGGACGGCATGGGCATGGGCGAGGGCGTCGGCGTCCTGCTGCTGGAGCGGCTGTCGGACGCCCGCCGCAACGGACACCCGGTACTGGCGGTGGTACGTGGCTCCGCCGTCAACCAGGACGGCGCCAGCAACGGCCTCTCCGCCCCCAACGGTCCGTCGCAGCAGCGGGTGATCCGTGCGGCGTTGGCGGATGCGGGGTTGTCGGCGTCGGAGGTGGACGTGGTGGAGGCGCACGGTACGGGGACGCGGTTGGGTGACCCGATCGAGGCGCAGGCGCTGCTGGCGACGTACGGCCAGGACCGACCCGCCGACCGGCCCCTGCTGGTCGGCGCCCTCAAGTCCAACCTCGGCCACGCCCAGGCGGCATCGGGGGTGGCGGGGGTCATCAAGGCGGTGCTGTCCATGCGGCGTGGGCAGGTGCCCCGCACCCTGCACGTCGGCAGGCCCTCCGGCCATGTCGACTGGACACGCGGAGCGCTGGCCCTCGCGACCGAGCACCAACCCTGGCCGCTCCATGGCCGCCCTCTCCGGGCCGGGGTGTCCTCGTTCGGCCTGAGCGGCACCAACGTCCACGCCATCCTTGAGCACGTACCGTCGGAGAACGACGGCTCGACGGCCGAACGCATCCCCCTCCCGGCCGTTCCCTGGCTGCTGTCGGCGAAGAGCCTCCGGGCACTGCGCTCCCAGGCCGAGCGCTTACGCAGCCATCTGGACGGCGGCCCCGTACCCGACCCGCGCGACATCGGTTCCGCCCTGCACGCGCGCACCGCCTTCGAGTACCGCAAGGCGCTGATCGGAGACCGGGACCAACTCCACACCCAACTGGGCCAGATGGCCGATGACGACTCGGGAGCGTGGGACGGCGGTCGTACGGTCGACGGTCGTTCGGTGGTGGTGTTTCCGGGTCAGGGGTCGCAGTGGGTGGGGATGGCTGTGGGGTTGTTGGGTGGTTCGGAGGTGTTTGCGGGGCGGA
>NZ_JBHWIQ010000058.1:0-8848 GCF_042732055.1 Streptomyces sp. NPDC059816
CCCACAAAACGCAACAACCCATAACCCAACCCATCACCCGGCACACCCCGCACCTGCTCCTTCACCCGCTTCACCAACAACCCCACATCACCACCCGGCACACCACCCACATCCACCCGCACCGGATACGAAGACGTAAACCAACCCACCGACCCCGACAGATCCACCCCCTCCCCCAACGACACCCGCCCATGACCCTCCACATCCACCAACACGGGTCCCGCAACGCCGCGCTGCTCCTTGAGCGCGACCATCAGCCCGGCCAACAACACGTCATCGATCCCCGCGTGGAACGCCGCGGGCACTCGGGTCAGCAGCTCCGACGTCACCTCCGTCGGCACCCGCACCTCCACCCGACGCGTCCCCGCAGCCACCGTGTCCACCAGCGGATCCAACGCCCGCTCACCGAACGGGGTCGTGTCCACCCCTTGCAGGAGTTGCTTCCACGCGGGCAGTTCGGACCTCCGCCCAGCGCCCGCCGCCTCTGCCGACAGCGCCTGCATCCATGCACGGAACGAAGTCCCCACCGGCTCCAGACCCGCTCCCGAACCCTGGGCGTACGCCGTGGCCACATCCGGCATCAGCACCCGCCAGGACACCCCGTCGACTGCCAGGTGGTGCACCACGAACAACAGCCGCCCCGTCTCATCGGGACCCCGGTCGAACCACACCACCCGCACCATCCGACCCCCCACCGGATCCAGGAGCCGCGCCTCCTCCTCCACCCGACCCCGCACCACCTCACCCAACCCACCACCCACCAGACCCCGCGCATCCACCCGCCGCACACCGGGCGTCGCCCCTGACCCCTTCTTCGGGATGGTCAGTCGGTCCGGTACGCCGTCCACCAGCTCCAGTCGGGCGCGCAGTACGTCGTGGTGGTCCACGACCGCCCGCACCGCCGCCTCCAACCGGGGGAGCTCCAACCCGGCCGGAACCTCCACGGCCATCGACTGGGAGAAGGCACCCGTCAGCGCCACCGCACCCGCGCGCTCCAGCAACTCCCGCATCACCGGCGTCAACGGCACCGCACCCACCGCCGACACCCCACCCCCAGCCGGGGCCCCAGCACCCGACAACTCCCGCGCCACCAACGCCAACCCAGCCACGGACTTCCGCTCGAACACCTCACGCGCCGTGATCACCACACCGGCGCGCCGGGCCCGGGCCACCACCAACATCGACATGATCGAATCGCCACCGAGCTCGAAGAACGAGTCCTCCGCACCGACCCACTCCAGGCCCAGGACGTCGCGGAACAGGCCGCACAGCAGTTCCTCGGTCGGGGTCTGCGGACCCCGGCCCGTCGACTCGGTCACCTCGGGTGCGGGGAGGGCGGCCCGGTCGAGCTTGCCGTTCACCGTGACGGGCAGGGTGTCGAGTGCGATGACCGCGGACGGCACCATGTACTCCGGCAGCTTGCCTGCGACGTGTTCGCTCAGCGCCTCCGTGTCGAGGGAGTCGGCTGCCGCGACCACGTACGCGACGAGTCGCTTGGCGCCCGGCTGGTCCTCCCGAACGATCACCGCGGCCTGACCCACCGACTCGTGCGCGGCGAGCACCGCCTCGACCTCACCCGGCTCGATCCGGAACCCCCGGATCTTCACCTGGTCATCGGCACGCCCCGCGAACAGCAACTCACCGCCGGCCGTCCAACGAGCCAGGTCACCCGTGCGGTACATCCGCCCACCACCATGCGGCGAGGCCACGAAACGTTCGGCGGTCAAACCCGGACGGCTGTCGTAACCACGGGCGAGACCGGCGCCCGACAGGTAGAGTTCGCCCGTCACACCGGGCGGCACCGGACGCAGGAACTCGTCCAGGACGTACGCCCGACTGTTGTCCATCGGGCGACCGATCGGGACGTTGGCCGGGACCTCGTCGCCCGCACGGTACGGGATCTGCGTCGTGAACGCCGTCGTCTCGGTCGGACCGTACGTCGTCCGCACGATCAGGTCGGGGTGCGCGTCGAGCAGGGCGCGGATCGCGGACGCCGAGACCACGTCACCACCTGTCGAGACCTCACGGACCCCGGCGAAGATCTCCGGCGACTCCTCCGCCAACACCCGGAACAAGCCCGCCGTCGCATGGACATTGGTGACCCCGTAATCAGCGATCAAACGACCCCGCTGAGCCGCGTCCAGATCACCCGAGGGCGCCACGACCAGCTGACCACCACGCGCCAACGGCACCCACAACTCATACGTCGACGCATCGAAAGCATGGTTGGCCTGCACCAACACCCGCTCCACCACATCATCACGCCACGCCCGATCCGCAACAAACGCCGCAACATTGCGATGCGTGACCGCAACACCCTTCGGCCGACCCGTCGAACCAGACGTGTACATCACATACGCAAGCCCGCCCGGAGACACCACGGGCGCCGTGGTGAGCGGAGCAGCCGCCAGCACATCGGCCACCTGGACCGTCTCCAGCCCCTCCCACACCCGGTCCGCGACCACCACCGACACGCCAGCCTCGGACACCACGCCCTTGAGACGCGCAACCGGATGCCCCGCGTCCAGCGGAACATACGCCGCACCCGACTTCAACACGCCCAGCAACACCGCCACCAACTCCGGCGAACGGTCCAGCAGCACACCCACCCGACCGCCGGACACACCCAGTTCCTGTTCGGCCAGCCAACCCGCCACCCGGTCCGACAGGGCGTCCAGCTCCGCGTACGACCAAGACGTCTCGGCGCCCACCATCGCCACCGCGTCCGGGGTCCGCGCCACCTGCGCCGCGAACAGCTCCGGGACAGTAGAGGCGGACAGCTCCCGCTCCGTGGCGTTCCACTGTTCGACCACCCGGGGGCGCTCCCCGGCTACGAGGACGTCCAGTCGGCCGAGCGGTTGGGCCGGGTCCTCGGCTATCTGCTCCAGAAGCCGGACCATCCGGTCACCCAGGGCCCGCACCGTCTCGGCGTCGAACTTGTCCAAGTGGAAGTCGAACCGGAGTTCCATCTCGTCCGTGGGGGCGACGGCGAGCGCGAGCGGATAGTGGGCGGAGTCATCGCCCGCCGCGCCCTCGATGCTCAGCCCGGTCAGCTCCAGCGGCCCGTTCGGGTTGCGCGGGTAGTTCTGGTAGACGAGGAGCGTGTCGAACAACTCCCCCTGACCCACCACCCGCTGGATCTCCGCCAACCCCAAATGCTGATGCTCCAACACCCCCGCCTGCCGCTCCTGCAACTCCCCCAAAAACTCCTCCACCGACCGATACGGATCCACCACCACCCGCACCGGAACCGTATTGATGAACAACCCCAACATCCGCTCCACACCCACCAACTCAGCCGGACGACCCGCCACCACCGCCCCAAACACCACATCCGACCGACCCGTCAACACCCCCACCAACACACCCCACACACCCTGCACCACCGAGTTCAACGTCAACCCACGCTCACGCGCCACCCCACGCAACACACCCACCAACCCACCACCCACCCGCACCACCACATGACCCACACCCGCACCCCCAGCATCACCCTCAGAACCACCCACACCCGCCGACCCCACCAACGTCGGCTCCACCACACCCTCCAACAACCCACCCCACGCCAACCGCGCCGCACCACGATCCTGACGCCCCAACCACGCCAAATACTCCCGATACGACGTCACCACCGGCAAAACCGAAGCATCACCCCCAGCCCCATACACCTCAGACAACTCACCAAACAACACCGGCAACGACCAACCATCCATCAAAATATGATGCAACGTCAAAACCAACTCAAACCGCGACTCATCCAACCGCAACAACAACACCCGCAACAAAGGCGGCACACCCACATCAAACCGCCGACCACCCTCCTCCGCCTTCAACCGCGCAGCCTCAACCCCCACCTCCCCCACCGACAACCCCGACAGATCCACCTCACGCCACGGCAACTCCACACCCGAGGCGATCAGTTGCACCGGGTCGCCGGAAGCCCGCCGCTGGAAGCTGGCGCGTAGGGCGGCGTGGCGGTCGAGGAGCGCCTGCCAGGACGCGCGCAGCACCGCGGTGTCCAGATCGCCGCGGATCTCCATGGCGCCCTGGAGCACGTAGACGTCGGGGCTCTCCTCGTCGTACCCGGCGTGGAACAGGAGCCCTTCCTGAAGCGGCGACAGCGGCCACACATCTTCGATCCGCACCTGGCTCACTGCGTCACTCACTCCTTCTCGCCGGAGAGCTGGATCTGGAACTCGTCGATCTCGTCCTGGGCAAGGTCCACCATCGTGAAGTCGGACGGGGTGTGACCGCTGAGGACGGGGTGCGGGCCGGCGGTGTGGGCTGCCAGCCCGGTGAGCATCGCGGCCCAGCCGGCGACCAGTTCGTCAAGGGCGTCCTGGTCGAGCAGTCCGGCCGGGGAGGTCAGGGTGAGCGTCAGCTGCGGCCCCTCGGGCAGGTCACGGACGAGCCCACCGGCTTCGAGGGTGTGGGACGCGGACATCCGGGCGTCCGCCGAGCCGCCCAGGACCACGTCTCCATCAGGCTGCCAGTTCGCTCCGGCGATGTCATGGTCACCGTCCAACTGACGATCTCCGGCGGCGAAGCGTCCCAGGTAGTTGAAGCCGATCTGCGGGGTCGACGACCCGGCGAGCAGGGGGCCCGTGCGCGGGTTCAGGTAGCGCAGCAACCCGAAGCCGAGACCGTCCCCGGGTACGGCCCTGAGCTGCTCCTTGACCTGCTTGATGAGGAGGCCCGCGGCGGCTTCGCCGGAGTGGACGCCGCGGTGGTCCTCGGTGCCCGGGCCCAGTCGTACGGGGTGGCCGCTGGTGAACCAGCCGACCGTGCGGGTCAGGTCGAGTTCGCGGGCCCGGGCGCCCTGTGCGCTCGGTGCCCGGCCGTGTCCTTCGATGTCCACGAGCATCCCGGAGTCGACGTCGCGGCCCCGGGCCCGCTGCCGTTCGCTGACCGCGGCGACCAGTCCGGACAGGAGGACGTCGACGACGGTGGCGTAGTAGGCCCCGGGGGCCCGGGTCAGCAGGTCGGAGGTGACCGGGACGGGCAGGGTCAGGGAGGCCCCGTGGACGCCCGCGGCCACGGTGTCGACGGCCGGGTCCAGCGCCCGGTCTGCGAGGAGCGGGTCGGGGCCGTCCAACATCGCGGTCCACTGGGGCAGTTCCGCTTCGCGGTCGGTGGCCTCCGCCTCCAGGAAGCGGGAGAACGTGCGGAAGGAGGTGCCGACGGGCGGGAGCGTCACGGTGCGGCCGGCTTCCAGTGCTTCGTGGGCCGCCGCCAGATCGGGGAGCAGGACCCGCCACGAGACCCCGTCGACCACGAGGTGGTGGGCGACGACGAGCAGCTTGCCGGGGGTGGTCGGGCCGGCGTCGAACCAGACGAACCGGATCATCGCCCCGGCCACTGGGTCGAGGTCGTCCACCGCCCGGCGGAACGCGGTCTCCACGTCCGGGGTGCCGGCCCGGTGGACGAGGTCTGCGGCGTCGGGCCCCGAACCCTTCTCCGCGACGGTGAGGAACTCCGGCACGCCCGAGGTGAGGTGGAGGCGGGCGCGGAGGATGTCGTGGTGGTCGAGGAGCGCGTCGACGGCCGCGGTCAGCCGGGGCAGGTCCAGTCCGGCGGGCACCCGTACCAGCATGGACTGGGCGAAGGCGCCGGTGAGTGCCCAGGCGCCGGCCCGTTCGACCAGTTCGTGCATGACGGGGGTCAGCGGGACCCTGCCGACCGCGACGTCGGGTTCGGTGGCGGCGGGGGGTGCTCCGTCGTCGACCGGGGTGGCGTTGCGGGCGAGGGCCGCCGGGGTCTTGTGTTCGAAGACCTGGCGGGCGGTGATCACCAGTCCGGCGCGCCGGGCGCGGGTGACGAGCAGCATCGACATGATCGAGTCGCCGCCGAGTTCGAAGAAGGAGTCGTCGGGGCCGGCTTCGGTGAGGCCGAGGACCTCGTCGAACAGGGCGCACAGGATCTCTTCGGCCGCTGTCGTCGGGACCCTCCCGCCGCGTCCGCGGAACTCGGGGGCGGGGAGGGCGGCCCGGTCGAGCTTGCCGTTCACGGTGACGGGGAGGTCGTCGAGCGGTACGACGGCGGCGGGGACCATGTGTTCGGGCATCCGGGCGGCCACGTGCTCGCGCAGTGCCTCGGGGTCGACGGCCGTCGGGGCGTCGACCTCCGGCACGACGTAGGCGACGAGGCGTTTGACGGTCCGCCCGCCCTGCTGGTCGGTGCGGGCGATGACGGCGGCCCGGGCGACGGCGGGGTGGGTCGTGAGGACGGCTTCGATCTCGCCGGGTTCGATGCGGAAGCCGCGGATCTTGACCTGGTCGTCGGTCCGTCCGGCGAAGACCAGTTGGCCGTCGGCGGACCAGCGTGCCAGGTCGCCCGTGCGGTACATCCGCTCGCCGGGGGCGCCGAACGGGTTGGCGACGAAGCGCTGTGCGGTGAGTCCCGGGCGGCGTACGTAGCCGCGGGTCAGTCCGGTGCCGGCGACGTGGAGTTCTCCGGTGACGCCGGGGGGCACCGGCCGCAGGTGCCGGTCGAGGACGTAGGCGCGGACGTTGGCGATCGGCGGGCCGAGCGGCACGCTGTCCGGGAGCGGGTCGGGTGCGGTCCAACTGGTGACGTCGACGGTGGCCTCGGTCGGCCCGTACTCGTTGTGGAACGCCCGGCCGGGGGCCCAGCGGCGCACCACGTCGGGGCTGCACTCCTCGCCGGCGGTGACGACGTGCTCGATCCGGGAGAGGACGCCGCCGGGGCCGTGGTCCTCGGCGGCGAGGGTCTCCAGGACGCTCGGGGTGAAGGTGACGGCGTTGACGTCGAGGGTCTCCAGTTCGCGCAGGACGTCCCCGTCGCGGCGGGCCAGGCAGAGGGTGGCCCCGCTGGTCAGGGTGGGGTAGATCTCGGAGACGGAGGTGTCGAAGGACACCGAGGCGAACTGGAGGACCCGGTCCCCGGGCCCCCAACCGTAGGCGCCGATGCGCCAGGTCACGTAGTTGGCGAAGCCGAGGTGCGGGACGGCGACGCCCTTGGGGGTGCCGGTCGAGCCGGAGGTGTAGATCACGTAGGCGGGGTGTCGGGGGCGTAGCGGTGCCACCCGGTCGGTGTCGGTGGGGGTGCGGGTCGACGCGGACGCGAGTGCGGCGGCGACGTCCGGGTCGTCCCACAACAGGTGGGCGAAGCCTTCGGCGTACTGCCGGCTGTCCCGTGTGCACACCAGGAGGGCGGGTCGGGCGTCGGCCAGCATGAACGCGATGCGTTCGGCGGGGTAGCCGGGGTCGATGGGTACGTAGGCGGCGCCGGCCTTCAGGACGCCGAGCATGACCGCGATCAGGTCGACCGAGCGTTCCATCAGGACGCCGACGAGGTCTTCGGGGCCGATGCCGAGGGCGATGAGTCGGTGGGCCACCTGGTTGGCCCGGGCGTCCAGCTCCGCGTAGGTGAGGCCGGCGTGGTGGGTGACGACCGCGGGCAGGTCGGGGGTGCGGGCGGCCTGGGCGGTGAACAGTTCGGTGACCAGTGGCTGCGGGACCGGGCGTCCGGTGTCGTTCCAGTGGGTCAGGACCCGGTGTCGTTCGCTCGGCTCCAGGAGGTCGACGCTGCTGATGCGGGTCTCGGGGTGCGCGGTGAACTGTTGCAGCAGTCGGGCGAGTCGGGCGACCAGGGTGCGGGCGGCCGGTTCGTCGAGCACGTCGGTCCGGTACTCCAGCCGCAGTTCCAGGTCGCGGCCGGGCGTGGCGATCAGGGTGAGCGGGTAGTGCGTCGCCTCCTCGTTGCCGACCCCGGTGACCGGAAGTCCGCCGGGCACGTCGGCGGGATCGGCGTCCTGCGGGTAGCTCTGGTAGACGACGAGGGTGTCGAACGCCGCTCCGGCGCCGGCGATGCGTTGGATCTCCGCGAGGCCGAGGTGGTGGTGTTCCAGGAGTCGCGTCTGCTGTCCCTGGAGTTGGGTGAGAAGTTCCGCGACGCTGAGTTCCGGGCGGAGGCGGACCCGGACGGGGACGGTGTTGATGAACAGCCCGAGCATCTGTTCCACGCCGGGCAGTTCGACGGGGCGTCCGGCGACCGTCGTACCGAAGACCACGTCGTCGCGGTCGGTGAGGCTGCCGAGGAGGACCGACCAGGCGCCCTGGACCACGGTGTTCAGCGTCAGTCCGTGACCGCGGGCGGTGTCCACCAGCGCACGGGTGAGCGGTTCGCCGGTGCGGGAGGTGACGTGCGCGATCCGCGCGGCGCCGCCGTCCTGGACCCCCAGGAGCGTGGGCTCGTCGGCGCCGTCCAGGAGTGCGCGCCAACTCTCGCGGGCGGCCTCCTTGTCCTGACGGTCGAGCCAGGCGAGGTAGTCGCGGTACGGGGTGACGGGCGGCAGCGCACGCGGGTCGCCGCCGGCCGCGTACGTCCGTGACAGTTCGCCGAAGAGGACGGGCAGCGACCAGCCGTCCATGACGATGTGGTGCGAGGTCACCAGCAGCCGGTGCCGTCCGTCGGCCAGCTTGGCGAGGAGCAGCCGCAGGGCGGGGGGACGGCTCAGGTCGAACCGGGCCGCCTTCTCCTCCTGCGCGAGCCTGCGGGCCTCGGCGTCCGGGTCGGGCAGCCCGGAGAGGTCCACCTCCCGCCAGGGCAGCACCACCCCCGCCGAGACCACCTGCACGGGGTTCTCCAGGCCCGCCGGTTGCCGGAATCCGGTGCGCAGGCTGGCGTGTCGGTCCAGCAGGGCCTGCCAGGAGGCGCGGAGGGTCGCCGGGTCGAGGTCGCCTTCGAGGTCGAGGTGCCACTGACCGACGTAGACGTCCTGGCCGGTGTCCTCGTAGCGGGCGTGGAAGAGGAGTCCTTCCTGCAACGGGGAGAGCGACCACACGTCCACCAGATCGGGAACCGCCGCCTCCAACTCCTCCACCGC
>NZ_JBHWIQ010000059.1:0-8542 GCF_042732055.1 Streptomyces sp. NPDC059816
GCGCCCCCCCCCGGGTGGCCGGGCGGGGGGGGCCCCCCCCGCCCCCCCCCCCCACCCCCGGCCGCCGGGGCCGTCGCTCCCGCCGCCACGTTCCGACGGCCCCGGCGGGGATCAGGCCACCTGCTGGCTGCCCGGTGCCGGGGCGCCCGGTCGCCCGGCGCGGTCCGGAGTCCCCGAGCCGGTGACGCGCGTCGACCGGGGGCGCGGGTCGATCCCGGCGGCGCGCAGGAAGTCCGCCGACGACTGGGCCGCCGCCAGGGAGCGCCGGACCCGCGGCCGGGGCACCGCGGTCGCCAGACAGATGCGCTCGATGCGCCAGCCGTGCCAGGCCAACTGCCAGACGACGGAACCCAGGTGCTCCGGCGGCACCACCAGCCGTTCACCGGTCAACAGCCGTCGCACCAGGGCGTCGTCCGCCCCGTACAGGGTGCGCAGGGCGCGCCGGAACCTGCGGCGTTCCGCGGGGGTGAGACCTCCCCACACCCCGTCGGCCTCGGAGTTGTCGACCGCGTGCCGTAGGCAGTCGACCCGTATCGTGCAGCTTCCGCAGATGTGTTTGGCCTTCTCGATGGACTGTTCCCAACGCTCCGATTCCCCTCGGGGGAAGAAGAGTTCGGGCTCGTGGCCGATACAGGCGGCACCCAGGAAGGCGGTGTCGAGAACGGGAACGCGGTCGCGTGGCGGCCGGGAGACGGTCATGGTGCGGTGTCCCTTCGGGCGTACGGTCTGCTACCCGGCCTCTGACGGACTCGCTTCCGGGTGTGTGTGCAAGCCCGAGGCCGAGTGGCTCGGCGCGCGTCGGGAGCCCGGCCCCAGGAGACCCCCGGGGCCGCTTGCGCACCGAGCCTTCGTCCCCAACAACGGATGGCGGGGCGCACCCGTTCACCACGATGGGCGAGGAACTCGTCACGTACCCAAAGGGCTTCACACCACCGCACCCAAGGACCATCGGGGCGCACCGGACGCTTCGGGTGCGCCCGACTCAGTCGGTGCCGGCGGCGGCCCGCTTGATCTCCGGGTAGTCGGTCGTCGCCCCGTCGAGGCCGAGCGCCCGCGCCAGGGCCAGGTGCTCCGGGGTGTTGACGACCCATCCGATGATCCGCAGGTCGGCCTTGCGGGCGCGCTCCACCAGTTCGAGGGTGAGGCGGCGGATGTTCAGCACGAGCGTGCCCGCGCCGACGGCGGTGGCCCGGTCCACCACGTCGAGTCCGTACCGGCTCGCCACCAGCGCGGTGCGCACTCCGGGGACCAGCTGGGAGACCTCCGCCAGGGCCGCGTCGTGGAAGGACAGCACCTCGACCCGCCGGACCAGGTCGCGGGCGTGCATCACGGAGGCGAGGGAACGGGCCGCGGCGACGTCCTTGATCTCTGCCTGGAGCGGGGCGCGCACCGCGTCCAGGACCTCCTCGAAGACGGGGACGCGCTCCCCGCGCCCCGCGTCCAGGGCGCGCAACTCGGCGAGGGTGTGTCCGGCGATGGGACCGCTGCCGTCGGTGGTCCGGTCGACGTCGGTGTCGTGCATGACGACGAGGGCGCCGTCCTTGCTGAGGTGGAGGTCCAGCTCGATGACGTCGAGACCGGCCTCCTCGGCGGCGACGAAGGACCGGAGGGTGTTCTCGGGCTCGACGCCCATGACGCCGCGGTGACCGATGGTGAGGAGGTGCACGGGTGCTCGCTTCCGTCGACGGCGGACGGTCCCGTGCGGTCCACCGGGCAGCGCCCGGCCGCCGCCGGGGTGCCGCCCTGGGGCTCGGCGCAGCCTATCCGCCACCGTGGGCGGGGCCGGAGCGCGGTTCCCCGGACGGACACCGTCGGCCCCTCGACCTTCGAGTGACGGAGCGGAGGCAGGAAGAATCACGGTTGTAATGACCCTGGGCCGGATATTTTCCGGCATCCCCTCTTGCTGTGGAGATCCTTGCCCGCATACGGTGTCCATACGGAAGGTTCTCCCGTGGAGGGTGAGATATGACGGATGTTCTTGTGCAGACGGGTGCGGAGGGGCGGGTTTCTCCGTCGGAGCGGGTGGTCGACCACCCGTCCTGGCCCCTGCTCAAGGCCGCCGTGGAAGAGATCAGGGCCTGGCAGTCGAAGGACGGGTCGATCGACTTCGACGCCGACCACGCGCCGGACCCGGCCAAAGCCGCCGCCGCGGTGGAGCGCGTCGCCGCGGCCGTCGAGTCCCTCTCGCCGTTGCTGGAGCACGACGCCGCCTACCACGCCGCCCTCGTCGCCGATCTGCGACGGTGGGCCGCCGACGGCTTCCGGGTTCCCGACTTCCTCGACTCGCTGTTGGCCTTCCAGCCGGCCGCGCGCCGTGAGCACGGCCTCCAGCACCTGGTCGTCTTCCCCATGTACACGCAGAACGGCAATCCGGACCGCAACCTCGAAGCGGTCGTCCTGCGCATGGTGTGGCCCGACTGGCTCGCCGAGCTGGAGCGCACCCGCTACGACAACCCGCTGTTCTGCGGGATCACCTTCGAGGACTTCACCGCCGGGTACGACACCAACTCCGCCGTGCTCTTCCCCGAGACCATAGCCGTGCGCGAGGCTCCCGAGCGGTTCACCTGGGGCGGCATCTTCTGCGACCGCGAGGCCGCCCGCTTCCGCCGGGTCACCAGCGCCTCCGTGGACCTGCTCGGGCTGGAGCTGCCCCGGGACATCGACGCGATGATCGGCGACCAGGCACGCTGCGAGCAGGCGTTCGTCCTGTGGGACATGGTCCACGACCGTACCCACAGCCACGGCGACCTGCCCTTCGACCCCTTCATGATCAAGCAGCGCCAGCCGTTCTGGATGTACGGCCTGGAGGAGCTGCGCTGTGACCTCACGGCCTTCAAGGAGGCCGTCAAGCTGGAGGCCGACGGCTTCCCGCAGGGGCGTGACGTGCAGTTCGCCGTCCTGTTCGACCGGATGTTCCGCTTCCCGGTGACCGGTGAGCGCGTCCGCAACTACGACGGCCTCGGCGGTCAGCTGCTCTTCGCGTACCTCCACAAGCACGACGTGGTGCGCTGGACCGACAACAAGCTGCACATCGACTGGGACCGGGCACCGCAGGTCACCAACCAGCTGTGCGCCGACATCGAGAAGCTGTACCGGGACGGCATCGACCGCCCGAAGCTCGTCCACTGGTTCGCCGGCTACGAACTGGTGTCCACCTACCTCGCCCCGCACCCCGGCTCCCGCTGGGCCAAGGGCCCCGACGCCCTGGACCTCACCCTGCCGCCCCGCAAGCTCGTGGACGACGTGCTTCCGGACGAGTTTCCCCTGAGCATGTTCTATGAGGCGCTTGCCAAGAAGCTCAAGAGCGTGATCGCCTCGACCAGGGGCATCACCGCGTCCACCCCGGACACCGGGTCCGCCGACCCCGTCGGCACCCGCGAGGTGGCCGCGTGAACCCGGAGGGCAGCCCGGAGGTGAGCACGATGGACGGCAAGGACGCGCTGGACGGTGCGGTGATCGCAGTGGCCGGAGCGGCGGGCCCGGCGGGACGGGCGACACTGCTGCGCCTCGCCGAGGCCGGAGCCACGGTGGTCGGCGCCGACGCCGACGTGGAACGACTGGCCGAGGCGGTCGACGCGGCGCGCTACGCGCACGGCGGAGCCACCGTCACCGGTGAGACCGTCGACCTCCTCGACCAGCCGGCCACCCACGCCTGGGCCGAGCGGATCGAGCAGGAGTACGGGCGGATCGACGGCCTGGTGCACCTCGTCGGCGGTTGGCGGGGCGGCCGGTCGTTCGCCGAGACGGACCTGGCCGACTGGGACCTGCTGGAGAAGCTCCTCATCCGTACCGTCCAGCACACCTCGCTGGCCTTCGAGGGGCCCCTCAAGCGCAGCGACCGGGGACGTTTCCTGCTCATCAGCGCCGCGGGCGCCAGCAGCCCCACCGCGGGGAACGCCGCCTACGCCGCGGCCAAGGCCGCGGCCGAAGCGTGGACGCTCGCCCTCGGCGACGACTTCCGCAAGGCGGGGGACGAGGACGGCCCCGCCGCGGCGGCTGCGATCCTGGTGGTCAAGGCACTGGTGCACGACGCGATGCGCGCCGAGCGCCCCAGCGCGAAGTTCGCGGGCTTCACCGACGTCAAGGACCTGGCCGACCGGATCGTCGGGGTCTGGGAGCGGCCCGCCAGTGAAGTGAACGGAACCCGTCTGTGGCTCACCGAGAAGCCGTGAACCCTCCCCGCACCGACGCGAAGCGCCACCACGATCCGCAGGTCCGCGGTTTCGCCAGCGACAACTACGCGGGTGCCCACCCGGAGGTCATGGCGGCGCTCGCCCTCGCGAACGGCGGCCACCAGGTCGCCTACGGCGAGGACGACTACACCACGCACCTCCAGGGAGTCATCCGCAGCCACTTCGGTGCCACCGCAGAGGCGTTCCCGGTCTTCAACGGGACGGGCGCCAACGTCGTCGCACTCCAGGCGGTCACCGACCGCTGGGGCGCGGTGATCTGCGCGGAGAGCGCACACATCAACGTGGACGAGGGCGGCGCACCGGAGCGGGTCGGCGGGCTCAAGCTGCTCACCGTCCCCACCCCCGACGGCAAGCTCACCCCGGAGCTGATCGACCGTCAGGCATGGGGCTTCGAGGACGAACACCGCGCGATGCCGCAGGTCGTCTCCCTCACCCAGAACACCGAACTGGGCACCGTCTACACGCCCGAGGAGATCCGGGCGATCTGCGAACACGCCCACGGCCTGGGCCTGGTCGTCCACCTCGACGGCGCCCGGATAGCCAATGCCGCGGCCTCGCTGGACGTGCCGATGCGCACCTTCACCAACGCCGTCGGCATCGACCTGCTGTCCCTCGGCGGCACGAAGAACGGCGCGCTGTTCGGCGAGGCCGTGGTGGTGCTGAACCCCGACGCGGTGCGCCGGATGAAGCACCTGCGCAAGCTATCCATGCAACTCGCCTCCAAGATGCGGTTCGTGTCGGTGCAGCTCGAAGCGCTGCTCGCCAAGGACCTGTGGCTGCGCAACGCCCGGCACGCCAACGAGATGGCCCGGCGGCTGGCCGAGGGCGTCCGGTCGGTGCCCGGTGTGGAGATCCTCCACCCGGTACAGGCCAACGCGGTGTTCGCCCGGCTGCCCCACGACGTGAGCGAGCGGCTTCAGAAGCGCTACCGCTTCTACTTCTGGGACGAGACCGCCGGGGACGTGCGGTGGATGTGCTCGTTCGACACCCGTGAGGACGACGTCGACGGGTTCCTGGCGGCGCTCAAGGAGGAGATGGCGCGCTAGGTGCGGTGGGTGATGCCGTGGCGCCGCTCTCCCCGAGTTATGCATTGAAGTTCGATGGGCAGCATACCTATGCTTAGGTGTGCAGCTCATTCAGGATTCCCGGGAACTGTCCGCCTACCTCGCGGCCGACGAGGTCATCGACCATCACCATCCACAGGTGCGCCAGGTGGCCGCCGAGCTGGGTTGTGGAGTGCGTGAACCGCATGACTATGCGAGGGCTGCCTACGTATACGTACGGGACCGGATTCCGCACTCGGCGGACGCGGGGGATCTACGGGTCACCTGGCGCGCCTCCGACGTGCTGGCCCTGCGGACGGGCATCTGTCACGCCAAGTCGCACGCCCTGGTCGCCCTGCTGCGGGCGGGCGACGTCCCGGCCGGCCTCTGTTACCAGCGCCTCACCGAGGACGACGGCACCGCCCCGCTCATCCACGGCCTGGTGGCCCTGAAGCTGCCCGGGTGTGACGGCTGGCTCCGGCAGGACTCCCGCGGCAACACCGGGAACATCGACGCCCGGTTCTCCCTGGAGCGGGAGCGGCTGGCCTTCCCCGTCCGTCCGGAGTCCAGCGAGGTGGACTACCCGGTCTTGTATGCTGCACCGCATCCAACGGTGCTGCGCGCCCTCAAGGAGGCGCCGGACCGCCCGGCGCTGTGGCAGACCCTGCCCACCGCACTGTGAGGCGCACCCACCGTCCCGAACCGAACCACGGCAGGCAAGGCAGACCATGACCATCACGCTCACCGTGTCCGACGAGGTCCACGCCCTCGTGCCGGGCTTCACCCGTGTCGCCATCGAGGCGCAGGGACTCGTCAACACGCCCAGCACCGAGGCGACCTCGGCCCTGCTGGACGACGCGGCCCGGCGCCTCGCGACCCGGCTCGACGGGCGGGCGCCCCACGAGGACCCCCACATGGTCGCCTGGCGCGCGGCGTACACCGCCTTCGGCGCCAAGCCGTCCCGCACCCGCAACTCCGCGGAGGCGCTGGCCAAGCGTGCCCTCTCGGAGGCCGGACTGCCCCGGATCAACGCACTGGTCGACGTGTACAACGCGATCAGCGTGGCCCATCTGGTGCCCGTAGGAGGGGAGGACGCCGACCGGATCCAGGGTGGCATGCGACTGCTCCGGGCGCGGGGCGACGAGGAGTTCCCGACCGCTGCCGGAGGCGAGCGGGTCATCGAACATCCGGAACCCGGCGAGGTCGTCTGGTGCGACGACGCCGGGGTCACCTGCCGTCGCTGGAACTGGCGTCAGGGCGCACGCACCCAGCTCACCGAGGAGTCCGGCTCCGCTCTGTTCCTGCTGGAGGTCCTGGAGCCGATGGGCGCTGCCGGTGCCGAGGCGGCCGGCGCCGAGCTCGCGGAACTGGTCCAGAAGGTGAGCCCCGGCGCACGGCTCACCGTCCACCCGCCGGTCACCGGCTGACTCGACCGGGTGCCCGCCGGCCGACACCCGGTCGGTGCGGGCGGCGGAAGGCCGTGGTGGCCGGGGTCAGCTGGCTTCCGCCGCCTTGACCGCCTCCGGGGTGGGCGCGGTTCCGCCGAGGTGTGCGGGCATCCACCAGGTGTCGTCCGGGCCCTTGGGGCGGACCGGGTAGGCGCGCTGTGCGGCTTCGAGGAGTTCCTGCACCTGACCGCGCAGCCGGCGCGTGATCGCCCCCGCGTACTGGTCGCGCGGGGCCTCCAGCGGCTCGCCCACCCGCATGGTGACGGGAATGTGCTCACGCCGGAAGTTGCGCGGGTGCCCCTTGGTCCACAGGCGCTGCGTCCCCCACAGCGCCATCGGGACCAGCGGCACGCCCGCGTCCTGAGCGAGTCGTGCGGCACCGGACTTGAAGCTCTTGAGCGTGAACGACTGCGAGATGGTCGCCTCCGGGAACACCCCGATGATCTCGCCGTTCCGCAGTGACTCCAGCGCGTGCTGGTAGGCGTCCTCGCCCTTCTTGCGGTCCACCGGGATGTGCTTCATCCCGCGCATCAGCGGCCCCCCCACCTTGTGGCGGAACACCGACTCCTTCGCCATGAAGCGCACCAGCCGCTTCTGCGGGAGCGCGGTGAGCCCACTGAAGATGAAGTCCAGGTAGCTGATGTGGTTGCTGACCAGCACCGCCCCTCCGGTACGCGGAATGTTCTCCGAACCCTTGCAGTCGATCTTGAGGTCAAGGGCTTTGAACATCGTCAGGGCCATGCCGATGACGGGGCGGTACACAAGCTCTGCCATGGGACGAGGAAGGCCCTTCTGTCTGCCTGGGAG
Source organism: Streptomyces sp. NPDC059816 (assembly GCF_042732055.1). Taxonomy (NCBI): domain Bacteria; kingdom Bacillati; phylum Actinomycetota; class Actinomycetes; order Kitasatosporales; family Streptomycetaceae; genus Streptomyces; species Streptomyces sp. NPDC059816. The sequence continues at coordinate 7,492 of NZ_JBHWIQ010000059.1, forward strand.
GGGGAGGTCCCGGCGGGAAGTTACGCAGCCGTAGGTTTTCCGGCCTGCGCAGATCGTGCCCGAAGAACGGTGCGGGGGCCAGTCCTGGTGCCCGCGCAGCGCGAGATCCTCGTCACGTTGCTGAAAGGTACTGTTTCCCGGAATCGGGCGACTAAGCGGGGGGTCCGGGTTCGGCCGTTCGGGGGGTGCGGAGGCCCGGCGGACGGAGGGCGGGGAATCCGGCTGCCGCACGGGATGTTTCCGCAGGTGGAGGGGCACGCGAACGGGCGCGGACCCATCGGGCGGGGGCGTCGGACCGCCCGCTTCGCAACAGGAGGCGCGGGAGTGCGGGACATGGACGGTGTGACCTCGGAGAGCACTCCGGGAAGCCTCGACGCGGCACAACTCGGCGCGGCCCTGGGGGAGCGGGCGACGCTGGTCCAGTTCTCCACCGCCTTCTGCCAGCCCTGCCGCGCCACGCGTCGGGTGCTCGCCCGGGTGGCGGGCATGGTCCCGGGCGTGCGGCACGTCGAGATCGACGCCGAGGAGCACCTCACGCTGGTCCGGGCCCTCGGCATCGTCCGGACGCCGACCGTGCTCGTCCTCGACTCCGGTGGGGCGGTCATCCGCCGGGCGACCGGTCAGCCCCGCCCGGCCGATGTGATCGCCGCCATCGCCGAGACCGTCTGACGTTCCGGGGCGGCGGGGTGCACCGGAGCAACCCCGGGTGCCGGTCCGGCAGGGCATTGCCCACCTCACATTCCAAGCGCTTGTTCAGCCCCTCCCTCAGATGTCTACTGATGAGTAATATCGTGCTGGACGCGGCCCTGCCGCGACCGGAAACGGCTACTTCCGGCACCTATGCTGCGGAAGTCCAGCCGGAAGTGACGACGTGCTAGGAGTGTTCGCTGTGAGCTTGCGGATCGTTGTGTGTGTGAAGTACGTGCCGGATGCTGCGGGTGAGCGGGGGTTCACCGAGGAGGGTGTGGTGGATCGTGAGGGGGTGGATGGGTTGTTGTCGGAGTTGGATGAGTATGCGGTGGAGCAGGCGTTGCGGTTGGGGGAGGCGGTT
>NZ_JBHWIQ010000060.1:0-8483 GCF_042732055.1 Streptomyces sp. NPDC059816
GTACGGGTGAGGGCGGCACACGATCTGATCGTGTGCCGCCCTCACCCGTACCGCGTCGGGTACGCGGAACGGTGGTCTGCGCGTTACGGGCCCGAACGACGTCGACCCCGGCCCTCGCTGCCCCGCAGCCGCCCGTGGGCCTCCTGCGGGCCCCTGAGCGGTCAGGAGGCGCGACGGGAGCCCTCGGGGACCGGCAAGGGCGTAGGGAAACCGGCTCAGCGCTCCACGAGGCGGTCGAACTGCGTGGTGGTGTGCCGCAGGTGCGCCACCAACTCGTCGCCCACCCTCGGCTCGGGCGCGTCCGAGGGCACGAACAGGATCGACACCTGCATGTGCGGGGGCTCCGCGAACCAGCGCTGCTTGCCGCCCCACACGAACGGCGAGAGGTTGCGGTTCACCGTCGCCAGTCCCGCGCGGGCCACCCCCTTGGCCCGGGGCATCACTCCGTGCAGGGCCTTCGGGGCCTCCAGGCCCACTCCGTGCGAGGTGCCGCCGGCGACGACCACCAGATAGCCGTCGGAGGCCACCTTCTGCTGGCGGTAGCCGAACCGCTCGCCCTTGGCCACCCGGGTGACGTCGAGGACCGCGCCGCGGTACTCCGTGGCGTCGTGGTCCCCCAGCCACAGGCGCGTACCGATCCGCGCGCGGAACCGGGTCTGCGGGAACTGCTGCTGGAGCCGGGCCAACTCCTCCGCCCGCAGATGGCTGACGAACATGGTGTGCAACGGCAGCCGGGCCGCGCGGAGTCGGTCCATCCAGCCGATGACCTCCTCGACGGCGTCCGAGCCGTCGGCGCGGTCCAACGGCAGGTGGATGGCGAAGCCCTCCAGCCGGACGTCCTCGATCGCGGCGTGCAGCTGCGGGAGGTCCTGCTCGCTCACCCCGTGCCGCTTCATCGTCGACATGACCTCGATGACGACACGGGCACCCACCAGGCCGTGCACGCCGTCCACCGAGGACACCGAACGGATCACCCGGTCGGGCAGCGGCACCGGTTCCTCGCCCCGTCGGAACGGGGTCAGGACCAGCAGGTCACCACTGAACCAGTCCTTGATCCGCGCGGCTTCGTAGGTGGTTCCCACGGCGAGGACGTCCGAGCCGAAACGGGTGGCCTCCTCGGCGAGCCGTTCGTGACCGAACCCGTATCCGTTGCCCTTGCACACCGGGACGATGCCCGGGAACTGTTCGAGCACGTGCTTGTGATGTGCCCGCCAGCGCGCGGTATCGACATTGAGCGTGAGCGCCATGGCCGGTCCCGGAACCTTTCTCGTGGCTGCCGTGAAACAGAGATAACAGAGATAATGGACAGGATTCTGCCAAGTGCCCCGGAACGCCGGCACACCGGAGGGGACGAGCGGTCGGCTCAGCGACGCGACATGTAGATGTCGAGTGCCTTGTGGAGCAGCTTGTTCAGCGGGAAGTCCCACTCACCCAGGTACTCGGCGGCCTGCCCGCCGGTGCCGACCTTGAACTGGATCAACCCGAAGAGGTGGTCGGACTCGTCCAACGAGTCCGAAATCCCCCGCAGGTCGTAGACGGTCGCCCCGAGCGCGTAGGCGTCCCGCAGCATGCGCCACTGCATGGCGTTCGACGGGCGGAACTCCCGGCCCTTGTTGTCGGACGCCCCGTACGAGTACCAGACGTGTCCGCCGACCACGAGCATCGTCGCCGCCGCCAGGTTGTCGTGACCGTGGCGCGCGAAGTACAGGCGCATGCGGTTGGGGTCCTCGGTGTTGAGGGTCGTCCACATGCGCTGGAAGTACGAGAGGGGACGGGGCCGGAAGCGGTCGCGAACGGCGGTGATCTCGTACAGCCGCTGCCACTCCTCCAGGTCGTGGTAACCGCCCTGGACGACCTCGACGCCCGCCTTCTCGGCCTTCTTGATGTTCCGTCGCCACAACTGGTTGAAGCCCTTGTGGACGTCCTCCAGGGAACGGTTCGCGAGCGGCACCTGGAAGATGTAGCGGGGCTGCACGTCACCGAAGCCGGCACCGCCGTCCTCGCCCTGCTGCCACCCCATGCGACGCAGCCGGTCGGCCACCTCGAAGGCGCGCGGCTCGATGAAGTCGGCCTCGACGTCCCGCAGTCGCTTGACGTCCGGGTCCTGGATGCCCCTCTTGATGGAGGTGGACTCCCAGCGGCGGATGATCACCGGCGGGCCCATCTTCACGGAGAACGCGCCCTGTTGCTTCAGGTGCGCGAGCATCGGCCGCAGCCAGTCGTCCAGGTTCGGTGCGAACCAGTTGATGACCGGGCCCTCGGGCAGATAGGCGAGATAGCGCTTGATCTTGGGGAGTTGCCGGTACAGCACGAGACCGGCGCCCACCATCGCACCGGTTCTCGGGTCGAACCACCCGAGACTCTCGGAGCGCCACTCGGCCTTGACGTCAGCCCAGGCCGGAACCTGCATGTGGCTTGCCGAGGGCAGGCTCTGGATGTAGGCCAGATGCTGCTCTCGGCTGATGGTCCTCAGGGTCAGGCTCATGCGGGGGCGCTCCTCGGGCTCGTATGTCCCCATGCTGACAGGGGCTCCGGCTCTCGCGCCGAAGCCTACTGCGCCCGGGGAGCGCCCCGACTGGCCCGTACGGCCTGTTCCGCGGATACGGCCCCGTCGGCTTGACGGGCGACCGACCGCGGGCCCGTCAGCCGATGAGGCCGCCGAAGAGACCGCCGTGGGCCATGCCGATGAAGAAACCGAAGGCCGAGGCGCCGAGACCCAGGATCAGGCCGAACCGTTCGCGGGTGGTCTCCGAGATGTACTGGCCGTATCCGCCCAGCAGGATGCCGGCCAGACCTGCCCAGGAGCTGAGCAGGTGCAGACCGCTCCAGATCGAGCTGATGGCGGCCGTCAGGCCCAGGACCAGGGTGACCACGACGAGCGTGTCCTGGAGCGGATGGGGCTTGCCGTCGGTGGCGATGATCGAGACACCGGTGTTCGGTCGCATTGCCTGTGCCATGGGGCACCTCCTGCGGAAGGGCGGCGCGTGGTAGCGCCCTACAACCCGATGCATACAGAGTGCGACGGGGTACCGGCGGATTTCAACCGGAAGCGGGTGTGCGGGTAGTCTGTACCGTCTGCACCGGTGTCTGCCCGTGAGCTGCCCGGTCCCGCTGAGGGGCCTGACTGTCAGTGGTGGCCGATACCGTTGCGTACGCATCACAACCCTCCTGCCACGGAACGACCGTGGCCGTTGAGTCCAGAGGAGGTGGGTTCCACATGCGTCACTACGAGGTGATGGTCATCCTCGACCCCGATCTGGAGGAGCGCGCTGTCTCCCCCCTGATCGAGAACTTCCTTTCCGTGGTCCGCGAGGGCAACGGCAAGGTGGAGAAGGTCGACACCTGGGGCCGTCGTCGGCTCTCGTACGAGATCAAGAAGAAGCCCGAGGGCATCTACTCGGTCATCGACCTCCAGGCTGAGCCTGCGGTCGTCAAGGAGCTCGACCGACAGATGAACCTGAACGAGTCGGTCCTCCGGACCAAGGTCCTCCGTCCCGAGACCCACTGAGCCACCGGCTCAGCGGTTCCGGGCATCGAGTAGCAGCACAAGCAGCCAGCAGCAATCGCCGAGAGGTTCCCCATGGCAGGCGAGACCGTCATCACGGTCGTCGGCAATCTTGTCGAAGACCCCGAGCTGCGCTTCACCCCCTCCGGTGCGGCGGTCGCGAAGTTCCGTGTCGCGTCCACGCCCCGCACCTTTGACAAGCAGACCAATGAGTGGAAGGACGGCGAGAGCCTGTTCCTCACCTGCTCGGTCTGGCGTCAGGCGGCGGAGAACGTCGCAGAGTCGCTTCAGCGAGGCATGCGCGTCGTCGTGCAGGGCCGACTGAAGCAGCGGTCGTACGAGGACCGTGAGGGTGTCAAGCGCACGGTCTACGAGCTGGACGTCGAGGAAGTCGGCCCCAGCCTGAAGAACGCCACGGCCAAGGTCACCAAGACCACCGGTCGCGGTGGCCAGGGCGGGTACGGCGGCGGTGGTGGCGGCCAGCAGGGCGGCAACTGGGGCGGCGGCCCCGGTGGCGGTCAGCAGCAGGGCGGCGGCGCTCCCGCCGACGATCCCTGGGCGACCGGAGCTCCGTCCGGTGGCGGCCAGCAGCAGGGCGGCAGCGGCGGTGGCGGCTGGGGCGGAAGCTCCAGCGGCGGCAGTGGCGGCGGCTACTCGGACGAGCCCCCCTTCTAACTAAGGGCGGGGCCCGTACCCCACTTCTTGATCACACAGGAGAATCACCATGGCGAAGCCGCCTGTGCGCAAGCCGAAGAAGAAGGTCTGCGCATTCTGCAAGGACAAGGTCACGTACGTGGACTACAAGGACACGAACATGCTGCGGAAGTTCATTTCCGACCGCGGCAAGATCCGTGCCCGCCGCGTGACCGGCAACTGCACGCAGCACCAGCGTGACGTCGCCACGGCCGTGAAGAACAGCCGTGAGATGGCGCTGCTGCCCTACACCTCCACCGCGCGATAAGGGAAGGGTGACCGAAACATGAAGATCATCCTCACCCACGAGGTCTCCGGCCTCGGTACCGCTGGCGACGTCGTTGACGTCAAGGACGGTTACGCTCGCAACTACCTGATCCCGCGGAACTTCGCGATCCGCTGGACCAAGGGTGGCGAGAAGGACGTGGCGCAGATCCGCCGCGCCCGCAAGATCCACGAGATCGCCACCATCGAGCAGGCCAACGAGATCAAGGCCCGCCTCGAAGGTGTCAAGGTCCGTCTGGCCGTCCGCTCCGGTGACGCCGGTCGTCTCTTCGGTTCCGTCACCCCGGCCGACGTCGCTTCGGCGATCAAGGCTGCGGGCGGTCCCGAGGTCGACAAGCGCCGCATCGAGCTGGGCTCGCCGATCAAGACGCTGGGCGCCCACGCGACGTCCGTGCGTCTGCACCCCGAGGTGGCCGCCAAGGTCAACGTCGAGGTCGTCGCGGCCTGAGGCCGTGTTGCACTGAGCCTTCACGCTCAATGAGTGGGGCCACACCCTTCGGGGTGTGGCCCCACTCGTTCGTCCGGGCCCGCCGGCTGGTCGAGACGGCCCCGACGTCCGGTTTCACGTGAAACATGCGGTGCTCAGCGGGTGGCGTCCGCCGTTCAGCGGGTGGCGCCCGTCACGATCCAGCGGCCGGATCGAGAGCGCAGCCAGAGCGTCAGCATGCGCACCACCATCATCAGGCTCATCGCGACCCAGACGGCGGTGAGACCGCCGTCGAGAACCGGGACGAGGAGCACCATCGGGAGGAAGGCCACCAAGGTGATCACCATGGCGCCCGCGAGGTAGGGGCCGTCTCCGGCTCCCATGAGAACTCCATCGAGGACGAAGACGATGCCGCAGATCGGTTGGGCGACGGCGATCACGATCAGCGCGGGAAGGGCGGCGTCCCGTACCGCGGAATCGCTACTGAACAGCGGGATGTACAGCGGACTGGTGAGGACGACCAGGGCGCCCAGGACGATGCCGGAGATCACTCCCCACTGCACCATCCGACGGCAGACGGCTTTGGCCCCTTCGGGGTCGTTCGCCCCCAGGTAGCGGCCGATGATGGCTTGACCGGCGATGGCGATCGCATCGAGGGCGAAGGCGAGCAGGGTCCACAGGTTCAGCACGATCTGGTGCGCTGCCACGTCCGCGTCGCCGAGCCGTGCGGCCACGGCGGTAGCGATGATCATGATCAGCCGGAGCGAGAGCGTGCGCACGAGGAGCGGGGCTCCGGTCCGGGCGCTGGCACGTATGCCTGCTGCGTCCGGCCGTAGGGAAGCACCGTGGCGCCGGGCTCCTCGGACGACCACGTAGCCGTAGACGGTGGCCATGCCCCATTGGGCGATGACCGTGCCCCAGGCGGAACCGGCGATGCCGAAGCCCGCGCCGTAGACGAGGACCACATTGAACACCGCGTTCGCCACGAAGCCGCCGATGGCGACGTACAGCGGGGTCTTGGTGTTCTGGAGGCCCCGGAGGATGCCGGTTGCGGCAAGGACGATCAGCATGGCGGGTATGCCGAGGGCCGAGATCCGTAGATAGGTCAGCGCGTGGGGAGCGGCCGTGTCGGAGGCGCCGAACAACTGGACCAGGGCGGGAGCCGTGGGCAGGGTGAGGGCGGTGACGACCACTCCGAGCAGGATGGCGAGCCAGACCCCGTCGACACCCTGACGTATGGCTCCTTGGAGATCGCCCGCGCCGACCTTGCGGGAGACAGTGGCGGTGGTGGCGTAGGCGAGGAAGACGAAGACGCTCACCGCGGTCAACAACAGGGCCGAGGCGATGGCGAGTCCGGCGAGTTGTGCGGTACCGAGGTGGCCGACGATCGCACTGTCGGCCATCAGGAACAGGGGCTCGGCGACGAGTGCACCGAAGGCGGGAACGGCCAGGGTGACGATTTCGCGGTCGTGCCGGCGCCGGGCAGCCTTGGTCGTCACGGGGGCCTGTGTCATGGGCACCAAGGTAATCGTCCACAGGTAAGAGATGCAACTAGCTATGAGTCCTTACATTGGGGAGCGTGTGGCCCCTGGTGTCGTGGAGTTTCCGTAGATCTTGGTCTGCTCGGGAAAGTTTTTCTTCTGCACAGCCGGTGGATGGTAAAAAGCCAGGTCAGACAGGGTTGGTGAAGATGGACGAGGTCTTGTTCACAGGACTGTCCACCGGCTCGTGCACAGGTTTCGGCAGTTTCTCCACAGCGTGAGGGCTGTTATCCACAGAGCCTGTGGATAACCAGATTGGCTGACGGTGGCCGCGGGCCTACCGTGGTCCGGCGCCCGTCCTCTCCCCCGGCGTCGGAATCCTCGCAAAACCGACGCGTCGCAGCTGGAGTCGGGCCTCATATTTGTCAGTGTCGTGCCGTAGGAATGAGGGGCACGGCGAGGTCCGCTCGGCGGACGGGAGGAGGTGGCCCGGTGAGCATTTCCGAGCCCTTGGACGAGCCGTGGGCCGACAGCGGTCCCAGTGACCGGCTACCCGTCTCCCGCCAGCGCGGTGACCGGGACCGCGACCGTGAACGCCGCCGAGGTCGGGACGATCGCCACGACCGCGGCGGTGAAGGAGCCTGGGACGGCGCCGGACCGGCGTTCGAACGGGTGCCGCCGCAGGACCTCGACGCCGAACAGTCCGTGCTCGGCGGCATGCTGCTGTCCAAGGACGCCATCGCCGACGTCGTCGAGGTCATCAAGGGCCACGACTTCTACCGGCCCGCGCACGAGACGATCTACCAGGCGATCCTGGACCTCTACGCCAAGGGCGAGCCGGCCGACCCCATCACCGTCGCGGCGGAGCTCACCAAACGCGGGGAGATCACCCGGGTCGGTGGTGCCTCCTACCTGCACGGCCTGGTCCAGACGGTGCCCACCGCCGCCAATGCCGAGTACTACGCCGAGATCGTGCACGAACGGGCCGTACTGCGCCGCCTGGTCGAGGCGGGCACCCGCATCACACAGATGGGGTACGCGGCCGACGGGGACGTCGACGAGATCGTCAACAGCGCACAGGCGGAGATCTACGCCGTCACCGAGCAGCGCACCAGCGAGGACTACCTGCCGCTCGGCGACATCATGGAGGGCGCGCTCGACGAGATCGAGGCGATCGGCTCGCGCAGCGGCGAGATGACCGGTGTGCCGACCGGGTTCACCGACTTCGACTCCCTCACCAACGGGCTGCACCCCGGCCAGATGATCGTCATCGCCGCCCGCCCCGCGATGGGAAAGTCGACGCTCGCCCTGGACTTCGCCCGTGCGGCCTCCATCAAGAACAACCTGCCGAGCGTGATCTTCTCCCTCGAAATGGGGCGCAACGAGATCGCGATGCGTCTGCTGTCCGCCGAGGCCCGGGTGGCGCTGCACCACATGCGGTCCGGAACGATGACCGACGACGACTGGACCCGGCTGGCCCGCAGGATGCCCGACGTCTCGGCGGCCCCGCTGTACATCGACGACTCACCGAACCTGTCGATGATGGAGATCCGTGCCAAGTGCCGCCGGCTGAAGCAGCGCAACGACCTCAGACTGGTCGTCATCGACTACCTCCAGCTGATGCAGTCGGGCGGTTCGAAGCGGGCCGAGAGCCGCCAGCAGGAGGTCTCGGACATGTCCCGGAACCTGAAGCTCCTCGCCAAGGAGCTGGAGGTCCCGGTGATCGCCCTCTCCCAGCTGAACCGTGGCCCCGAGCAGCGCACCGACAAGAAGCCCATGGTGTCCGACCTCCGCGAGTCGGGTTCCATCGAGCAGGACGCCGACATGGTGATCCTGCTGCACCGGGAGGACGCCTACGAGAAGGAGTCACCTCGTGCGGGTGAGGCCGACCTGATCGTGGCCAAGCACCGAAACGGGCCCACTGCGACGATCACAGTTGCGTTCCAGGGTCACTACTCCCGCTTCGTGGACATGGCCCAGACGTAGAGCGGGAACTTTGTAGGGTCTCAGATTTCATGTCGGAATCTCACGACCGATGTCGGATCAGAGTCGGATGTGACACGGTCTTGAGATTCGCAGGTCATGACGTCAC
>NZ_JBHWIQ010000061.1:0-8254 GCF_042732055.1 Streptomyces sp. NPDC059816
TGTAGGTTCTCACTCTCGGTGTCAGGCGCCGACGCTGTGAGCTGGACGTTCCTCTTCAGTCTCACGACGTGTCGGTCGGCGGCTGTCTCAGATCGGTGTCATTTCCTCAGACTGTCCAGCAGGCTGCAACGCTGCCCGTGGCTTCACGAACCTGCATCGGCAGCTATCCGTTCCACCCACTCACGCACGGACACTGCCCGCTCGATGCGGCTGACGATCTCCTTCTTGGACGCCGTGTCCAAGGTCTCCGGGATCTTGTCGAAGGTGTCGGGAAGGACGTCGAGCAGACCCAAGATTTGTTCGCCGGTGCTGACGGTCAACAGTTGCTGGCACCTCCACTGCAGCGGCATCTCGGGACGATGCGTGAGCCGCTGCACGAGCGTCGGGAACAGGTAGTGCGTCGCATCTGCGGCGAGGTGCTCCCGGAGCCAGTCGACCGGGAGCCGCTGGCTGAAGCTGTGCATGGCGGCCTCTTGAGTCAGGTCCAGGAGCTGAGCGGTGTCGACGGCTCGGACAGTGCGGGGAAGAACTGGGTCCATGCCGAGATGATGCCAAGAAGCCCTCGGAACACCGAGAGGTCGGCGGGGGTCGGGCTGCAATCTGCCAAGGAACTCGGCCTGGGCTTTCTCGAACTCGCCGGAGGTCACCCTTTTAGGACGGCTCGCCCTTTATGCGGATCCATTCGCGGATGGTCTCGATGGCGTCGAGGAGGTCCTGAAAGGTGCAGAGATCCCGGTGCTGTTGTCGGACCTGGCCTGTTGCCACGTCCCCGTACTCAAGCTCAGCTTCCCCGCTGCTCCAGACGATGAGCACGGCGACGTGCTCATCGTTTTCGAGCGTCATCCAGGTGCTGGTCTTGGTGCGGCCGTCCTCGGGCGACTGCTGGATGGCACCCGTAATTCCGCAGGACTGCAAGCGGTCCTCATGTTCGGTGAACCAGGCATGGAGCCTCTGCGGCAGTTCAACCGATATAGGCTGCTTTTCTTCGCTTTGTCTCATGGCTGGGCGATGAACCCTGCGGATCGGTCGAGCTGAAAAGGAGACCCGGTCCTCGTTGGTTCCCAGCCTCGGTCCCGTGCTTCTCGGATGCTGGAAGCAACGTGGGCTGGGCGGATGGCCACTGCCTCGGCACCCACCCAGTTACTGGGATGGACCTGACTGCTGGTAACGATCAAGGTCGTGCCCGACTGGTTGCCGTTGGCCGCTTCGACCGCATAGGTCATAGGTGTCCAACAGAGTCCCTGCATGTAGGAGGACTTCCTCCGGATTCGCCAGCGGTACTCAACCCCGTCGACAGTTATGCGCCGGGAACCCTTCTTGTTCAGAGCCATCTTCCCCCTCTTTCGTCGGACTGTAGCGTCGTGCCAACTGGTCCGTCTTCCGGGTATTCCTGGGTGCGGGCTCACGGGCTGCCGTCGCCTGTCCGAGATCGTGGACGGCCTGAGCTCAAGAGCCTGTCGTTTCCTCGTTCTGGGTGCTCATGGCTCGGGCAACGGCCACGATCTTGGTGCCGAACGCGGTGGGACGCATCGGCTGGCCTCGCTGGGCTCGTTCGATCAAGGGCTGGCCAAGGTCCCGCTCGAGCCGATTGATCTGGGTGACCAGGGTGGACTGACCGATGCCGAGGGCTCGGGCTGCTTGCCGCATGGTGTCGTGGGACAGCGCGGCGATGAACCGCTCCAGCCGGTCCCACGCATATGCGCTGGTCAGGGCGTCACTGAGGACAACTGGCGCTTGTGTGGCGCGCTCCGCCGCGCGGAGGGTGGCATTGTGGGAGGCTCCGCCCCGCCGCAGCGGGATGTTGTGGGTGTTCGCCCAGCGGTTCATGTGCGCCGGGCTCATGCGCTTCTCACGGGCGAGATCTCGCAGAGTCCGCCGGCGGTGAACGTACTGCTCGAAGAGCCAGTCGGCCTCGACCTCCGCATGGCGCTTGTAGTCCTGGGGACCGCTGCGTAGGGGGGTGCCGTACTCACCGGCAAGTCGGGTGAGCAGGCGGCGGGAGATGCCGGTGAGCTCGGCGATCTGTTGGAGAGAGCGGTGTTCGTCAACGTAGAGACGGTCCAGTTCGGCCTTGGGCAGGTCCTCCATCGCCTTCCTGAAGGCTCTGCCAGCGGCCCTGGCCTGGGCTTTCGTCTCCGGAATTGCAGGTGCGGGATGCTGGTCGAGCAGGTGCCGGACGGCTTCGACGCTGGTGTTGAGAATTGCGGCCATGTGTTGGGCGGAGTGCTCGCGTCGGCGGACGAGCTTGTGCAGGAGGCGGATGTCGACGCGGTCAGGGTCCGGGCCGGGAAGGTTGAGCCCGTCCATCAGGTTGGTGGGCGGCTGCCAGGCGACGGGTTCGTCGTCGATTCGGCGGGAGTCCAGGAAGGCCCGTGCTTCTTCGCGGAGAGCCTGGGCCAGTTCTGGGGTGCGTAGGGCGGTGCGGCGGGTGTATTCGGCGCGGAACTCGCCACCGTTGATTCCGGGGTGTCCGGGGGCGGATTCGATCGGCAGCCCGCTGATCTGCTGGAACAGATAGCAGCGTGTGATCTGCTGGTGGAGGCCGCTGCCGGGCGGAGTGTCAGTGCGGCGGCAGATCGCCGCCCAGTGCTCGGCTGGCATCAGGTCGGAGTAGTCCAGGCCGCGACGGCGCGCGTAGTTGATGGGGACGTCGACGGCGTCGAGGTGGTCGGCCAGGCGGACCAGAGCGGTGACGAGATCGGCCCAGCCCGGATGGTTGTCCAGTCGTTGCAGAACCCGGGAAAGGTCGTGGCCTTCGAGCACGTTGCCGAGCCGGCGTGTGGCCGTGTCGAAGTCGATGCGGCTGTCGACGATCAGGAGGCTGGAGGCCATTGCTGGAGCCAGGATGCGCGCGAACGTGCCTCCCGGTGGGGCCAGCCGAACGGCCCATGAGTTCCAGAACATGCTGGGGATCTTCCGGCTCCGCAGCTTCATGTCCGTCTTCGTTCTCGCGGGGAGGCGGGGCATCTCCGCTGGTAGGCGATGCCTCAGGTGATCACTGGGACGGCATGCGGGGGCCAGCCCAGCGAGGTGAACGGCCGTCAGGACCGGACTCAACCCGTGTCCCCACTGCCGGATCGTGGCAGGGCTGACTTGCGCCTCGTCGTCGCGGATGGCTTCCAACAACGGACGTAGGGCCGATCCGGCTTGACGGATGTCCGGCTGATTCAGCACGCGCAGGGCGGCGATGACGGCCGTCGCGGCGGTGACAGCCCGCGGTGGCGACATCAAGCCGGGCCGCTGTTCGGCCCGGGCGGCGAGCGTGCAGCCCGAGTCAGGGTGGAGGTGGGGGCCGACGACGTCGGCGGGCACCCACTGGGCGAGGTCCTGGCCAGGGAGGCAGGACAGCAAGCGTCCGCAGACGGCCCGGACGTCAGCCAGTGCCGCGGTTGACGACTGGGGTGCGACGGCATAGGCGCCAAACGCTGCCGTGCCCTTCTCGATCACGTCCAGCAGCAGGGCCTGGGCGGCGAGCGCGGGATGGTCTGCGTCCAGGCGAAGGGTGTCGGCATCTGCCAAGTCAAAGCCGCAGCCGCTGGTGACGGACCGGCCGGGTCCAGTGGGGGTGTTGCCGCAGCGGCCAGGATCGGGGATGGACCGCGGGCCTCGGGGCCGGAGCCGGGGGATGCGCCCACAGCTCGGGCAGCAGTCCGCGAGCAGGCGCCGGTGACGCAGGCAGGCGAAGGACCAGCCGAGCCGCCAGGACAGCATCCAGCGTCCGTCGTGCTCGGCGAGACAGTCCGGGCAGAAACGGGATCCCCGACCGCGGCCCCAAAGCGCGGTGATGCGGACGCGGCGGCGCTCGGCATCGATCGTCAGTGCCCGCTGGTCGTAGTGCCGCAGAGTCATCGAGTGGATGCGTGCTTCGGCCAGTCCGGTCGTGGCCGAAACCGCTGCGGCTTGTTGCGGCTGAAGCAGGACCGTCCAATCCACCGGGCCCCGAGGCAGCCCGGTGGCACAAGTCAGATCGCCGAGGGGGGTGTGCAGGCGCCGGGCGAGAGCCTCCAGCCAGGAGTCGAAAGCCTCCCCGTCCAGCGGGGCGAAGCGGACCGGCAGCGTCCTCAGGATCTCGCTCATGCGGCCGTGCCGCGGCGGGCCTTGGGTCGGCTGGTCATCTTCCCTGTCTCGAGGGCCAGTGCAAGTTCGCGGCGGGCTTCCTCGGCAGCGGCGTCGTTCTTGACGGTGCTCAGCAGTTCCTCGTCCAGCCGCTCGGCGCCGGTGCGTACGGCTTTCTGGCAGCCGCGGTTGATCAGCGTCATCAGGGAGCCGATGTGGCCGGTGCTGCGGGCGAACAGGTAGTCGGACAAGTCGTCGGCGATCATGCCGGGCCGTTTGTCGGCCAGCACCACCCGCTGTTCGATGCCCAGCAGCATGTCCCGCCAGTCGCGGCGCCCCTGCTCGGTGGTGACGGTGAACGGCTCCATGTCCAGTCGGGTGGTGCGGCGTCCGGTCTGGGCCACAACGGCGTCCTCGAAGTCCTCGCCCTCGTCGAACAATCCGCGCTTCTTCAGCCCGACGCCGATCATCAGCAGGGTGACCGGGAACTCGTTCGCGATGTACTTGAAGTGGTTGCTGACCTCGACACCGGACCGATTCCTCCAGCGCAGGAAGTGCAGGTCGTCGACAATCAGCAGCTTCGCCTCGCTGGACAGGACGCTGTCCAGGGCCCGGTAGCCGAAGTCGGCGGCCGTGCCGCGAAAACGCCCTGGATGCCCGTAGAACTCCAGGATCGCGCGGTTGAAGTCGCGCATCCCGGTGTTCGCCGTCAGCCCGACACGGCAGACCGGCCACCGCTCGAAGCCGCCATCGGTGTACTCACCCGCCTCGGCGATCTCCCGGCGGTGGAACTTCTTGGCGAACGCCAGCACCGCCGTGGTCTTGCCCAGCCCCGGGAACGCGTCCAGCGCGATGCCGCCCTTGACCTTGTCGCCGTCCTGGTCGTTGCTGTCGACGATGTCCCACAAGTCCTCGTGCAGCGCGGCCATCTGCGGCGTGTGCAGCGGACCGAGGTTCGCGTGCCACTTGCGCCGCCCGCGGTTGTAGTCGGCAAGAGCCGCCTCGCCCAGGGCCTTGATCTGCCGCCGGGACAGCGGTTCGGGCTGGGGCCGCACCGGTGCTTCGGCCAGTCGCTTCAGCCCCTCCTTGCGGGAGAGGGTGAGGTGGTCCAGCTTCGTCCGGAGATCCTCGACGGGTCCGGTTTCGCCGCGGCTACTCATCGACGTCCTTCAGCGCGGTGGCGTAGAAATCGTCCTCGTCGATCAGGTCCAGGTCCTCGAGCTCCGCCAGGTCTTCGAAGTCGGTGACATCGTCGTCGCCGGCCTCGACGCTGCCGATCTCCTCCGGCTCGGCCTGCGGCTGCTGAACCGCCCCGCTCAGTGCGCGGCGGACCGACGGCAAGTCCGCGACCGGTTGAGTGCCGATCGCCGGGAGCTCGATGCCCTGCCTGCGCGAGAGCCGAAGGGCCATGCGCCGCTCGGCGGGAGTGCTTCCCAGCCCCGCGTTCCAGCGCTCCAGCAGATCGGCGACGGCAAGCCGGTCATTGGGGTAGCGGTACTTCCTCGCCGCGAGTTTGCGGGCGAAGGCCAGGGCCTCCTCGCTCAGCGGCATCGGCATCTCCGGCGCGTGCTCCCACCGGAGTTCACGCCAGACGCGGCTTGGGTCCCGGAAGTAGATCGTCGTGATGTCGTCGGGGTTGACCTGGAACGGCCAATGATCGTCCTTGCCCCGCCAGGCGTAAGGGCTCTTCGACCCCGGCGACGGCAGGCCCGGACCGCGGTAGCGGCGCCCGCCGATCTCGACGCCGTAGTGCTGGAGCGTGCGCCAAGCGGTGGGCAGGAACTCGAACGCCAGATCGCGGTCGCAGGGAACCTCGATGTAGCCGGCCCGGGCCATGCCGTGCTCGAACATCTGGGCCGGAGACATCCGCAGCCCTGGAAGCCCCGGGTCGACCAGCGACGTGTGCGGCCGGCAGTGATAGACCGTCGCGATCCACTCCCGGATGATCTCCTCCAGCTCGTCCAGGTAGTAGAACGCCTCGCCCTCCACGTTCTCGCCGCGGGAGTGGATGTCCGGTCCCTTGTAGCCGGGCAGGGCCTGCAGCAGATCCTCGCGCAGGGTGCGGAAGAACCGCTCCACCGGCCCCTTGTCCCGTCCCGTTCGCAGTCGGGCGGGCTGGATCGAGATCCCCATCCGCCGGCAGACGCTGGACAGATGGTCCGAGACGTAGACCTTGCCGTGGTCCACCACCAGAGTCTCCGGCGCGATCGGCGGGGCGGCCAGGCCCACCCCCTCGACAGCGACGTCGACCAGAGCCGTGCGCGGAATGCCGTGCTCGGGCCAGACCGCGCCGCGCGGCCACCTCGCGTTGAACGGCCGGGGCCGAAAGGACTCGAAGAGGACCGCCGCGACATCCACGGCCTTGGTGGAAACCGGCGTCAGCCTCACCCCGGTGATGCAGCGGGTGCACCAGTCCATCCCGACCGAAAGCTCGGCCTGCACCCACCGCAGCGTCAGCGGATCGAAGGCGAACACGTCCAGCCGGGTGGAGTCCATCAGCAGGTACTCGCCGGGCCTGGTGGGCCGCAGCTTCCCGTACGGCCCCTCCGGTCGAGCGGCGATGTCGCGGTTCCGTTTCGTGCTCAGCCGGAACAGCGGATGGCGGCACTCCAGGTCCTGGAGGATCCGAAACGCGGTCGCCCGGCTCGGCTGCGGCACCACGTCCGTGCCGAACCGGGCGATCACCCGGGCCCGGGTCCGCTCGATCACGAACGTCCGCGACGGCCGCGAGGAGTTGGTGTGCTCGACCATGACTTCCAGCGCGGTCTCCACCCACCGCTGATCCGCTGATGCCGCCGGGCCGCCGGCCTGCCCCCTCCTGGGGGCCAACCCCGCCTCGCCGTGGTCGCGGAAGGCGGCGAGCCACCGCTCGACGGTGCGGACGGTAACGCCGAGCTCCGCAGCCTTGGCCGCCTTCTTGGCCTCCAGCGGCACCGCCGATGCGTACTCGTCACGCGGCTCAGCGTCGGCCGCCAACTCCGGGCTGCCCGACCGGAATCCCGTGAGCACTTCCCGCATGTGCCCGGCCCGCTCGGCTGTCGCCGCACGCTCTTCGCCGCTGAGCTGGTCCAGGACCACCGAGGCGAGCTCGTCGGCGTCCGCTCCTGACGGGCCGGGACCATCGGGGATCACGCGAGCGCGGTCGGAGAACAGCAGTTCCTTCAGCGACAGCCGTTGAACCCGGCCGCGGACATCCTTCAGGACGACTTCGTTACCCGCCGTCGTCGCTGCCAGCTCGATCACCTCGACGGCCTCGCCGTCGTAGACGAAGCGCGTCCCGACACCGACCCGAGTGCTGGCTCCGCTCACGCTGGCCTTCCCACCAGGGTCGAGGCGCCCAGCGGGCTCGTGAGATCGACACGCAGCTCGTGCTTCCACAGCAAGTGGTGGATCGCGGCCCGAACGTGCTCCTCCTCGCGGCCCGGAAGACAACGGGCTGCCTCTGCCAGCGGAACACCGTTCAGGCCGGCGCCGCGAATTTCCTGAAGAAGCTCAGGACAGAACAGCCACTCCCGGCGGAAACCCGCCAGGAAGCGGATGTTCTCCAGTTCCGCAGGCGGCGGCTCGCTCCACACCTCGTATCGCCACCCGCGCTCCTCCACCGCATGCCTGGTCCAGGCGAAGGTGGAGGCCACCACCGGGTCGTCCAACCGCCGCAGCGGCTTCACGTCCACGACAACCGGGCCGTCCTCGGTCGCCAGGAAGTAGTCCGGGATGTGCTTACGGACCTTCCCCTCCGCCACCGTCTTCAGCAGGAACGGCTGGGCCACAATGCCGCGTACCGAAGCGTCAAAGTCGGCGAACAACAGCCGTGCGAGCTCCAGGCGCGACTCGTAGATCACGAGATCTCCGACCGTCGCCGACCAGTACGCGCCGGAGTAGTGCTTCTGCCCCATGTACCAGCGGAACGTCCGCCACGGAGCAGCTGACTCGATCGATTGCGCAGTCGCAGACGCCCACGTCCGGTCTTCAGCCGTACCGTCCTGCCTGCGGATGCTGACCGTCGCCTCCATGCCCACCCCACTCCGGTGCCGCCATCGACAGCACGCTGCCGCTTGCGACACACCCGGCGGGATCACTCGCCCAGGACTTCACCCGAACGGGTGACGTCATGACCTGCGAATCTCAAGACCGTGTCACATCCGACTCTGATCCGACATCGGTCGTGAGATTCCGACATGAAATCTGAGACCCTACA
>NZ_JBHWIQ010000062.1:0-7777 GCF_042732055.1 Streptomyces sp. NPDC059816
CGACCGGGTGCGCGTGCCCAGTTCCGGTTGTTGCGGCGGCACGGCCGCGCCAGACGGACGAAGGGGCCTTCGGCGCGGTCGGCGCCGAAGGCCCCTTCGCCCTGAGCGTCATCAGCCGACGGCAACGGACTTGTCGCCGGTGAGCAGCACCCCCAGGCAGTAACTGCCTGGCTGCGCCTTCTTGGTGACGAAGTGGTGCACCACTCCGGTGGGGATCAGCATGACGGCCGGCGAGACGAGCTCGAACGTCTCGCCGTCGGCCACGACCTCGATGACCGCACCGCCGGGCTCCGGTGACATCAGGACGTAGATCTCCGGGACCTCGTGCGTGTGGGGGGCCGCGACGGGCTTGCCGACCTTGTCGCTGATCTCGCCGCCCGCGATCTCGACGGGCTGCCCACCGAGCATGTCCTGGGTGAGGAAGAAGGGGGTCTGGCCGTAGTGGCCGGGGATCGTCTGAAAGACGGGCAGGTTCTGCTCGACGAGCGGGCGCTGGCGACCGGCCCGTGAGGTTGCTTCGATGGTCATGGTGTCCTCCTGGTGGTCAGGCCGGTGTGAGGCGGTAGATGAAGCTGAAGGCGGGCAGGTCGATCATGCGGCGGTCGGTGATGTGCCAGCCGCCCTCCTCGATCGTCGAGCTCCACTCGTCGAGGGTGGGCAGGTACTGGCCCATGACCGAGTGCACCGTCTCGAAGCCCAGTGTGAACATGGGGTGTCCGGGACCGTTCACGTCCGTGGAACGGCAGGTGTCGCCCAGGAGGAGGCTCTTGATGTTGGGGAAGGTCTCGCGCAGGGAACGCAGGGTGCGCACGGCGTTCTCCCGGGGCCAGAAGTCGTGTCCCATCAGGAAGCAGGTGACCAGGTCCACGTCCTGGTATTCAGGGCGCGGGGTCAAGCTCAGCACGTCGTCCTGCACCAGCGTGATGCGGTTCCCGAGCCCGGCCTCGGCGACCGCATCCTTGGAGACGGCGATGGCTCCCTCGGCCACGTCGATACCGATGGCGCTGATCTCCGGCCGAAGGTCGGCCAGCATGACGATCCGGTCTCCGCTGCCGCATCCGAGGTCGGCGACCGTGCCGATGTCGAGGTCCCGGACGAGGTCCCGGAACGGCGGGTCGAAGAAGGTGCGGGCGATGTTGCGGCAGGCGACGCTGATCGCGCGGGCGTCACGACGTGCGTAGTGGCCCTGCCTGTCCTCGTTCGCAATTTTGGTGGGGAGGGTCGTCAGCAGTTCGCCGCAGCCTCGGGTGAGCCAGTAGAAGAAGCCCTTGGTGCTGAAGGCCGACTCGAAACCCATGTCGGTGAACGCTGTCGCCCTGAGTGGATCGAGCGACACGATGCGCCGGGCCGAGAGCGCCACGAGCAAGGCTCGTACGGTCTCAGGGTGGGCATCCCGGTCCCGGGCGAATTCCGCTATGTCGACCTGGCGCTTGACGGCCAGCTCGTCGAGCAGGCCGATCTCCCATGCCGCGCTCAGTGCGGCCGAGGCGATGGCGCCGTTGAAGGTGTCGGCGCAGTACTGCGCCTCTGCTGCCGACTTCTCTTCTTCTTGGGCTGTAGCCATGGATGCACCTGTTTCTTGGAATGTCGAGGTTCAGGAGGCGGTGACGGTCTGATCGATGGCCGTCGCCGACAGTCGTGAGAGATCGACAAGTTCGCGCAGCACTCCGGCGAAAGAGTCCTTCAGCACCAGGACGCTGTCGGTCATCAGCTCGGGGGGCTCGGGCGCGGAGTCGGGGCTGTTGTGCGGATAGAGCCCGTTGGCGCGGATGTCGAGGAGGATCGCGTGGATCCGGCGGATGAGCTGGCGGACCACCGTGTCGCGCGACACGGGCGCCCTGCTGGTCAGGAAGATGCCGTCATAGAGCCATAGCAGCGTCTCCCGGTTCAGCTGCCGGGTCTGCTGGCGGGCCTTCGGGGAGAGCAGCAGGGACACGCCGGAAGGCACGACCCGCGCCGCTATGCCCTCGTGGATCTGCTCGTTGAGCTGGCACTCCAGCGCGAGTTCTGCCGCTTGGAGCTTACCGCCGAAGCCGATCCGGCCCCGGATGAGCGGCCGTATGTCTCCGTAGTCACGGGCCCAGGCGCCGCTGAGGTTGGGGTGCTGGCGTGCCATGGGGTCCCTGATGACCCGCTCGTATATCTCCTGTGGCGGGGAGCTGGCGTACAGCAGCATCAGAGAGTAGACGCGGATCAGGCAGCGAGCCCTGCGGGCGAGTTCGTCGGCAGCGGGACCGGTGTTCGCGAGCCGGCCCTGGTACAGGGTCTCGGCCAGCAGCTGCCACACGGCGAAGGTCGTCTGATGTCCGGTGATCCACCGGAACCAGAACAACCGCTCCGTCTCCCCGTCGTCGGCTGGCCGCAACTCCGACGCCGTCTCGGCGTCGCACTCCCACACGGAGGGATCCCCCGGCGAGATCTCCGCGGCGCCGCCCCGGAGCAAGCTCTCGGCAGTGGTCCACTGCGACCACTTCGCGGGGAGAGCTAGCGGCTCCAGTCCGTAGAGATGGCCACCGTATTCCCAATTGTCCGACCTCGGCGGCGCGGTCGAGAGATCTCTTGCATCAGAGACGTTCATGAGTGCTTTCTGGTGTGGTAGAAGAACTCCGACATTTCGCGGGTGCAAACATGTGACCTGGGATCGCACCTCAACCTATCGGCCGCAAGTTCGAATGCGTGCCGTCGACCGACTTGTCTCGCCGGCGGGACAGTTCTTCGATTCGGCACCCGAGAGCGGATACTCTTCCCATGTTTTCCCTAAGAGGAGGAATATCTTGTCGCAGCGCACTCTCATTGCCGCCGGAACTCATTTTGAGAAAATATTCGGCTATTCTCGCGCAGTCCGTACAGGCCCCTGGGTGACCGTGGCGGGCTGCACCGCTTCCGCCCCCGACGGGCCGGTCGGCGGGTCGGACATCGTGGCGCAGACGGCCGAGTGCCTGCGCCGGATCCAAGGTGCGCTGGAGGACGCAGACACGGGGCTCAAGGACGTGGTGCGCACCCGCTTCTACGTCACGGACATCAGCGCCTTGGAGGCCATCGGCTCCGTCCACCTCCAGTTCTTCGGAGACGTCCGGCCGGCCAGCACCATCGTGGAGGTGTCGGCCCTCGCCCACCCCTCGCTGTTGGTGGAGGTCGAGGCCGACGCCGTCGTCATCAACACGGAAGGCTGAGGACCAAATCGCCATGCGTACGGGCGTAGTGATCCTTCCGGAGAAACGCTGGGCCCGGTCTGCGCGACTGTGGCAGACCGTCGACGAGTTGGGCTACGACTCGGCCTGGACGTACGACCACCTGTCCTGGCGGAGCCTGCAGGACGAGGCCTGGTTCTCCACCTTCCCGGTGCTCGCGGCCGCCGCAGTCGTGACCCGTCGGATGACCCTGGGCACGATGGTGACCTCCCCCAATTTCCGGCACCCGGTGACCGCGGCCAAGGACGCCATCGCGCTCGACGACATCTCCGGCGGCCGGTTCGTCCTGGGCATCGGAGCTGGTTCGGTCGGGGCGGGCGACTCGCACGTGCTTACCCAGGAGGATCTGAAGCCGGGTGAACGCGCCGCACGTTTCGCGGAGTTCGTGAAGCTGACGGACCGGCTCCTCCGCTCCGACGTGACGACCTTCACGGGCGAGCACTTCTCCGCCTACGAGGCCAGGATGATCCCCGGCTGCGTCCAGCAGCCCCGGCTCCCGCTCGCCATTGCCGCCGCCGGTACCCGAGGGATCGATCTCGCCGCCCGGCACGGCCAGGCCTGGGTGACGACCGGGCCCAAGAATTGGGCCAAGGGCTTCACGCCCGAGGAGTGTCTCGACGCGGTCACCGCCCAGGTTGCCGCGCTACGACACGCCTGCTCCCGGCATGGGCGCAAGTTCGGTGAGATGGACCGCATCTTCGTGGTGACACCGTCCGCAGGTGACTTCCTCTCCTCGTCCAGCGCCTTCCTGGCCCAGGCGGAACGGTACGCGAAGGCGGGCATTACCCACCTTGTCCTGCATGCCCCGCGGGAGCACGGCATCTACACGGCTGACCCTGACATCCTCCACCGCATCGCGGACGAGGCACTGCCCGAGGTCCGCCACCTCTGACGTCGTTCCCGATCCCCGCCATCACGGAAGGCCCGCAAGGTGGACAAGCTCGTCGCCAGCGGACCACCTTCTCGCCAGGACCGGCGGCAGGATCATCCCGGCTCAGAGATCGACGAGGTGAAGTGAAGGCGCCGACGACACCCTCGCCTGGATCTCATCGGCCCTCGAAGGCGCGGAACAGCGGCTCCTCGGTACGTCCGTCGCGCTCGCTCTGCGAGCCCGTGAAGTCACCCACCTATCTTCGGGATCGCGATCCTGTCGCGGTGCGGACCGCAGAAGCGCTCGGCGCCGGTACGGCGAGTGAACCCTCCGGTCGGGTGGGATGTCGCCGTTCTCGCCGTGCCACCAGCCGAAGTCGCTCCCGAACTGGCGACTCTCCTTTCTTCGAGGGCCGACCCCGGGCACTCGTGCCGTACGAGACCCGAGCAGCCGCGCGCTCCACGCCGTACTCGAACCGCTGGCGCTGTGCGGGGCCACTCCCGTCATGCTTGACACGGAATCCCATGGCCGGGCGACGGCGCTCGTCCTGCATGGCCCGCGTGTGATCTCCGGCATCACCGCTGCCAGGCTGCTGGACGGAGGCCGCGCTACGGGCCGCCGTGCTCTCCGCCAACGCCGGGCCGGTGGCGGAGATGCCGGGCGCCTTCGCGACCGACGTACTCCACTTCGCCGATGAACTCAAGCGGCTGATGGCGGTCCGCCGGGCCACGGGCTCGGCCGTCGGAACACGCCGCGGGATTGCGGCTCAACGGTCGACTCGTCCGGGAGGAAGGAACGCGGTCCGGCCCGCTCCGGACGGTCAGATCCGCTTCGGCACGTGGCTGAGAGGACCGACGCAAGGGAGTCGGTTCGTGCGCCGACTCGCCCAGAGTACGTCGAGATGCTCCTGAAGGTCGTTCCACTCGACCAGCAGCCGATGTCGTTCCTCCTGCGACAGCACCTCGACCGCCTCGATGGGACGGTCGGGGTCGGCAGCGACGGCACTGACGAACCGCTCCAGTCGCTCCGCGATCGACTCGGCCGTGCCTCGGTCGAACAGGTCACTCGCGTAGTGCAGCGTCCCCGTCATCCGGTCCGGCCCGCCCGGGGACACCTGCTCCTCCGAGAAGGTCAGCGACAGGTCGAACTTGACGACTTCGGTGTCGGTCTGCAGGACCGAGACATCGAGCCCCGGCATGTCGAAGTCGAACGACCCGGCGTTCTCGTAGGCGAGCATGACCTGGAAGAGCGAGTGGTGGCCCAGCGAGCGGGCGGGCCTGAGCACTTCCACAAGCAGGTCGAACGGCATCTCCTGGTGGGCGTGCGCGGCGAGATTCTTCTCCCGCACGCGCAGCACCAGTTCGCGGAACGTGGGATTTCCTGAGGTGTCGGTACGCAGCACCAGGGTGTTGGTGAAGAATCCCACCAGGTCGTCGAGGGCCTCGTCCGTTCGCCCGGAGAACGCCGCACCCACCGGGATGTCGTCTCCCGATCCCAGTCGCGAGAGCAGTGCCGCTACCGCGGCCTGCACCCCCATGAACACGGTGGTTCCGGTGGCCTTCGCCAGCGCGACGAGGGCTCCCTGCGTCCGCTCGTCCCAGCCGAACGAAACAGAGCGTCCCAGGCCCGACGCGGCCGGTGGGCGCACCCGGTCCGTAGGCAGCTCCAGCAGCTCGGGGGAGCCCGCCAGCTCCTGTCTCCAGTAGTCCACATGAGCGGCGAGTTCGCTGTCCGGATCGTGCCGGTCGCCGAGGGCTTCGCGCTGCCACATGGCGTAGTCGGCGTACTGGACGGGGAGGGCCTCCCACCGGGGCGGACTCCCGAGGCGGCGGGCTGTGTACGCCTCGGACAGGTCCCTGCAGAGCGGTGTGAAGGACCAGTCGTCGATCGCGATGTGATGGATCAGCAGCAGGAGGATGTGCTCCCCGGGACCGAACCGCACAATCGTGGCCCGGACCGGCGGCTCGGAGGAAATGTCGAAGGCGTGGCGAGCCTCCTGCCGGAGTACCGCCTCCGCGTTGTCAGGGGCGACCTCGCGCACCCGAAGCCGCGGCCGGGCGTCACCGGAGTCGAGCACGTGCTGGTACGGCTCGCCGCCGACCTCGGGAAAAACCGTGCGCAGACTCTCGTGTCGAGCGACCACGTCTCCCAGGGCCGCTTCCAGCGCGGCCTCTTCGAGGTCTCCGGAGAGCCGGAGCGTCAAGGGAACGTTGTAGGTGGGTTGCGGACCGGCCAACTGGTCGAGGAACCACAGGCGTTGTTGTACGAACGACAGGGGGATCACATATCCTCCAGCTTCCTGTCACGAGACCGTGCCGGACGGCCGGCCCGCCCTGGCGCTCGCCCGCTGCTGGGCGAGCCCCACGGAACACGGACGTCGAACACGGCACGATCGGGTGTCACGCGGTCGGTGAAATACGGTGCCTGACGTTCGGCGGGGGCGACGTGGACCGGCCGCCCGGCGCGGAGTGGCCGTTCGTCGATGTCGACGCCGTCCCACCGAGCACGCCGCGGGGTCCCGCCGAGCGTGCGCGCGACCTCGCTCCGCGGGACATGGACGGCCGGCGAAGAGGAGAGTGCCGGATCATGAGGCATCTCGGAGCCACCGGGCCACCATCGCACCGATCAGCGCCAGCGGATCCGGGCGCGTCATGTCCAGATGGGCGCAGGGAACGTGATGTTCCCGGACGGCGCCGGTGACGAACGGTCGCCAGTCGGACGGCTCCGGTGGGTTCTCCCCCCGCTCGGCCGTCGCCATCACGAAGGTGAGGTCTCCGGTAAAGACTCCGGGCACGAAGTCCCGCATGAGCCGGACATTGTTCGTCATGGAGTCGTATACGGCCCGCGCCTCATCCTCGTCGAGGTCCACCGAGACCCCCGCGAGGCGGCGCAGCTGCTCCGTGCGACCAACGCTGTCCACCGGCTCGAACTTCCACGCGTCCGGGTCCCGCTCCAGCGGGTAGCCGTCCAGGACACACAGAAGCCCGACTTCTTCGCCCAGCGTCTGTAGACGCACTGCCGCCTCGTGCGCGACCAGGCCACCGAACGACCACCCGATCAGGTGGTACGGGCCGGTGGGTCGCACCTCACGGATCTGCTCCACGTATCGAGCGGCCATCTCCCCGATGCTCCGCGGTCGTCGATCGGCGTCCAACAGACCTGGGTCCTGGAGGCCGTACACGGGGTGGTCGCGTCCGATGTGCCGCGGCAGACCGGCGTAACACCAGGCGGTACCGGAGGCCGGGTGGATACAGAACACGGGTGCCGCGGTGCCGCCGGTACGCAGCGGGAACAACGTGGCGAGACCGCCGACGCCGTACTCGTCCCCCCGCTCCTCAAGCGCCGCGGCCAGGCCAGCGACCGTGGGACGGTCGAACAACCGCCGGATCGGCAGGGCGACTCCGAAGACCGACCGAATCCTGCCGATCAGCCGGGGGACGAGCAGGGAGTGGCCGCCCAGGTCGAAGAAGTCGTCGTCGACACCGGCGCCGTCGATCCCGAGCACGTCCGCGAACAGTTCGCAGAGCACACTCTCCGTGACGGTTCGGGTTCCCCTGCCCGGCGTCCCGTGCTGCCTCGGGGGTGGTAGCGCGCGCACGTCCAGCTTTCCACCGGTGTTGAGTGGGAGGGTGGGGAGGGGGATGTAGGCGGTGGGGATCATGTAGGCGGGTAGGTGGGCGGCGAGGTGGTCGCGGAGGGGTTGGGGGTCGAGGGG
>NZ_JBHWIQ010000063.1:0-7253 GCF_042732055.1 Streptomyces sp. NPDC059816
CGATCTGAGACAGCCGCCGACCGACACGTCGTGAGACTGAAGAGGAACGTCCAGCTCACAGCGTCGGCGCCTGACACCGAGAGTGAGAACCTACAAACTTGTAGGACCTCAAAGCCTTGGCGGAATCTCACGGCAGTTGGCAGATGGATGGCAGAAATGCCACTCGGAGCTCCCGGTGCGGCAGTTCACGTCGTACCGCGGGCACCGCCATTGAGACCCAGGGCCCCCTCTACCAAGGGCTCTGCCTCTATCGGGGCCGCGACTTCCGTGAAATCCAGGGAATTTGAGAATCCAGGGCCGCCGCCTCCTCGAACGACCTGGCATTCCGGCAGGCCAACGGCTCGTCAGCTGACAGATGCACTTCGACGGGACAGCAGTTCGGTCGCGGATGCGGAGAAGCTGACCGAGTGGCTGGCAATAGGCTCAGCAGCAGACCCGGCATCGGTTAGGAGGCTCGGATATTGCGGCGTACGGCGTCGAGGTAGTCGGTGATGGCTCGGTGGTTCTTGGTGAGACATTCGATTTTTTCGGCCATGCGATCGCGCTCGCGTTCGAGCGTTGCGACCATGTCTGGCGTGACGTAGGGCATGTGGATCGTGCGGGGGGTGTTCAGGCAGGGCAGGATCTGCTTGATGATCCGTGTGGGTAGCCCTACATCGAGCAGGCCTCGTACCTGGAGAACCCGGTCAACGACGTACTCCTCATAGTCCCGGTACCCGTTGGGCAGTCGATTCGCCTCGATCAGTTCCTGCTCCTCGTAGTAGCGCAGCAACCTCATCGGAGTCCGGGTGCGCGTCGACAGCTCACCGATCCGCATATCCCTCTCCTCGCCCTCTGTGGCTGGCGTTCTGTGACTCGGCGCACACCGAGTTGACCTTCACACTGATGTCACCCATCGATGGTAAGGCCATGACACGACCAGATACTTTGACACCTCGCTCGATACCGAACGCCCGGCTCCCGCTGGCGGGTCTTCTGGCCTTGGCCGCCACCGGGTTCATTACTCTCCTGACCGAGACGATGCCCGCCGGGATGCTTCCCGAGATGAGCCGAGACCTGGGTGTGAGCGAGAGTGCTGCCGGGCAGAGCGTCACCGTCTTCGCGATCGGGGCGATCCTCGCCGCGATCCCGCTCACCAAGGCGACGATCGGCTGGCCGCGCCGACACCTGCTGCTGGCGGCGATCGCAGGACTCGCGATCGCCAACACCGTCACCGCGCTCTCCGAGAGCTTCGCACTCACGCTAGCCGCCCGGTTCCTCGGCGGCATCGTCGGCGGGTTGCTCTGGGCGCTGTTGGCCGGCTACGCGGTACGGATGGTTCTCCCACATCAGCGCGGCAAGGCAATGGCGATCGCGATGGCGGGCGCAATCGTTGCCCTGTCCGTCGGAGTTCCTGCTGCAGCGCTTCTGGCCAAGCTCGTCGAATGGCGATACGCGTTCGGGATCATGACCGTCCTCACGCTCGCGTTGATCGTGTGGGTCATCGCGGCGGTGCCGAGCTTCCCCGGACAGCCCAAGGGCTCACGGCTCCCGCTCACCCGTACCTTCCGCATTCCCGGCGTAGCGCCCGTGCTCCTCGTGACCCTCACGTTCGTGCTCGCCCACAGCATCCTCTACACCTACATCGCCCCGTTCCTCAAGCCGCTCGGCACGGCAGGTCAAGTCGACGCCGTGCTGCTCA
The DNA here is from genome assembly GCF_042732055.1 of Streptomyces sp. NPDC059816. Classification (NCBI taxonomy): domain Bacteria; kingdom Bacillati; phylum Actinomycetota; class Actinomycetes; order Kitasatosporales; family Streptomycetaceae; genus Streptomyces; species Streptomyces sp. NPDC059816. Next base: position 1,682 of record NZ_JBHWIQ010000063.1, read on the forward strand.
CCTTCGGCCTGGTGTCGCTGGTGAGCATCTGGATCGCCGGAGCGCTCGTCCATCGGCACCTGCGCCTCCTCATGATCCTCGCGTGTGCGCTCTTCGCGACATGCACGCTGCTGCTCGGCATCTTCTCCGGCGTGCCTACGCTCGTCTACGCCAGCACGGCGCTCTGGGGGCTCGCGTTCGGCGGCACCTCCACCCTGTTGCAGACCGCAGTCGCCGAAGCAGCAGGCGACGCCGGCGATGTCGCCCAAGCACTCCTCACCACCGGATGGAACGTCGGAATCGCCGGTGGTGGCATCATCGGAGGGCTCGTCCTCAGCGGACTGGATGCACCCTGGCTGAGCTGGGTCGCGCTCGCACTGCTCGTCCCTGCACTCGCCACTGTGCTCACGGCGCGCGAACACGGGTTCGTCAAGGGAGAACTCGGCAGCCGCTAAACCACCGTTGCCCGCGACCCAAGAAATGCCATGGCTTTGAGACTGTCCTTCAGGACCCTGCGGTGAGACAATGAGCAAAACCGCAGGTCACTAAAGATCAACATGTCATCGAAACCGAGACCCTACAGGAATATAGGGTCTCAGATTCCTTGCCGCCCGCTCCTATCCCACGTTTACTGAAGTCGCCCGCAGCCTCGGAATCCGCGAGACCACACTGGTGACCCAGATCAGCCGGCTCGAACGAGACCTCGGTCAGCCCCTACTTGAATGAGCTCAACGCGGCACCGCCAAGAAGCTGCCCCTCTTCGGGAAACGCGTCGTCACGGCACCCCGGAAGATCCGCCTGAGCCGGACCTGTTGCATGTCGCTAGGGCTTGCAGAGTAATAAGTTGCGTCTTTCCGCCCTTGACACTGCAGATCAGGCCGATTGTTCGATAGTAAGTTGATGCTCTGCAAGCCCTTAGACACCGTTTCTGTTGGCTTGATCGGTCGTTGAACTGTGTATGACGGATCTGGTTGAGCGGTTGGTGCCGGATGAGTTGTGGGTGCTGTTCCGGCGGGTGGTGCCGCCGACGGAGAACCGGCGCCCGCAGGGCGGGGGCAAGAGGCGGGCAGGCGATCGTGAGGCCCTGGCCGCGATCGTCTTCGTGGCCACCTCGGGCTGTACGTGGCGGCAGTTGCCCCCGGTGTTCGGCCCGTGCTGGCAGACGGTGTACCGCCGCTTCGCCCAGTGGAGCCGGGAGAGGGTCTGGGCCCGGCTCCACCGAGTGGTCCTCGACGAACTCGGTGCCCGCGGAGAGCTGGACTGGTCGCGGTGCGCCATCGACTCCGTGAGCGTCAGGGCGACAAAAGGGGGCTATTGACCGGACCGAATCCGACCGACCGTGGCAAGAGTGGATCGAAGATTCACCTGATCACCGACCGGAACGGACTGCCCCTTTCCCTGGGGATCTCCGCCGCGAACATGCACGACAGCCTCGGCCTTGAGCCGCTCGTGCGCGGGATCCCGCCCATCCGCTCCCGACGCGGACCTCGCCGCCGCCCGGCCAAGCTCCACGGTGACAAGGGATACGACTACGCTCACCTGCGCCGATGGCTCCGCAGCAGAGGCATCCGCCACCGCATCGCCCGCAAGGGCATCGAGTCCTCGCAGCGCCTGGGACGCCACCGCTGGGTGGTCGAGCGGACAGTTTCGTGGCTGGCCGGCTGCCGACGCCTCCACCGCCGCTACGAACGAAAACCCGAACACTTCCTTGCCTTCGTCGGCATAGCTCCAACCCTCATCTGCCACCGCAGACTCACCAACTGAAACGACGTCTTAGCGCCTGCTGGGGCAGGACCCTAGCGTTCGTCGGCCGATGGGTCGCCTTGGGAAACGCAGGGATGGTCTGATGGGTATAGCGATGGCTGCGCCGATACGGCTGAGTCTCCTGCGTGGTGATGGGGTCGGAGGTCATTCTCAAGGACGTGCGACCGGCTGGTTCGGATGTCGCTGCGCGAGCGAACCGCTGCTGAGGTGCGCGGGACCAGGCATCGACCGCAGTCGTCACGAACGCGCGCGTCTGGTACTTCGGTGTTTGGTCCTTCCAGGTCTGGAAGCTGCAGCCCTGGGTCAGGGAAGCCCCGGAGTGGACGGTGCGCCAGTGCGCGAGTTCGGCCTGCACGAAGGTCCAGGTGCGCGGTCGGGAGGTCGACAGCGTCGCCTCCGAGGGCGAGGAGAGGCGGGAGCTGCTCGGTGTCTAGGGCCGGCCGGGTCGCCGCCGTGGCCTTCGCCGGGTCGCCGGGCTGGCTACCGTCGCTGCTGTGCACCATCCGTCGGGTCACGCCGACCTTCTCCCGGTACGCCGAGTTCTCCTCGGAAGGTGCGCGCCGGGTCCTTGCCGAACAGGTTGGTACGGGTTGGTACGGAACGCACCGGACTCCACGATCAGCACCTTGATGCCGAACGGCGCCACCTGCGCCGCCTTGGTCGCGCCGTAGGCAGAGAATCTGGCGAGGGACAGTTACCCGCCGATGCTGCTGATGTTCTCCACCAATGCGTGGCCCTGTTCCCTCATCCGCGACAGCAGCGCCCGGGTCAGCCGTGCAGTGTCGAACACGTGCAGTTCGAACAGGTCGCGTGGTTCCCGGTCGGTGGTCTCCGTGAACGCCCCCACCTGGGTGCGGCCGGCGTTGTTCACCAATACGTCCACTCTGCCTTGGTGGGCCAGGACGTCGACGGCCACCGCATCGATCCGCTCGCGCCGGTGACCAACCAGACCTTGGCGTCCTCGTTCATCCTCCAACTTTCGCACGGGGCCACCCCGTCGGCGGGTCACTCCTTCTTCAGGCACCATGGAGCCGTCCAAGTCCCGTTGTGGTAGCCATGGATGATGAACGTCCACGGACGGGACCTGCACTACTTCGCCTCCGTCGCGGAGGAGTTGAGCTTCACCCGCGCCGCGGAGCGGCTGTTCGTCTCCCAACCCGCCCTCAGCAAGCAGATCCGGGTGCTGGAGAAGCGGCTGGGCGCGGACCTGTTCGTACGGGACCGGCGGACCGTGCGGCTGACCGCGGTGGGGGAGGCCCTGTTGCCGCACGCGCGCGCGGTGCTCGCCGCCTGGCGGGCCGCGGAGGCGGCGGTGGAGGAAGCGAAGACCGCCGAGCGGCGCACGCTGGTGATCGGCATGTCCACCAGCCCGGGCCGCGGACTGCTGCCCGCCCTGCGGACCCGACTCGTCTCGCGCCATCCGGACGCGCGGCCCGTCCTGCGCCAGGTCAACTGGGCCGATCCCAGCGCCGGGTTGGCGGACGGATCCAGCGACGTCGCCTTCGTCTGGTTGCCGCTGCCGGACGACGAGCGCTACCGGTACGCGGTGGTGGCCCGCGAGCCCCGGCTGGTCGCGCTCCCGGACGGGCACCCCCTGGCGGCGCGGGCCGCGTCCGACCCCGAGGGCGCGGTGGACCTCGCCGACCTGCTGGAGGAGCCCTTCCTCGCGCTTCCCCCGGCCGCCGGCCCGCTGCGGGACCACTGGCTGGCCCTGGACGCCCGGGACGGTCGACCACCGCGGATCGGCGGGGTGGTGGCCAGCGCCGAGGAGACCCACGAGGCGGTGGCCGGCGGCCAGGGGGTGGTGCTGTTGGCCGCCGGCAACGCCGCGTTGGTCGTCCGGGACGGGGTGGTCGCCGCGCCGGTACGGGGCCTGCCCGCGTCTCGACTGGCGGTGGCCGCCCGCCGGGACGACGGACGGCCACTGGTGCGCGCCTACCTTGCCGTTGCCCGGGAGGTCGGGGCCACCACCTGGTGATCAGGCGGTGCCGTCCGAGTCCGCTTCGGCCTCCGTGTGGAGGAGTCCGCGGGCCTGTTCCGAGGCTCGGGTGATGCTCTCGCCGACGAAGTCGACGAAGCGGGCGATGCTCTCCAGCCGGGCGGCGGCCGGAGTGTCGGGACCGAGGATGCTGACGCCCTGCCGGGCGGTCTCGGCGAGCTGGGCGTGGGACCGGGCGGCCGCCACCATCGACTGGTACCAGACGTCGTTGTCGACGGCGTAGCGCTCCCGGCGCCCTTCGTCCCGTTCCCGGCGGATGAGGCCCTGGCTTTCGAGGAACGCGACCGCTTTGGAGATGGACGCCGGGCTGACCTGGAGGTGCTGGACCAGTTCGGACGCGGTGAGGCTGCCCGCGTCGGTGGTGTAGAGGCAGGTCAGCAATCGCGCCATCATCTTGGGCAGGCCCGATTGCATGAGGAGCGTGGTGAAGGCCTCCTCGTACTCGCGCACGGCCTCGGCATCGCGTCCGTGGGCCTGCGGGGGCGCATGGTTCCCCCGGGGCGCTGCCGGCTTGCGCCGTTGGGTGCGGCGTTCGGTGGCGCGGTGGGCCAGGTCGGCGCGGTAGGCGGTGGGGCCGCCGTTGCGCATCACCTCACGCGTGATCGTCGAGGTCGGGCGGTCGATGCGTCTGGCGATCTCCGCGTAGGGGAGTCCGTCGGCCAGCCCCAGGGCGATCTGCTGGCGGTCCTGCTGGGTGAGCCTGCCTCCCGGCATCGCGATCTCCTTCTGTGCTTCCTCAGTGCCGTGTGCCGTCAGTATAGCGTTCACTTTCTAATAAATGCAACGGATCGGCAACGTGTCGTTGCGTTAGAAATCCAGCCGATGCAACGATATTGATGCTCTGACCTGTGCTAATGACCTCTGAGTGCAACGAATGTATTGCTCGATCGATGAACGCAACGTAGCGTTTGCGGTGTCAGAAACGACAACCGCAGGAGAGATCACCATGCAGAAGTTCGACACCCCCGCCCCGATCACCGCCGTCCTCGACATCCCCGTGGGACGCATCCAGCTGATCGCTGCCGAGCGGGCCGACACCGCGGTCGAGGTCCTGCCCGCGAACCCTTCGAACGGTCGTGACGTGAAGGCGGCGGAGCGGACCACGGTCGAGTACGGCGACGGTGTCCTGCGCATCGAGTCCGCGGTGACGAACCGGGTGCTCGGCAGCTCCGGAGTCATCGAGGTGACGGTCCAGCTGCCCGCCGGCTCCCGGGTCGAGGCGAAGGCGGCCAGCGTCGAGCTCCGGGGCGTCGGACGACTCGGCGACGTCGTCTTCGAGGGCTCGCACGGCTCCGTCAAGCTCGACGAGACGGCGAGCGCCCACCTCACCCTCCTGGCCGGCGACGTCTCGGTCGGCTGCCTGGGCGGCCCCGCGGAGATCAGCACCCAGAAGGGCGACATCCACGTCACCGAGGCCACGCGCGGCCTCGTCAAGCTGAGCACCGTGTCCGGCGACGTGACGATCGGCGCCGCCCGCGGTGTGAGCGCCTCCCTGGACGCCGGGACCGACCGCGGCCGGATCAACAACGCGCTCAAGAACGCCGACGGCGACGCCGCTCTGAACATCCACGCGACCACCACCCAGGGCGACATCAACGCCCGCAGCCTCTGAGGAGCACCCATCATGACCAAGCTGGCTATCGCTGCTGACGGACTGCGCAAGTCCTACGGTGACAAGGTCGTCCTCGACGGCGTGGACCTGGCCGTCCCCGAAGGAACGGTCTTCTCCCTACTGGGCCCGAACGGTGCGGGCAAGACCACCGTCGTGAAGATCCTCTCCACCCTCGTCTCCGCCGGCCCGGGCACGGGCGCCGTGCGGGTCGGCGGCCA
>NZ_JBHWIQ010000064.1:0-3202 GCF_042732055.1 Streptomyces sp. NPDC059816
AACACAGTGGACGCGAGCAACTGAGGACAAGCCCTCGGCCTATTAGTACCAGTCAACTCCACCGGTCACCCGGCTTCCATATCTGGCCTATCAACCCAGTCGTCTACTGGGAGCCTTACCCCATCTAGTGGGTGGGAGTCCTCATCTCGAAGCAGGCTTCCCGCTTAGATGCTTTCAGCGGTTATCCCTCCCGAACGTAGCCAACCAGCCATGCCCTTGGCAGGACAACTGGCACACCAGAGGTTCGTCCGTCCCGGTCCTCTCGTACTAGGGACAGCCCTTCTCAAGACTCCTGCGCGCGCAGCGGATAGGGACCGAACTGTCTCACGACGTTCTAAACCCAGCTCGCGTACCGCTTTAATGGGCGAACAGCCCAACCCTTGGGACCGACTCCAGCCCCAGGATGCGACGAGCCGACATCGAGGTGCCAAACCATCCCGTCGATATGGACTCTTGGGGAAGATCAGCCTGTTATCCCCGGGGTACCTTTTATCCGTTGAGCGACGGCGCTTCCACAAGCCACCGCCGGATCACTAGTCCCGACTTTCGTCCCTGCTCGACCCGTCGGTCTCACAGTCAAGCTCCCTTGTGCACTTACACTCAACACCTGATTACCAACCAGGCTGAGGGAACCTTTGGGCGCCTCCGTTACTCTTTAGGAGGCAACCGCCCCAGTTAAACTACCCATCAGACACTGTCCCTGATCCGGATCACGGACCCAGGTTAGACATCCAGCACGACCAGAGTGGTATTTCAACAGCGACTCCACAACCACTGGCGTGGCCGCTTCAAAGTCTCCCACCTATCCTACACAAGCCGAACCGAACACCAATATCAAACTGTAGTAAAGGTCCCGGGGTCTTTCCGTCCTGCTGCGCGAAACGAGCATCTTTACTCGTAGTGCAATTTCACCGGGCCTATGGTTGAGACAGTCGAGAAGTCGTTACGCCATTCGTGCAGGTCGGAACTTACCCGACAAGGAATTTCGCTACCTTAGGATGGTTATAGTTACCACCGCCGTTTACTGGCGCTTAAGTTCTCAGCTTCGCCACACCGAAATGCAGCTAACCGGTCCCCTTAACGTTCCAGCACCGGGCAGGCGTCAGTCCGTATACATCGCCTTACGGCTTCGCACGGACCTGTGTTTTTAGTAAACAGTCGCTTCTCGCTGGTCTCTGCGGCCACCCCCAGCTCAGAGCGCAAAGCTCATCACCAGAAATGGCCCCCCTTCTCCCGAAGTTACGGGGGCATTTTGCCGAGTTCCTTAACCATAGTTCACCCGAACGCCTCGGTATTCTCTACCTGACCACCTGAGTCGGTTTAGGGTACGGGCCGCCATAAAACTCGCTAGAGGCTTTTCTCGACAGCATAGGATCATCCACTTCACCATAATCGGCTCGGCATCAGGTCTCAGACTCGTGTCAGGCGGATTTACCTACCTGACGTCCTACACCCTTACCCCGGGACAACCACCGCCCGGGATGGACTACCTTCCTGCGTCACCCCATCACTCACCTACTACAAGTCCGGGTCACCGGCTCCACCACTTTCCTTTCCCCGAAGGGTCCGGAACGGCTTCACGGGCTTAGCATCGCCTGATTCAATGTTTGACGCTCTACAGCGGGTACCGGAATATCAACCGGTTATCCATCGACTACGCCTGTCGGCCTCGCCTTAGGTCCCGACTTACCCTGGGCAGATCAGCTTGACCCAGGAACCCTTAGTCAATCGGCGCACACGTTTCCCACGTGTGTATCGCTACTCATGCCTGCATTCTCACTCGTGAACCGTCCACCACTGCCTTCCGGCGCAGCTTCACCCGGCACACGACGCTCCCCTACCCATCACAGCAGGCGTTGGCCCTATATGCTGCAATGACACGACTTCGGCGGTACGCTTGAGCCCCGCTACATTGTCGGCGCGGAATCACTAGACCAGTGAGCTATTACGCACTCTTTCAAGGGTGGCTGCTTCTAAGCCAACCTCCTGGTTGTCTGTGCGACTCCACATCCTTTCCCACTTAGCGTACGCTTAGGGGCCTTAGTCGATGCTCTGGGCTGTTTCCCTCTCGACCATGGAGCTTATCCCCCACAGTCTCACTGCCGCGCTCTCACTTACCGGCATTCGGAGTTTGGCTAAGGTCAGTAACCCGGTAGGGCCCATCGCCTATCCAGTGCTCTACCTCCGGCAAGAAACACACGACGCTGCACCTAAATGCATTTCGGGGAGAACCAGCTATCACGGAGTTTGATTGGCCTTTCACCCCTAACCACAGGTCATCCCCCAGGTTTTCAACCCTGGTGGGTTCGGTCCTCCACGACCTCTTACAGCCGCTTCAACCTGCCCATGGCTAGATCACTCCGCTTCGGGTCTTGGGCATGCTACTCAAACGCCCTATTCGGACTCGCTTTCGCTACGGCTTCCCCACACGGGTTAACCTCGCAACACACCGCAAACTCGCAGGCTCATTCTTCAAAAGGCACGCAGTCACGACATACAAGCAAGCTTGCATGCGACGCTCCCACGGCTTGTAGGCACACGGTTTCAGGTACTATTTCACTCCCCTCCCGGGGTACTTTTCACCATTCCCTCACGGTACTATCCGCTATCGGTCACCAGGGAATATTTAGGCTTAGCGGGTGGTCCCGCCAGATTCACACGGGATTTCTCGGGCCCCGTGCTACTTGGGAAAAAGTGCAAGCAAGTCGCTGACATTTCGACTACGGGGGTCTTACCCTCTACGCCGGGCCTTTCGCATGCCCTTCGTCTACATCAACGATTTATAACTCACCGACCAGCCGGCAGACTGATCAAGCACAATCCCACAACCCCTCAAACGCAACCCCTGCCGGGTATCACACGCCTAAGGTTTAGCCTCATCCAGTTTCGCTCGCCACTACTCCCGGAATCACGGTTGTTTTCTCTTCCTGCGGGTACTGAGATGTTTCACTTCCCCGCGTTCCCTCCACATGCCCTATGTGTTCAGGCATGGGTGACAGCCCATGACGACTGCCGGGTTTCCCCATTCGGAAACCCCCGGATCAAAGCCTGGTTGACGGCTCCCCGGGGACTATCGTGGCCTCCCACGTCCTTCATCGGTTCCTGGTACCAAGGCATCCACCGTGCGCCCTTAAAAACTTGGCCACAGATGCTCGCGTCCACTGTGCAGTTCTCAAACAACGACCAACCACCCGTCACACAC
>NZ_JBHWIQ010000065.1:0-4932 GCF_042732055.1 Streptomyces sp. NPDC059816
TCTGGAGGGTCCCGCGGTCACCCTGGACACCGCCTGTTCCTCGTCGTTGGTGGCGTTGCACCTCGCCGCCCAGGCCCTGCGCAAGGGCGAGTGCACCATGGCCATCGCCGGCGGGGTCACCGTGATGGCCCGGCCGGTCGCCTTCGTCGAGTTCAGTCGGCAACGCGGTCTGTCCGCGGACGGCCGCTGCAAGGCGTACGCCTCCGCCGCCGACGGCACCGGCTGGGGCGAGGGCGCGGCCCTGCTGGTGGTGGAGAAGCTGTCGGACGCGCTGGCGAACGGTCATCCGGTGCTCGCCGTGCTGCGTGGTTCGGCGGTGAACCAGGACGGTGCGTCGAACGGCTTGACGGCGCCGAACGGTCCGGCGCAGCAGCGGGTGATCCGGGCGGCGTTGGCGGATGCCGGGCTGTCGGCGGCCGAGGTGGACGTGGTGGAGGGACACGGAACGGGGACGAAGCTGGGTGACCCGATCGAGGCGCAGGCGTTGTTGGCGACGTACGGGCAGGACCGTCCGGAGGGCCGGCCGCTGTGGCTCGGTTCCGTGAAGTCCAACCTCGGTCACACCCAAGCCGCCGCCGGGGCGGCCAGCATCATCAAACTCATCGAGGCGATGCGGCACGACACCCTGCCGAAGACCCTGCACGTGGACGAGCCCTCGCCGTTCGTGGACTGGGACTCTGGAGCCGTGTCCCTGGCGACCGAACCGGTCGACTGGCCGCGCGGCGAACGCCCCCGACGGGCCGGCATCTCCGCCTTCGGGATCAGCGGCACCAACGCCCACGTCATCATCGAGGAACCGGACCTCCCCGCCCCGTCGCAGGAGGAACCGCCCGGCACCGGCGCGCGGGTGCTGTGGCCCCTGTCCGCCGGAACCGAACAGGGCCTGCGCAACCAGGCGCAACGCCTGCACGCCCATCTGCTGGCCCGGCCGCAGGAACGCATCGAGGACATCGCCCACTCGCTGGCCACCAGCCGCGCCGCTCTGCCGCACCGGGCCGTCCTCGTCGGCCACGACCGCGCCGTCCTGCTCGACGGACTCGACGCGCTCGCCGCCGGCCGCAGCGACAGCCGCGTGGTCCGGGGCACCCCCACCGCGGGCGACCTGGCGTTCCTGTTCACCGGCCAGGGCAGCCAACGCCCCGGCATGGGCCGCGAGCTGTACGCCCGCTACCCCGTCTTCGCCGCCGCCTTCGACCAGGTGTGCGACGAGTTCGGGGACCGGCTCGGCAAGCCGCTGCGTGAGGTCGTCCTCGACGGCGAGCCCGGCGAACTGGACCACACCCTCTTCGCCCAGGCCGGCCTGTTCGCCCTGGAGGTCGCCCTCAGCCAACTGCTGCGACACGTCGGCATCCGACCCAGCCGGGTCGCCGGACACTCCATCGGCGAACTGGCCGCCGCGCACGTCGCCGGGGTGCTCACCCTCCCCGACGCCGTCACCCTCGTCGCCGCCCGCGGCCGGCTGATGCAGGCCCTGCCCGAGGGCGGCGCCATGGTCTCCGTACGGGCCGCCGAGTCCGAGGTGACCCCCCTGCTCGAAGGCCACCACGACCAGGTCGCCGTGGCCGCCGTCAACGGACCGAGGTCCGTGGTGATCTCCGGCGCCGAGGACCTCGTCACCGCACTGGCCGAACAACTCGCCGAACGCGGCCACAAGACCCGACGGCTACGCGTCAGCCACGCCTTCCACTCGCCCCGCATGGACCCGATGCTGGAGGAGTTCCGGGCGGTCGCCCACACCCTCACCTACCACCCGCCCACCCTGCCGGTGGTGTCCAACCTGACCGGTGAGGTGGTGCCGGCGGAGGAGATCAGCTCACCGGACTACTGGGTCCGACACGTCCGGGAAGCCGTGCGCTTCGGCGACGGCGTCCGCACCTTGCAGGACAGCGGCGTCACCACCTTCGTGGAGATCGGCCCCGACGCCGTGCTCAGCGCCATGGGCCAGGAATGCGTGACGACGGACGACAGCGGCCCCGAGCCGGAGTTCGTCGCCGCGCTGCGCCAGGACCGCTCCGAGGAACAGACCTTCCTCACCGCGCTCGCCCGCCTCCAGGTGCGCGGCTGGACACCGGACTGGAACGCCCTGACCGGCCCCGAGGGCGCGCGCCGCGTCGACCTGCCGACGTACGGCTTCGACCACAAGCGCTACTGGCCGGTCGCTGTGCCCCGCAGCGCGGCCGACGCGGCCGGGCTCGACGTCACCACCCACCCGCTGCTCGGCGCCGCGGTGCGCCCCGCGGACACCGACTCGCTGCTGCTCACCGGGCGCCTCGGCCTCCAGGCCCACCCGTGGTTGAACGACCACCGGGTCTGGGACACCGCCCTGCTCCCCGGTTCCGGACTGGTGGAACTGGCCCTGGAGGCCGCGGAGCAGGTGGGCGGGGCCGCACTCGACGAGCTGACCATGCTGTCGGCCCTGGTCCTACCGGACACCGGCGCCGTCGACCTCCAGGTGTCGGTGGCCGAGGCCGACGACACCGGCCGCCGCTCCCTGACCGTGCACGCGCGCCCCGCCGGCGCGGACAACGGCACCGGCACCGAAGACTGGACCCGCATCGCGGCCGGTGTCCTCGCCCCCGAGGAGCGCACCGGGGTCACCGGGCTCGACTTCCCGGCGATCTGGCCGCCCGCCGACGCGACCCCCGTGGACCTCACGCACTGGTACGAGACCATCGCGGAGAGCCGACTCGACTACGGGCCCGCCTTCCAGGGCCTGCGCCGGGCGTGGCGCCGGGGCTCCGAGGTCTTCGCCGAGATCGGGCTCACCGAGGACGACGCCCAGCGGGCCGGCGAGTACGGGCTGCACCCGATCCTGCTCGACGCCACCCTGCACGCCATCGGCCTCGGCGCACTGCCGGTGAGCGAGCAGACCCGACTGCCGTTCGTGTGGACGGGCGTCCGCCGCTGGTCCGCGGGCCCCTCGGCGGTCCGGGCCCGGATCGCCCCGGCCGGACCGGACGCGGTGTCGCTCACCCTCACCGACCCGTCCGGCCGCCCCGCCCTCTCGGTCGCCTCCCTGACCGTGCGCCCCGTCTCGCCCGAACAACTCGGCCGGTCCACCCCGACCGGATCGCTCTACCAGCGACGGTTCGTGGACCTCGCCGCGCCACAGCCTCGGCCCGCCACCTGGGCCCTGCTGGGTGACGCCGCCGAGCTGGCCCCCGACCTCGCCGCCGCCGGGCACCGGACCGGGACCCACACCGACCTCGCCGAGCTGGCCGCCGCGGTGGACGACGGCGCCGCCGTGCCGGACGCCGTCCTGCTGCCGTTCACCGCGCCCGACGCGGACGGCGACACCGCAGCCGCGACCCGGGCCGCCTGCCACAGCGCACTCGCCCTGGCCCAGACCTGGCTCGCCGACGAACGGTTCGCCGCCTCCCGGCTGGTGCTGCTCACCCGGGACGCGGTCGCCGCGGCCCCGACCGACACCGTGACCGACCTGCCGGTGGCCGCCGCCCGGGGCCTCCTGCTGTCGGCCGCCACCGAGAACCCCGGGCGCATCCACCTGGCCGACCTGGACGCGGCGGACGCCTCCCGCGCACTCGTGCCGCACCTCATCGCCGTCGACGAGCCGCAGACCGCGCTCCGGGCAGGAACCCTGCTCGGCGCCCGACTCGAAGCGGTCCCCGAGGACGCTGCCGCGCCCGAGTGGCCCCGGCACGGCACGGTCCTGGTCACCGGGGCGACCGGCGCGCTCGGCGGGCTCGTGGCCCGGCACCTCGTCACCGCGTACGGGGTCCGGAAGCTGCTGCTGGTCAGCCGTCGCGGCACGGACACCGGACTGGGTGCCGAACTGGCCGCGCTCGGCGCCTCGGCCACCTTCGCGGCCTGTGACGTCGCCGACCGAGACGCGCTGGCCCGCACCCTCGCGCAGATCCCGGCGGAACACCCCCTCACCGCGGTGGTGCACGTGGCCGGGGTCCTCGACGACGGCGTGGTGGGCGCGCTCACCCCGGAGCGCGTCGACACCGTACTGCGCCCCAAGGTGGACGCCGCTTGGAACCTGCACGAACTGACCCGCGACGCCGAGCTGTCCGCCTTCGTGCTGTTCTCCTCGGCCGCCGGCGTGTTCGGCAGTGCCGGGCAGGGCAACTACGCCGCGGCCAACGCCTTCCTGGACTCCCTCGCCGCACTGCGCCGCGCCCGGGGGCTGCCCGCGCTCTCGCTGAGCTGGGGGGCGTGGGCCGACGGCATGGCGGCGGACCTCGGCGAAGCCGACCGGGCCCGGGCGACCCGCGCCGGACTGGGCGCGCTGAGCGAGACCGAAGGGCTGCGACTCTTCGACGCGGCCCTCGGCGACGGCTCCGCCCACCTGGTCCCGTTGCACCTGGACACCACGGCGCTGAACGGCGACGTACCACCGCTGCTGCGCGGACTCGTGCGCGCCCGGCGCACGTCGCAGCGCCGCGGACCGGGCGGCGAGGACGGTGCGGACTTCCTGCTGCACCGCCTCACCGGCCTCACCCCGCGCGAACAGGAGAAGGTCCTGACCGACCTGATCCGCGCCGAAGTGGCCGCGGTGCTCGACTACGCCGAGGCCGGCAGCGTCCTGGACGGGCGCAGCTTCATCGAGCTCGGTGTCGACTCGCTGACCGCACTGGAACTGCGCAACCGCATCGGCAAGGCGATCGGGAAGCCGCTGCCGCCGACCCTGGTCTTCGACCACCCGACCCCGGCCGCGCTCGCCCAGAAGCTCTGTGCGGACCTGTTCCCCGACGCCACGGAAGGGGACGAGGACGAGTTCGACGAGGCGCGGTTCCGCCGGGAACTCGCTGCCCTTCCCCTCGCCCGGCTTCGGGAAGCCGGACTGCTCACCCCACTGCTCGCCGTGCTGGGCGCCGAGCCTGTCGAGGAGTCGGTCGACGATTCGAGTGACGATGAATTGATTGATGGTTTGGGTGTGGCGGATCTGATTCGTTTGGCGCGTGAGGG
>NZ_JBHWIQ010000066.1:0-4611 GCF_042732055.1 Streptomyces sp. NPDC059816
TGCGGATGTGGCGCAGGCTGCGGTGTGGGGTTTGTTGCGGAGTGCGCAGTCGGAGCATCCGGGTCGGTTCGTTCTGGTGGATGTGGAGGGTGACCGGGAGCCGGACTGGGGTGCGTTGCTGGGTTCGGACGAGCCGCAGCTCGCGGTGCGTGATGGGCAGTGGTTGGCGCCGCGCTTGATCCGTTCGGCTGCTGGAGCGTCGGACGCGGTCGTTCGGTCCTTCGATCCGGAGGGGACGGTCGTGGTCACGGGTGGTACGGGTGGCTTGGGTGCGATCTTCGCCCGTCACCTCGCTGCCTCGCACAATGTGCGTGACCTTCTGCTGCTGAGCCGGCGTGGTCCTGCGGCTGAGGGCGCCGCGGAGCTGGTTGCGGAGTTGGACGCGTTGGGTTGTGCGGCTCGGGTTGTGGCCTGCGATGTGTCCGACCGTGAGCAGCTGGCCGCGGTACTGGCAGCGGCGGAGCGCCCGTTGACCGGCGTCGTACACACGGCGGGTGTGTTGGACGACGGTCTCGTGGAGTCGTTGACCGCCGAGCAAATCGACCGCGTCATGCGTCCCAAGATTGACGCGGCCTGGCACCTCCACGAACTGACCGCCGACGCCGACCTCTCCGCGTTCATCGTGTTCTCCTCCATGGCGGCGTTGATGGGGAGCCCGGGTCAGGGCAACTACGCCGCGGCGAACGCCGCGCTCGACGCGCTTGCTGCGACCCGCCGCGCCGCGGGACTGCCCGCCACCTCCCTGGCCTGGGGTCTGTGGTCCCAGAGCGAAGGCATGGGGGCAAGACTCGGCCAGGCCGAGCTCGCCCGTCTGGAACGGATGGGCCTGAGCGCGCTCACCGCCGAAACCGGCCTGGCGCTGTTCGACCAGGCCCTCGAAGCGGATGCGACCGTGGTCGTTCCCACTGAGCTGGACACCGCGGTGCTGCGCGTCCAGGCGAGGGCAGGACTGCTTCCGCCGCTGCTGCGCGGTCTGGTCAAGGTGCCGCCCAAGTCCGAGTCCCAGACAGGTGCACTGGCCCAACGGCTGGCCGAGGTGCCCGAAGCGGAGCGCGAGCGGATCGTCCTCGAACTCGTCCAGGCACAGGTGGCGTCGGTGCTCGGTCATGCGTCAGCGGCTTCGGTCGAACCGGAGCGAGCGTTCAAGGACCTCGGCTTCGACTCGCTGAGCGCGGTCGAACTGCGCAACCGGCTCACCCAGGTCACCGGTGCGCGTCTACCCGCCACCCTCGTCTTCGACCACCCGTCCCCGGCAGCCGTCGCGCGATTCCTGGTGTCGCAGGTGACGGTGGGCGCACGGGCTGCGGGGGCTGGCCGTGAGGTGGCGCGGACCCAGCCGGTGGATGCCGGCGAACCCTTGGCGATCGTGGGCATGAGCTGCCGGTACCCGGGCGGTGTGACATCGCCCGACGAACTGTGGGAACTGGTGGCTTCCGGTCGGGACGCCATCGGACCGTTCCCGATCGACCGCGGATGGGACCTGGAGCGGCTCTACGACCCCAACCCCGACCAGTTGGGGACCGTGTACGCGCGCGGTGGCGGATTCGTTGAAGGCGCGGGCCTGTTCGATGCCGACTTCTTCGGAATCAGCCCGCGTGAGGCGACGGCCATGGATCCGCAGCAGCGGCTGTTGCTGGAGTCCTCGTGGGAGGCGTTCGAGCACGCAGGAATCGACCCCACCTCGCTCAAGGGAAGCAACACCGGCGTCTTCTGCGGGGTCAGCTCCTCTGACTACGGTGTCAACGGATCCACGTCGCAGGTGGAGGGCTTCCGCCTCACCGGATCGAGTACCAGTGTCGTTTCCGGCAGGATCGCGTACATCCTGGGACTTGAGGGTCCGGCGGTCTCCGTGGACACGGCCTGCTCCTCCTCCGCCGTTGCCCTGCACTTCGCGTCCCAGGCGCTGCGAGCGGGTGAGTGCGAGATGGCGCTCATCGGCGGCGTGACGATCATGTCCGGCCCCTTCCTGCTCACGGAGTTCAGCCGCCAGCGCGGATTGTCGCCCGACGGACGGTGCCGTGCGTACGCCTCGTCCGCGGATGGCACCGGTTTCGCCGACGGTGTGGGTGTGCTCGTCGTGGAACGGTTGTCGGACGCTCACCGCAAGGGCCACAAGGTCTTGGCCGTGCTGCGTGGAAGCGCGGTGAACCAGGACGGTGCCAGCAACGGCATCACGGCGCCGAATGGTCCGTCGCAGGAGCGGGTGATTCGGCAGGCGTTGGCGAGTGCCGGGCTGTCTCCGTCCGACGTGGACGCGGTCGAAGGCCACGGTACGGGGACGAAGTTGGGTGACCCGATCGAGGCGCAGGCGTTGTTGGCGACCTACGGCGCTGAGCGTGTGGGGGACCCGCTGTGGCTGGGTTCCATCAAGTCGAACATTGGTCATACGTCGGCTGCGGCTGGTGTGGCGGGTGTCATCAAGATGGTGATGGCCATGCGCCACGGAGTGTTGCCGTCGACGTTGCACGTGGACGAGCCGTCGCCGCACGTCGACTGGACGTCGGGCGACGTTCAGCTGTTGACGGAGGCGCGGGAGTGGAGGGCTGAGGGCCGTCCCCGTCGCGCGGGTGTGTCGTCGTTCGGGGTCAGCGGAACCAACGCGCACATCATCGTGGAGGAAGCCCCGATCGAGCAGCGGGCGGAGATCGAGGCGCCCGAAGCCGCGGACCTGGGCGGAGCCCTGCCCGTCCTGGTGTCAGCTCGTGGCGAAGCCGCCCTGCGGGACCAGGCACGGCGACTGCGCGAGCGTGTCGCTGCGAACTCGGACCTGACCGTGGCGGACGTCGGCTTCTCCTCAGCCACCACCCGTGCGCTGCTGGAGCGGCGGGCGATGGTGGTGGCCGCGGACCGTGAGGAACTGCTGGCGGGTCTGGACGCGCTGGCTTCGGCTGCTCCTGCGGTGAACGTGGTGGAGGGGCAGGTTGCCGGTGCGGGTGTGAAGTCGGTGTTCGTGTTCCCGGGTCAGGGTGCGCAGTGGGTGGGTATGGCGGTGGGGTTGTTGGATGCGTCTCCGGTGTTCGCCGCTGAAGTAGCTGCGTGTGGGGAGGCGTTGTCGGAGTTTGTGGAGTGGCGGCTTGAGGATGTGTTGCGGGGTGTTGAGGGTGCGCCGTCGTTGGAGCGCGTGGATGTGGTGCAGCCGGCGTTGTTCGCGGTGATGGTCGGCCTGGCGGCGGTGTGGCGTTCGTACGGTGTCGAACCGTCCGCGGTGGTCGGACACTCCCAAGGGGAGATTGCTGCGGCGTATGTGGCGGGTGGGTTGTCGTTGCGGGATGCCGCGCGGATCGTGGCGGTGCGTAGTCAGTTGGTGCGTGACCGGTTGGCTGGGCTCGGCGGGATGATGTCCGTTGCGGTGGGTGCGGAGCGGGCTGAGGAGCTGATCGCTCCGTATGCGGGTCGGGTGTCGGTGGCGACGGTGAACGGCCCTTCGTCGGTCGTGGTCGCGGGGGAGCCGGACGCCCTGGACGAGCTGTTGGCGACGTGCGAACGCGAGGACGTTCGGGCCCGGCGGGTCAAGGTCGACTACGCCTCGCACACCGCACAGGTCGAGGCGTTGGAGACCGAGCTTCTAGAGACGCTGGCATCCGTGACACCGATGCCGGGGAAGGTTCCTGTGTACTCCACCGCGGTGGGCGCCTTCATCGACAGCACCACGATGGACGCCGGGTACTGGTACCAGAACCTGCGTGGACAGGTGGGCTTCGAGCCCGCGATCCGGGCCCTGATCGAGAACGGCACCGGAAGTTTCCTGGAGATGTCTCCGCACCCGGTGCTGACGATGGCCATTGAGGAGACCGCTGAAACGCTAGGTGTGGCGGACCGCGTGGCTGTGGTCGGATCACTGCGGCGCGGTGAAGGAGGCATGTCCCGGCTCTTGCTCTCGCTGGGACAGGCGCATGGTGCGGGCGTCGCCGTGGATTGGGAAGCGGTGTACGACGGAACCGGAACCCAGCGGGTGGATCTGCCGACCTACGCTTTCCAGCGTGGGAATTATTGGTTGATGCCGTCGGTGGGTGTGGGTGATGTGTCGGCGGCCGGCCTGGATCGGGTGGAGCATCCGGTGTTGGCGGCGGCGGTGCAGGTGGGTGATCGTGATGAGTGGGTGTTTACGGGGCGGTTTTCTGCTGAGTCGCAGCCGTGGGTGCGGGATCATGTGGTGTTGGGTTTGGTGATTGTGCCGGGGACTGCGTGGGTGGAGTTGGCGTTGGCTGCTGGTCGTCGGGTTGGTTTTCCGGTGGTGGATGAGTTGGTGATGGAGTCGCCTTTGTTGTTGGAGGAGGGTGAGTCGGTTCAGTTGCGGGTTTCGGTGGGTGTGGTGGGGGTGGATGGTCGTCGTGAGGTGGTGATTTTTGCTCGGTCTGAGGGTGATGGTGGGGGTGAGTTGAGGTGTCATGCGCGTGGTTGGTTGGGTGTGGAGGATGTGGGGTTGGTGTCTTCGTGGGTGCCGGAGGTGTGGCCGCCGGTGGGTGGTGTGGAGGTTTCTGGGGGTGATTTGTATGCGGGGATGGCTGAGCTTGGGTTTGATTATGGGTTGTTGTTTAGGGGTGTGCGTGTGGCGTGGCGTGTGGGTGATGTGGTGTTTGCTGAGGTGGGGTTGCCGGGTGATTCTGGTGG
>NZ_JBHWIQ010000067.1:0-4546 GCF_042732055.1 Streptomyces sp. NPDC059816
CTGGCACCGGTTCGTTTCGACACGGCGGTGTTGCGGGCCCAGGCCAGGGCCGGAAGCATCCCCGCGGTACTCCGCGGCCTGGCACCCGGCGCTCGGCCAGTGGACACCCCGACGGTGTCCCTCAGGGATCAGCTGGCCGGGGTCTCCACCACCGACCGGGACAACATCGTCCTGGACATGGTTCGGGCCCAGGTGGCCGCTGTGCTGGGGCATTCCTCGGCCGCTGCCATCGAACCCGAGCGGGCTTTCCAGGAGATCGGCTTTGACTCGCTCGGCGCCGTCGAGCTTCGAAACCGGCTCAGCCAGGTCACAGGAATGCGCCTGCCGGCCACGTTGGTGTTCGACTACCCCACGCCCGCGGAGATCGCACGACTGCTGCTTGCCGAGTTCGGCGGCGATGCCACCGAACCACCGATCGAGAAGGAACTGACAAAGCTGGAAGAAATGCTGCCCGGGATCGCCGAACCCGATCGGCGAAATGTTGCCGAGCGCCTGCGCCGACTGCTTTCCGTCGTTGCCGATGACGGAGAAGCGGAGAGTACGGCCGAGCGCATCGAAGCGGCCACAACGATGGATGAAGTCTTCCAGATGATCGACACCGAATTCGGCGAAGCGTGACGAGGGGCGCGGAAATGACACAGAACACGGAACAGCAGGAGAAGATCGCCCGCTATCTCAAGAAGATGGCGAGCGACCTCAACCAGGCTCGCGCGCGCCTTCGTGAGTACGAGTCCCGCGATGGGGAGCCCCTCGCGATCGTGGGAATGAGTTGCCGGTATCCGGGTGGCGTCACCTCGCCGGATGAGCTGTGGGAAATGGTGGCTGAGGGGCGCGACGCGATCGGCCCGTTCCCTGCTGACCGTGGCTGGGACCTGGAGCGGCTCTACGACCCCGACCCCGACCACCTCGGCACCGTGTACGCCAAGGAAGGCGGGTTCGTCGACGGAGCGACCGAGTTCGATGCCGACTTCTTCGGGATCAGCCCGCGTGAGGCGACGGCGATGGATCCGCAGCAGCGTCTGCTGCTGGAGTCGTCCTGGGAGGCGCTGGAGGACGCGGGCATCGACCCGATCCGCCTGCGCGGCAGCGACACGGGCGTGTTCTGTGGTGTCGGCCCGTCCGACTACGCTTCCATGCCCGCAGGTGCGCTGCCGCAGATCGAGGGCTTCCGTCTGACCGGCTCCACCACCAGTGTCGTGTCCGGCCGCATCGCTTACAGCCTTGGTCTGGAAGGCCCCGCGGTGTCCGTGGACACGGCCTGCTCCGCTTCCGCTGTTGCCCTGCACCTCGCGGTGACAGCTCTGCGCGCAGGTGAGTGCTCCCTCGCGCTCGCCGGCGGCGTCACCGTGCTGGCCGGACCCTTCCTGCACATGGAGTTCAGTCGGCAGCGCGGCCTGGCACCCGACGGGCGGTGCAAGGCGTACGCGGCGTCCGCCAACGGGACCGGGTTCTCCGACGGCCTGGGCCTGGTGGTGCTGGAGCGGCTGTCCGACGCGAAGCGCAACGGACGGCGGATCCTCGGTCTGATCCGGGGCAGCGCGGTGAATCAGGACGGTGCGAGCAACGGTTTGACGGCGCCGAACGGTCCGTCGCAGGAGCGGGTGATCCGACAGGCACTGGCCAATGCCGGGCTGTCCCCGTCCGAGGTGGACGCGGTAGAGGGGCACGGCACGGGAACCGTTCTTGGTGACCCGATCGAGGCGCAGGCGTTGTTGGCGACGTACGGCGCTGAGCGTGATGGGGACCCGCTCTGGCTGGGTTCCATCAAGTCGAACATCGGTCATACCTCCACCGCGGCTGGTGTGGCGGGTGTGATCAAGATGGTGATGGCCATGCGCCATGGGGTGTTGCCGTCGACGTTGCACGTGGACGAGCCGTCGCCACACGTCGACTGGGCGTCGGGTGGGGTCGAGTTGTTGCGTGAGGCGCGGGAGTGGACGGTTGAGGGTCGTCCGCGTCGTGCGGGTGTGTCGTCGTTCGGTGTGAGTGGGACGAACGCGCACATCATTGTGGAGGAGGCGCCGGTTGAGGATGCGGCTGAGGCGGAGCGTGTTGCTTCGGGTGGTGGGCGCGGTGTGTCGGCGGTTCCGGTGGTGGTGTCGGGCCGTTCCGATGCTGCGTTGCGCGCCCAAGCGGACCGGTTGCGTTCGTTCGTGATTGAGCGGCCTGAGGTATCTGCTCTGGATGCTGCGCATTCGTTGGTGGGTTCGCGCGCACTGCTGGAGCGGCGTGCGGTGGTGGTTGCCGGTGGCCGTGATGAGTTGCTGGCGCGCCTGGCCGACATATCCACGGGCGAAGCGGAAAGCGCCGTAGCGGGGAAGTCGGCGTTCCTGTTTACGGGGCAGGGTTCTCAGCGTGTGGGTATGGGGCTTGGTCTGGCGGGGGAGTTCCCTGCCTTCGACCAGGCATTGCGTGAAGTGTGTGCGGAACTTGATCCGCGGTTGGGTCGTTCGGTCCGGGAGCTCCTGGCCTCCGACGATGGGGTGTTGGATTCGACGGAGTTCACGCAGGTGGTGTTGTTCGCGGTCGAGGTCGCGCTGTACCGCCTGGCGGAATCGCTTGGACTGCGCGCGGACTTCTTGATCGGCCACTCTGTCGGGGAGATCGCTGCCGCGCATGTGGCGGGGGTGCTCTCATTGAGTGACGCCTCAGAGCTGGTCGTGGCACGCGGCCGTTTGATGGGTGGGCTGCCTGCGGGCGGGGTGATGGTCGCGGTCCAGGCGAGCGAGCCCGAAGTGATCGGATCGTTGGCCGGGTTCGAGGGCCGTCTCGAAGTGGCGGCGGTGAACGGTCCGACTTCCGTGGTCGTGTCCGGTGACGAGGACGCCGCAGAGGAATGGCTCAAGCACTGGGAGGGCAGGAAGACGACCCGGCTTCGGGTGTCCCACGCGTTCCATTCCCCGCGGATGGAACCGATGCTGGAGGAGTTCCGGGCGGTTGCGGAGCGCCTGGAGTACGCGGCGCCGCAGACCCCGGTCGTCTCGAACGTCACGGGCAAGGTAGTTGAGGCGTTCGACGCCGAGTACTGGGTTCGCCACGTGCGCGGGGCTGTGCGTTTCGCTGACGGGGTTCGCACCTTGTGGGACCTGGACGTGCGCCGCTTCCTGGAACTGGGTCCGGATGCGGTTCTGACCGCGATGGCTCGTCAGTGCCTCGACACCGAGGGGGAGAGCACTGAGGCCGTGTTCCTTCCGGCTCTGCGGAGGAAGCAGGGTGAGGCGGAGGCGTTCGCCGGGTTCCTCGGCCACGCTTATGCCGCAGGCATCGCAGTGGATTGGGAGGCGTTCTACGCGGGCGTTGGTGCTCGGCGTGTTGATCTGCCGACTTACGCCTTCCAGCGGGAGCGGTTCTGGCTGTCTCCCGGCACGATCACGGGTGACGTGTCAGCTGCTGGTCTCGTCGCCGTCGACCACCCCGTACTCGCTGGTCGAGCGCTCATCGGTGACCGGGACGAATGGCTCTTCACTGGCCGAATCTCCACCGAGGCGCAGCCGTGGACGCGTGACCATGTCGTCATGGGTTCGGTCATCGTGCCCGGTGTGGCGCTGGTTGAGATGAGCTTGGCCGCCGGGCGTGCGCTCGACTGCTCTGTACTGGATGAACTCGTCATCGAGACGCCGCTTGCCCTGGATGACACAGGGGCGCGCCAGGTGCAGATCATTGTCGGCCACTCCGACGATGTCGGCCGTCGTGAGTTCGTGATCTTCTCGCGTCCCGAGGGCGAGGAGGTGGACGCCCAGAGTGAGGCGACCTGCCACGGCCGCGGTTGGCTGGCAGAAGAATCCGGGGCTGCGCCCGCTTGGGATCTCGAATGGCTGCCGCGAGGGGCCGATCCTCTGTCCATCGAAGAGCTCTATACCCGAATGGCCGACATCGGCTACGACTACGGTCCCTTGTTCCAGGGTGTGGTGGGGGCTTGGCAGGACGGGGATGACGTCTACGTCGATCTGGCCTTGCCGGACGAGGCCGGCGCCGACGACTTCGGAATTCACCCGGGGCTCTTCGACTCTGCGGTACAGAGCTCGCTGTTCGGAGAGAAGCCTGACGACACGCTCGTCATGCCGTTCTCGTGGAACGGCGTTCAGCTCCATCGCACCGGTGTGCCGCGCGCCCGCGCACGGCTCACTCCCGTGGGGGAGGCCTCCTTCAGCATCGTGATCGTCGACGAGCAGGGCGAGCCGGTCCTCAGCATGGACAAGCTCGTCTTCCGTCCGGTCGACCAGGCTCAGCTGAAGCGGGCCGCAGGGACTCAGGGTTCCCTCTACCAGCTGGACTGGACTCCGGTCACCGTCACACAGGCCCAGGCCGCCAGGGTCGCTGTGCTGGGTGGGCTTCCTCTTGAGGGCGAACCGTACGAGGACCTGGCCGCGCTGGATCGTGCGATCGCTGCGGATTCTGCTGTGCCCGACTTCGTACTCACGGTTGTCGACGCCTCGGAGGCGACGCGTGCCGTTGGTGAGGTGTTGTCGGTGGTGCGGGAGTGGTTGGCGTGTGAGGTGTTGGGTGGGTCGCGGTTGGTGGTGGTGACTCGGGGTGCGGTATCGGT
>NZ_JBHWIQ010000068.1:0-3183 GCF_042732055.1 Streptomyces sp. NPDC059816
CTGCGACTCAGCAGAAAACCGCCCCGTAAACACCCACTCATCACGATCACCCACCTGCACCGCCGCCGCCAACACCGGATGCTCCACCCGATCCAAACCAGCCGCCGACACATCACCCGCACCCACCGACGGCATCAACCAATAATTCTCACGCTGGAAGGCGTAGGTGGGGAGGTCGATGCGTTGAGCACCGGTGTCGGCATAGAAGGTGTCCCAGTCCACTGCGATGCCAGCTGCGTAGGCGTGGCCGAGGAACCCGGCGAACGCCTCCGCCTCACCCTGCTTCCTCCGCAGAGCCGGAAGGAACACGGCATCGATGTGCTCGGTCTCGGTGTCCAGGCACTGGCGAGCCATCGCGGTCAGAACCGCATCCGGACCCAGCTCCAGGAAGCGGCGCACGTCCAGGTCCCACAGGGTGCGCACCCCGTCAGCGAAACGCACAGCCCCGCGCACGTGGCGAACCCAGTACTCGGCATCGAAAACCTCAACTACCTTGCCCGTGACGTTCGAGACCACCGGGGTCTGCGGCGCCGCGTACTCCAGGCGCTCCGCAACCGCTCGGAACTCCTCCAGCATCGGTTCCATCCGCGGGGAATGGAACGCATGAGACACCCGAAGCCGGGTCGTCTTCCTGCCCTCCCACTGCTTGAGCCACTCCTCCGCCGCATCCTCGTCACCGGACACGACCACCGAAGTCGGACCGTTCACCGCCGCCACTTCGAGACGGCCCTCGAACCCCGCCAACGACTCCGCCACTTCGGGCTCGCTCGCCTGGACCGCGACCATCACCCCGCCCGCAGGCAACCCACCCATCAAACGGCCGCGCGCCACCACCAGCTCTGACGCGTCAGCCAACGAGAGCACCCCCGCCACATACGCAGCAGCAATCTCCCCGACCGAATGGCCAATCAAGAAGTCCGCACGCACCCCAAACGACTCCACCAGGCGATACAGCGCCACCTCAACCGCGAACAACACCACCTGCGTGAACTCCGTCGAATCCAACACCCCACCATCAGAGGCCAGGAGCTCCCGAACGGAGCGACCCAACCGCGGATCAAGTTCCGCACACACCTCACGCAATGCCTGATCGAAGACAGGGAACTCCCCCACCAAACCAAGCCCCATACCCACACGCTGAGAACCCTGCCCCGTAAACAAGAACGCCGACCTCCCGGCTACGGCGCTTACACCATCACCCATGGACATGTCGGCCAGACGCGCCAGCAACTCATCACGACCACCAGCCACCACCACCGCACGCCGCTCCAACAACGCACGCGAATCCACCAACGAAAACGCAGCATCCACAACCGACACATCAGGCCGCTCACTCACGAACGAACGCAACCGCTCCACCTGCGCACGCAACGCAGCACCCGAACGACCCGACACCACCACCGGAACCGCCGACAAGCCCGCACCGCCCGACGACGTGCCCTCCGACGCAGCCGCATCCTCAACCGGCGCTTCTTCAACGATGATGTGGGCGTTGGTTCCGCTCACGCCGAACGACGACACACCCGCACGACGGGGACGATCCCCCACCGGCCACGCACGCGCCTCCGTCAACAGCCGAACGTCACCCGACGCCCAATCCACGTGCGGCGACGGCTCATCCACATGCAACGTCGACGGCAACACCCCGTGCCGCATGGCCATCACCATCTTGATCACACCCGCCACACCAGCCGCAGCAGACGTATGACCAATGTTCGACTTGATCGACCCCAACCACAACGGATCACCAGAACGCTCGCGACCGTACGTCGCCAACAACGCCTGCGCCTCGATCGGGTCACCCAACTTCGTCCCCGTACCGTGGCCCTCAACCGCGTCCACATCAGACGGAGAAAGCCCCGCACTCGCCAACGCCTGCCGAATCACCCGCTCCTGCGACGGACCATTCGGCGCCGTCAAACCATTGCTCGCACCGTCCTGATTCACCGCACTGCCACGAACCACAGCCAAAACCCTGTGCCCAAGGCGCCGAGCATCCGACAACCTCTCCACCACCAGCACACCCACACCATCCGAGAACCCAGTACCGTCCGCCGACGCCGCATACGCCTTGCACCGACCGTCAGGAGACAGTCCGCGCTGGCGGCTGAAGCCGATGAACAGGTCAGGAGTCGCCATCAGTGAGATGCCACCGACGAGTGCCATCTCGCACTCGCCAGCCCGTAGGGCCTGGGACGCCAGGTGCAGGGCCACCGCGGAGGAGGAGCAGGCGGTGTCCACGGACACTGCCGGTCCCTCGAAGCCCATCGTGTACGCGACACGGCCTGAGACGACGCTCATCGTCGTACCCGTGAGGTGGTATCCCTCCAGCTCGGGAACCATGGTCGCGTGATAGCCCGATGCGACGGTGCCGCAGAAGACACCCGTGTTACTGCCCCGAAGCGTCGTCGGATCGATGCCCGCGTTCTCGAACGCCTCCCACGACGACTCCAGCAACAGACGCTGCTGTGGGTCCATCGCCGTCGCCTCACGCGGACTGATCCCGAAGAACTCGGCATCGAAGTCCCCGATGCCCTGTACGAATCCACCAGAGCGTGTGTAGACCGTACCCGCCTGGTCGGGGTCGGGGTCGTAGAGCCGCTCCAGGTCCCATCCGCGATCGGCAGGGAACGGACCCATGGCGTCCCCTCCGGACGCCACTAGCTCCCACAACTCATCCGGCGATGAAACGCCGTTGGGGAACTTGCAGCTCATTCCCACGATGGCCAGTGGCTCATCCGTTTCCACCCGGCGCGACCGTGTTGTACGCGAACGAACGATTGCGGCATCGACCACGATCTGCGAGATCAGCAGCCGGGCGACCGAAGCCGGCGAAGGGTGGTCGAAGACGAGAGTGGCGGGTAGGCGCACACCAGTGGACTGAGTCAGCCGGTTGCGCAGTTCGACCGCGCTCAGGGAGTCGAAGCCGAGCTCGTTGAATGCACGACCCGGGTCGATCGAGGTGGACGAGGCATGCCCGAGCACGCCTGCGACCTGGGCCAGCACCAGTTCGAGCGTTACCTGCTCACGGTCCGCCTCCGGCACGCTCGCCAATCGCTGGGCGAGCGAGCCACCAGTCTTGACCAGTCGAGCGCCGGGTGCCAGGCCGCGGAGTACCGCGGGGATGCTTCCGGCCCTGGCCTGGGCCCGCAACACCGCCGTGTCGAAACGAACCGGTGCCAG
>NZ_JBHWIQ010000069.1:0-1919 GCF_042732055.1 Streptomyces sp. NPDC059816
CAACCATCCAACTCCCCATACGTCCAACGCTCCCCACCACACTCCACCGCCACCACACCCGGCCCCGACGCAACCCTCGCCTCGAACAACCCGAGGACGTGGCTGTCCGGTTCGAGGTCCGGTGAAACCCCTGCGCCAAGGCTCAGCAGGCGGTCGCGTTCGGCTCCTTCGTAGAGCGCGAGGCGGGAGACCCGCTGCCGGGGGTAGGCCACGATGCTCGCGCACAGCGTCAGGAAGTGGTCGACGAGCCTCTGCACGGTCTCGTGCTCAAAGAGGTCGGTGCTGTAGCAGACGGATCCCGCGTAGCCCTCGCCGCTCTCCTGGAGCTGCATCTCCAGGTCGAAGCGAGCATGGCCCAGATCCCTGCCGACGCGCTCGACCGCCCAGCCGGCCGGACGTGCCGTCTCGTCGGCACCGCTGAGGGCGAAGATGATCTGGAACACCGGGTTGCGGCTCACGTCCCGCTCCGGCGCCAGCTCCGCGACCACCCACTCGAAAGGCACGTCCTGGTTCGCCTGGGCGTCCAGCACAATCCCGCGCAGACGTTCCAGAAGCTCCACGAACGTCGGGTCGTCGGTCCAACCGAGCCGCAGCGCGAAGGTGTTGGCGAAGAACCCGGCCATCTTCTCCAGCTCCGGCCGGATGCGGCCGGCCACCGGTGAGCCGGTGACAATGTCGGTGATGCCGGTGTACCGGGCCAGCAGGACGTCGAACGCCGTGAGCATCACCATGAAGGGCGTCGCGGCATGGTCGCGTCCGATCGACCGAAGCGCTCCGGCCACGTCCGCCGGCAGCTCGAACGAGATCCATCGCCCCCGCCCGCTCGGCTGCTTCGGCCGGAGGTGATCCGCGGGCAGTTCAAGGGAGGCCGGGGCCCCTCTCAACAGATCGGTCCAGAAACGTAGTTGCCGCTCTGCCAACTCGCTGTGCAGCCAGGACCGCTGCCATGCGGCATAGTCCACATACTGGATGTCCACAGGAGGCAGTGATGCGGAGCGTTCCGCTGCGAAGTCGTCGTACAGAACGGCGAGTTCTCGCCAGATGACATTCATCGACCAGCCGTCGACGACAATGTGGTGCAGGTGGAGGGCCAAGCAGTGCCGGTTTTCGGCGATCCTGAAGAGCTGGGCGCGAATCAGCGGGCCGGTCGTCAGGTCGAAGTTCCGCGTCCCCTCCCGGTAGGCGAGTCGGACGGCCTCGGCCTCGGCTCCGGGCCCCTGGGCCGTAAGGTCGTACCGGTCGAGGGTGAGGCCGGACGAGTCCGCAATCACCTGGTAGGGGTTCCCGTCCGACTGCCGGAAGGTGGTCCGCAGCACCTGGTGCCGGTCGCAGATCGCGCGCAGCGCGCGCTGGAGCACGGCGGGGTCGAGTGCTCCGTCGACGCGCCACGTCTCGCTGACGTTGTATGCGGCCGAACCCGGCACCAACTGGTCGAAGAACCACAGCCGGCGTTGGGCGAAGGAGAGTTCCGGGCGTTCGTCCGTGCACGAGGGGATGGCGGGAACACCGGCCGGGAGCCGTACGGTACGCAGTGCCTCGGCCAGCCGCCTGATGGTCGGGCGCTCGAAGAGATCGCGCACCGAGACGGTGACACCGAGCGCCGCGCGTACGCGGGAGACGATCTGCGTCGCGAGCAGGGAGTGGCCGCCCAGGTCGAAGAAGTCGTCGTCGACGCCGATTCCCTCGACCTGGAGCAGGCCTTCCCAGATGGCGGCGAGCACCCGCTCCGCCTCGGTGTTCGGCGGCGCCGAGCCCGCTCCGACGGCCCGTGACGGTCCCGAGGGAATGGGCAGTGCCCGCAGATCGATCTTACCGTTGCGCGTCAGTGGGAGGGTGGGGAGGGGGATGTAGGCGGTGGGGATCATGTAGGCGGGTAGGTGGGCGGCGAGGTGGTCGCGGAGGGGTTGGGGGTCGAGGGG
>NZ_JBHWIQ010000070.1:0-1761 GCF_042732055.1 Streptomyces sp. NPDC059816
GTGGTGACGGTGGGTCCGGATGATGCGCGGGATGCGGTGCGGAAGGCGTTGTCGATGGGGGTGGATCGTGGGGTGCATGTGGAGGATGGGGGTGTGGGTGGTTCGGATGTGATGGGGACGTCGTTGGTGGTGGCGGAGGCGGTGCGTCGGGTGGGGTTCGATGTGGTGGTGTGTGGGATGGCGTCGACGGATGGGGTGATGGGGGTGTTGCCGGCGTTGTTGGCGGAGCGGTTGGGGGTGCCGGGGGTGACGTTGTTGTCTGAGGTGTCGGTGGAGGGTGGTGTGGTGCGGGGTCGTCGTGATGGTGATGTGGCGTCGGAGGTGGTGGAGGCGGTGTTGCCGGCGGTGGTGTCGGTGACGGATCAGTCGGGTGAGGCGCGGTATCCGTCGTTCAAGGGGATCATGGCGGCGAAGAAGAAGCCGGTGGAGTCGTGGGACTTGGACGATCTGGGTTTGGATGCGTCTGTGGTGGGTGTGGAGGGTGCGTACACGGTGGTGGATGAGGTGACGCAGCGTCCGGCGCGGTCGGCGGGGACGGTGGTGGTGGACGAGGGTGAGGGCGGGAAGCGCCTTTCGGAGTTCCTCGCGGTGAACAAGTTCGTCTAGTTGCGGCTGGGTTCACCATGCTCGGCGTCACGTCGGGTGTGCCGCGTTGGGATCGTTCGGTTCGTTGGGGTCGTTCGGTTCGTTCATTCGTCCTGGTTTGTTCGCGTTCTGGAGTTTGGGGAGTGTGTCATGGCTGATGTGTTGGTGTTCGTGGATCATGTTGATGGTGTGGTGCGGAAGCCGTCGTTGGAGTTGTTGACGGTGGCGCGGCGGTTGGGTGATCCGGTGGCGGTGGTGGTGGGTGCGGGTGCGGGGGGTGCGGTGTCGGTGTTGGGTGGGCATGGTGCGGTGAGGGTGTTGGTGTCTGAGGCGTCGGTGTTTGGTGAGTTGTTGGTGGTGCCGAAGGTGGATGCGTTGGTGGCGGCGGTGGGGGTGGTGGGTCCGGTGGCGGTGTTGGTGTCGTCGTCTTCGGAGAATCGTGAGGTGGCGGCGCGGGTGGCGTTGCGGTGTGGTTCTGGGGTGATTACGGATGCGGTGGATGTGGTGGCGGGTGAGGGGGGTCCGGTGGCGGTGCAGTCGGTGTTTGCCGGGGGGTTTGCGGTGCGGTCGCGGGTGTCGCGGGGGGTGCCGGTGATCACGGTGAAGCCGAATGCCGCTGCGGTGGAGGAGGTTGTGGGGGCTGGTGTGGTGGAGGAGTTGGTGGTGGAGTTTTCGGATGCGTCGCTTGCGGGGCGGGTGGTGGTGCGTGAGGAGCGTGTGGTGTCGGGGCGTCCGGAGTTGACGGAGGCGGCGATCGTGGTGGCTGGTGGGCGGGGGGTGAACGGTGCGGAGAACTTCGGGGTGATTGAGGACCTGGCGGATGCGTTGGGTGCGGCGGTCGGCGCCTCGCGGGCAGCTGTCGATGCGGGCTGGTATCCGCATGCGAGTCAGGTGGGGCAGACGGGTAAGAGTGTGTCGCCGCAGTTGTATGTGGCGAACGGGATCTCCGGGGCGATCCAGCATCGTGCGGGGATGCAGACGTCGAAGACGATCGTCGCGGTGAACAAGGACCCCGAAGCGCCGATCTTCGACCTGGTCGACTACGGCGTGGTCGGTGACCTGTTCGCGGTCCTTCCCCAACTCACCGAGGAGATCAACAAGCGCAAGGGCTGACACCCCCCACACCCGCCTTCGTCTTACGGCCGGGCCCCGCACCCAGCACGACAGGGCCGACAG
>NZ_JBHWIQ010000071.1:0-1542 GCF_042732055.1 Streptomyces sp. NPDC059816
GGGGGGGTGCCTCTATGTCGTTCGTCAATCCCGTGCTGTCGGTTTTGGGTGTGTCGGTCCCGTTCATGTGGCGGGGGTCGTGGTGGGGGTTCGGGACTCGTAGAAGGTTCCGTCGCGGAGCATCGCGAACAGGACGCTGATGCGCTGGCGGGCGAGGCGGAGGAGTGCTTGGGTGTGGGTCTTTCCGCGGGCGCGTTGCTTGTCGTAGTAGGTCCGGGAGGCGGGATCGGCGTTCATGCAGGCGAAGGCGGACAGGAACATGGCCCGTTTGAGCTGCCGGTTTCCGCCTCGGGGTGCGTGTTCGCCGTGGATCGAGGTTCCCGACGATTTCGTTGTCGGGGCCAGGCCCGCGTAGGAGGCGAGGTGGGCGGCGGTGGGGAAGCTGCTGCCGTCGCCGACGGTGGTCAGCAGCACAGCTGCGGTCCTGACGCCGACTCCCGGCATCGAGGTCAGGACCTGGGAAAGAGGGTGGGCCTCCAGCAGGGTGTTGATCTGGGTTTCCAGGGCCCGGCGTTGTTCGTGGACAGCGCCCAGGGAGCGGGCCAGGGAGGGCACGATGGTGTCGAGGGTGCCGGTCCCGGGCACGATCACGGTCTGCTCGTCCAGTGCGTCGAAGACCTCGTCGATCAGCCGGGCGGCCATGCGCGGGGCCTTGGGGCGGATGAGCTCGACGAGTCTGCGGCGGCCGGCTTTCCGCAAGGCGGCCGGGGATCCGTGGCGTTCCAGCAGCCAGGTGACGGCCTGGTGGTCCAGACGCGGACCGAGGACGCGTTCGAGGCTGGGGTGGAACTGGGTGAGCAGGCCGCGTATCCGGTTGCTGGTGCGGGTGGCCTCGGCGGCGAGATCCTGGTCAAAGCCGGTCAGGACGGCCAGTTCGGCAGTGATCTCGTCGGTCAGTTCCAGCGAGCGCAGGGTGTGGGGCAGAGTGCGGGCTGCGTCCGCGATCACCGCCGCGTCCCTGGCGTCCGTTTTCGCCTCGCCCGGGT
Source organism: Streptomyces sp. NPDC059816 (assembly GCF_042732055.1). NCBI lineage: Bacteria > Bacillati > Actinomycetota > Actinomycetes > Kitasatosporales > Streptomycetaceae > Streptomyces > Streptomyces sp. NPDC059816. Next base: position 987 of record NZ_JBHWIQ010000071.1, read on the forward strand.
AGAGATCGGCGATCCGCCGCATAGCCAGTCCGGGCAGGTAAGCGACCCGGCAGCCCGCATCCCGGGCGACGGCCAGGGGCAGGGCGCCGATCGAGGCCGGCTGGTCCACGATCACCAGGACGGTGCCGAACTTCGCGATCAGCTTGTCGAACACGGCCCGCAGTTTCGGCTCGCTGTTGGGCAACTGCTTGTCGAAGACCTTCTTCCCGGCCGGAGTCAGCCCGTGCCCGTGATGGGCCGTCTTGCCGACATCCAGGCCGAGGAACACGCCCACGTCATCGGTATCGAACATCGCACCCTTCCCACAAGGGTTGGCGGTGCCGGCCTCGGCAGTGGTGTCGTGCGCGCGCATCCACGTTATGCAGACCTGCCGCCCACGAGCTGTCCGGCATTGCACCGGACCAGGCGGTGGCCGGACCTCTCATCAGCGTCTCCGACGACACCTCCCAGGCCCGGTGACACCACCCCCCAGGTCATGCCCTCGACAGGGGGACACAGTCATACCGGGCCCGGAGGCCAGCGGTCCCGTTGCAGGACCGCGAAAAAGATAACGGGG
>NZ_JBHWIQ010000072.1:0-1442 GCF_042732055.1 Streptomyces sp. NPDC059816
CTAGTAGTACTTCGTTAGGTTGCGCCCGGCGGGTGGTCGTCTGTTTGAGCCGGGGGCGGTAGGTCTCGGTGGCAGGTGGGGCATGCGCCGGTCCAGCACAGCAACAGGTCCTGCAGGGTCTGCAAGACCTGGTAGAAGGTCAGGCCGACGCTTGGGCTTTTGGGTCCAGGCGCCTGAGGGTGAGGAAGGCGTGGGCGGCGGTGACGAGGGTGACGTGGTGGTGCCAGCCGCGCCAGGTGCGGCCCTCGAAGTGGTCCAGGCCCAGGCCGTGCTTGAGCTCGCGGTAGTCGTGTTCGATCCGCCAGCGGATCTTCGCCAGGCGGACCAGATGCCGCAGCGCGGTGTCAGCGGGCAGGCTGGTCAGCCAGTAGTCGGTGGGCTCATCCTCGTGCGGCGGCCATTCGGCGATCAGGGTCTCGGTAGGCAGAACGCCGTCCCACCCCGCACGCCCGCCCGCTCCCTCCCGCGCCGCCTTGGTCGCCGCGACACCAGCAGGGCGGACCTCCAACACGATGAACCGGCTGATCATCACGCCCTTGCTGCCATAGCGCCAGGTGCAGCGCCGCAGCCGGCGCCGTCCGGCGGTCGCGACCAGGTCCTTCAGGGAACGGGCCGACTCGCGGTAACGGGGCAGCCGCGGGGCGCCCATCCGCCCTTCCCGTTCCGGCGTGGTGGGCACAGCCTCGCCGGGGTAGGCACTGGTGTCACCACGAACGGCCACAACGTATTCCAGATCTCGGTCGGCCACAGCGGCCCGGAAGGCATGCATCTGGCCGTATCCGGCATCGGCCACCACAACCCGGCCGATCAGCCCCCATCCGAGCGCCTCATCAATCGCGTCCAGGGCCAGACGCCACTTCTCCCGGTGCCCCACACCATCAGGCACTCCAGCCCTCGCACGTCGCCCATCGACCGCGCCGGACCACTCGGCAGGGAGGAACAACCGCCAGTTCAGCGGCACGGAAGCAACGTCAGTGACCGCGTGCAGGCTCACTCCCACCTGACACAGCGACTTCTTACCCAGTGCCCCGCACCACTGCCGAGCTGCCCCCGCCGATCGGTCTCCCGCCTTGGGGAAGGAAGTGTCATCGATCACCCACGCTTCCGGAGAGATCACCGAGGTCACCTTCGCCGCAACGGCCCGCAGCACCGGAACGTGGTCCCACGTCGACTGGCTGACGAACTGCTGCAACGCCTGCATATTGCCGTCCGGCAGCCGCTCGGCCATCGGCTGGATCGACTTGCGCCGCCCGTCCAGCATCAGCCCACGCAGGTAGCAGTCCCCCCATCCGCGCTGATCCTTGCGCCTCAGCGAAGCGAACACCTCGGCCACGAACTCCCCGAGACTCCCCCGCAGTTCCTCGATCTCCCCAAGATCCACGACGGGCAGCATGCACCACCACGCGCCATCCCATCAAACCAACCTAACGAAGTACTACTAG